>DATKSS010000053.1:0-24148 GCA_035531515.1 Candidatus Dormiibacterota bacterium | reverse complement strand
GCGCGAGCTCTACAGCTCGGCTGTCTTTGAGAGCCTCGCCGTCCGAAGCGGAGAGATCACCGAGGTGAAATATCGCGAACCGTTCGGCGCGCTTTTTGTTTTGCCGGAGTTCGAACAAGGACGTTTGGAGCGGGAGACGGGACTCGAACCCGCTACCTCAACCTTGGGAAGGTCGCGCTCTGCCAGGTGAGCTACTCCCGCTCGGCGGAATAACGATTCTAGGTTCTCCGGCGCGGCGTCAGGTCTCGACCACCGCCTCGGCTTGGGGCGCCGCCTCCGAGACCACCGAACGCACCAGGAGCGAATAATCCTGCACCAGCCGGTCGGACTGCGCCGGGTCGAGGGTGGACGCGATGATGTGGTACTCGGGCCGGTCCGCGTCCGGCACCACCAGCACCCATCCACCGTCCACGAACACCTTGACCCCGTCGGTGAGGTCGACCCGGTCCTTGAGGTGCTTCTCCATCATGGTCCGCATCACCCTGCCCTTGACCTCCCATGGACAGAACTCGACCGCGGTCCGGTGCGCCACCGGAGGGATGCGTGAGCGCAGCGAGCTGACAGAGCCGCCGATCTGGGCCAGGAGCTCGAGCACCCGAGCCATGGTGAAGACGGCGTCGAAAGACACTGCGAAGTCAGGCCAGCAGTAGCCGCCGGCGCCGTCCGAGGCAAGCACGGTGTCGGAGTGCTGGGCCGCGCGAAGCACGGCCCCGGGCGTGATCTTGGTCGGCACGAACCGGCTCTGCTGGTTGTCGGCGATCATGGAAAAGCCGAGCGACGCCGACGCCGGGCCGAGCACCATGCCGGGCCGGCTCGCCAACGCCAGCTGCGCGAGCACGGCAAATGCGGCGTCGTGGTCGAGCACGGTCCCGGTCTCGTCGACCAGGAAGCACCGCTCCCCCGGCGTGTCGATGAAAACGCCGAGCTTGGCTTTGACCGCCGCCACGATGACGCCCATCTCGCTCAGGTGGTCGCGGAAGGTCCCCTCGTCCTGCTCGACGATGATCTCGGCGGGCGACGCATTGAGGGGGATGACCGTGCAGTTCATCTCCTGCAGCACGCGCGGCAGCACCATGGCCGCGGCCCCGTTGTTGTAGTCGACCAGGACCTTGAATGCGGCGCCTCGCAACGCCTCGAGGTCGAGCTTCGACAGGAGGTCCTCCACGTACCGCTCCGTCTGCCCGTCGCGGCGGGTGATGCGGCCCATCTCGTAATGCGAGACTCGCCGGATGTCTTCGCGGAAGAACAGTCCCTCGAGCCGTCGCTCGCTGCGCTTGTCGATTTCCAGCCCGAGGTCGTCGAAGATGCGGATGTCCGCCGAGCGCGGGTCCACTGGCGAGGTCTGGACGTGCACTCCCGACACGTGATTGTGGCGCGCCCAGTACCGGCCCACTGGCAGGGGCAGCACCGACAGGTCGATCACGTTCGCGCCCGACGAGATCATCCCCGACATCAGCGCCCGGCCGATCATGCGCGCGGAGCGCGTGTAGTCCCGCGAGATGCCGATCTCCGTCCCCTTCGGCGTGAGCGCGCCGATCGCCGCGCCCAGGCGCGACGCGAACTCAGGCGTGAACTCGACGTTAATCAGCCCGTTGAGCCCATATGAGCTGAACAGGCCCCGCTTCCAGGAACCGGCCCAGATGATCGACTCGTGGACGACTGCGCCAGGCTCGACCTCCTTGTTGGGCCAGATGCGGACGTTGGGATTGACCGTGGAGCCCGCGCCGATCACCACGTCGCTGCCGATCACGCTGCCTTCTTCGAGCAGGCAGCCGTTCTTGATCGTGACCGAGCGGCACACGACCGCCCCGCGAAGGCGCGAGTTGAGGCCGATGTACGTGTGGTCCCAGGTTATGGAGTTGGAGATCTTCACCCCGGAGTCGATCGTGGTGTACGGTCCGACCACGCAGGGTCCATTGACCCACGCGCCGACGCGCACCTTGGCGCCGGCGCAGATGAGCGCCGGCCCGTCGATGCGAGCCCCCGGCGACACCTCGGCGTCCTCGTGGATCCACGTGGAGTCGCCGACACGGTTGCCGGGCATCTGGACCTTGACCCGCCCTTCGAGGCAGTCGAAGTTGGCCTTGACATATGCGCTGTGGCTCCCGACGTCCTCCCAGTAGCCGTCGGCGACCCAGCCGAAGACCCTCTCCCCCTCCTTGAGCAGCTTGGGGAAGACGTCGCCTGACCAGTCGGTCACCTCGCCCGCCCGGAAGAAGTTGAAGACCGCGGGGTCGAGGATGTAGATGCCGGTGTTGGCCAGGTCAGAGATCACCTCGCCCCAGCTCGGCTTCTCGATGAAGCGCTGCACCGCGCCGCCCTCGTCGACGACGACGACGCCGTACTCGAGCGGGTTCGGGACCGGCTTGAGCACGATGGTGGCGATCGCCTTGCGCTCGCGGTGGAACCTGGCCGCCGCGGCGAGGTCGATGTCGGTCAGGGAGTCGCCCGAGATGACCACGAACGGCTCGTTGAGGTACTGGCGGGCCAGCATCACCGAGCCTGCGGTGCCCAGGGGTGAGTCCTCTACGGAGTAGGTCAGCGACACGCCCTGTTCAGAGCCGTCGCCGAAATAGTTGCGGATCGAGGCGCCCAGGTACTGCACGGTGGCGACCACGTCGCGCATCTGGTGCCGGCGCAGGTGCAGGAGGATGTGCTCCATGATCGGCCGGCCCGCCACCGGCACCAGTGGCTTCGGCTGACGGCTGGTGAGAGGACGCAGGCGCGAACCTTCCCCTCCCGCCATCACCACCGCCTTCATATCGCCACCGAATACCATCGTAGGCCGTGGTGGACGAACTCAACCAGCTCGCTCGCGACCTGCTCTGGACCTGGCAGCCCCGCATCGAGGCGGTGTTTCGCGCGCTCGACCCCGAGCTCTGGAGATCGACGCGGCAGAACCCGGTCCTCTTGCTCGAGCAGATGGGTGATGACGGCATCAAGACGGCTCTCGAGCGCGAGGATGTGCGGCAGGCGCTCGAAGGCGCGCGCGCCGCCTACCGTGAGTACTACGACTACAACCCGCGCTTCATGGACGCCAAAGCGCCGCTGTTCGTCGGCTACTTCTCGCTCGAGTTCGGCCTCTCCGAGTGCCTGCCGATCTACTCGGGCGGACTGGGCGTGCTCGCCGGCGATCACCTCAAGGCGACCAGCGACCTCGGCCTGCCATTGGTCGCGGTCGGCCTCCTTTACCGGCAGGGGTTCGGACGCCAGCAGATCGACGCGGCCGGGCGCCAGGTCGAGGTGTATTCGGAGAACCGTGGCACCGACCTGCCGGTCCGCAAGGTCGAGGGGGTCGAGGTCGAGGCGCCCATCGGCGCGCGCAACGTCCGTATCGCGATCTGGCGCGCGCAGGTCGGCCGCGTGCCGCTTTTCCTGCTCGACACCGACCTCGAGTCGAATCCACCCGACCTGCGTTCCATCACCGACCGGCTGTACGTGCCCGAGCCGGACCGGCGGCTCCGGCAGGAGATCGTGCTCGGCATCGGAGGCGTTCGTGCCCTGCGCGCGCTCGGTATGGAGGCCGGCGTGTTCCACCTGAACGAGGGCCACAGCTTCCTGTGCGGCATCGAGCGGATCCGCGAGCTTCGCGCGTCGCGGCAGATGACGCTGGAGGAGGCTAGGCTCGTCGCGCGGGCGGGCATCGTCTTCACCACCCACACCCCGATCGCCGCGGGTAGCGACTACTTCGAGCCCGGCCTCGTCTGGGACCTCCTGAGCCCATACCTGGCGGAAGTCGGCATCACCTTCGACAGGTTCATGGACCTCGGCCGCCAGCGTCCCGGCGACCCACGCGAGATGCTTTGCACCACCTACGCGGCGCTTCGCCTGGCCGATCAGTCGGTCGGTGTCAGCCGACTCCACGGCGAGGTGTCAAGGCGCCTGTGGAAAGACGCGTGGCGCGGCCTGCCGGAAGCGCAGGTGCCCATCGGCTCGGTCACCAACGGAGTCCACATGCCGACCTGGGTCGCGCCGGAGATCGCGGCGCTGCTGAGCAGCTTCGTCGGTCCTGACTGGTGGGACCTGGACGGGGCCGACGGACGCTGGCAGGCGGTCTACGAGATCCCTCCGGCCCAGCTGTGGGCGGTCCACCAGAAGCTCAAGCGGCGCCTCATCGAGATCGCGCAGGAGCGCACCAAAGACCCGACCGAGCTCGACACCAACGCCCTGACGATCGGGTTCGCGCGGCGCTTCACGCCGTACAAGCGCGCCGACCTCCTGCTCCGCGACCGCACCCGTCTCGCCAAGCTGCTGCGCAACTCCAAGCGCCCGGTGCAGCTGCTCTTCGCGGGCAAAGCGCATCCGGCCGACCTCCCCGGCAAGGACATCCTGTCTCGTGTGGCCAGCCTGGCGCGCGATGAGCGGCGGGTCGTGTTTCTCGAGGACTACGACATCGAGCTCGCGCGTCACCTCGTACAGGGCGCCGACGTGTGGCTGAACAACCCGAAGCGGTTCCTCGAGGCCAGCGGCACCAGCGGCATGAAGGCAGGCGCCAACGGCGCGTTGAACGTGAGCATCCTGGACGGCTGGTGGGACGAGGCGTACCGGCCCGAGCTCGGCTGGGCGATCCCATCCGGCGCGACGCTCGACCGCCAGGACATCGACGACCAGGCCGAGGCCGAGGGCCTCTACCGGCTGCTGGAGCGCGAGGTCGTGCCGGCCTATTTCGAGCGGGACGAGGCCGGCATCCCCCAGCGCTGGGTCGAGATGATGCGCGCCTCGATCCGGCACACCGCGACTTCCTTCTCAGCGCGGCGCATGGTCATCGACTACTTCAACAGCGCCTACGCCCCGGGCGCACGCCGGGTCGAACAGCTCCGCCTCCTCCCCGACTGGGGCGGCTGACATACAAGAGGGAACCGTCCAGTTCCTGCCGCGGTTCCCGCGGGGACCCCAGTGGTGCCCTCAACGGCCGACGGTCGTTGGTTCTGACTCCAGTCCCCTGAGCCGGCCGGCTTCGCGGCCCTGAACTCCTTCCGGACAGGATGGGATTGACGGGAAGGCCCCCGATTCCACTTGCCGGGGCTCTCGGTCGCGCTCCTACTCTGCGGCCGGGGCCGCCGAAGGCGAGCTCGTTGCCCCGGCCGCAGGCAGGCCGAGGCGCTCTCGCCGCTCCGAAACCGCCGACAGGTAAAGCTGCACGTAGCGCTGCGCGGAGCGCGTCCACGACACGTCCGCCGTCATGGCGCGGTTGATGAGCCATGCCCAGCTCTCCGTGTGTCGGAACGTCTCGGCTGCGCGCACCGCGGCGCCAAAGAACTGCCACGCGTCGTACGTCCCGAACCGGAAACCGTTGCCCCTCCCGTGGATCGGGTCGTAGTCCTTGATCGTGTCGGCGAGGCCGCCGGTCGCGCGGACCACCGGGATGGTGCCGTACCGCAGCGCGATGAGCTGACCGAGGCCGCAGGGCTCGAAGCGCGAGGGCATGAAGAGGATGTCCGAGCCGGCGTAGATGCGCTGGGCGAGCGCCGGTTCGAATCCGATCGAGAACGACACCTGGTGGGGCATCTCGGCCGCCCAGCGATGGAACATGTCCTCGTAGCGCCGGTCGCCGGTGCCCATGACCACCACCTGCAGCCCAAGCTGCAGAAGCTGCGGCATGGCTTGCTCGATCAGGTCCAGGCCCTTGACGTCGTAGAAGCGCGACACGATCGCGCACAGCGGCTTGTCTGCGTCCTCCAACCCAAGCTCGGCGCGCAGCTCCGAGCGGCAGAGCGCCTTCGCTCCAGGCGCGGCCGCCGAATAGTGGTGAGGGATGTTCGGGTCACGCTCAGGGTCGAAGATCTCGTAATCGATCCCGTTGATGACGCCGTGCAGCTTGAAGGTGTTCTGGCGTAGCAGCTCGTCGAGGCCCTCGCCGAACTCAGGCGTCTGGATCTCCTTCGCGTAGCGCTCGCTCACGGTGTTGACGACGTCGGCGAAGTGGATGCCGCGGCCCAGCACGTTGACTACGTTGTCGAGGCCCGGTACGCCCGGCTTGATAAGGCCCCACTCCTGCAGGCCGGCCAGCATGAGCGCGCCAAACCCGAAAACGCCCTGGGCGGCAAGGTTGTGGATGGTCAGCGTGGTCGCGATCTCGGCGTAGGGCCCGGACGTATAGACGCGTTCGAGCAGGTTGGGCACCAGGGCGGCATACCAGTCGTGCACGTGGATGACGTCGGGGAAGAAACCCAGGGCCGGCAGCATCTCGAGCAGCGCCCTCGAGAAGAAGACGGATCGCGCGTCGTCGTCCCCGAACCCGAACATACCGTCGCGGTCGTAGAGAGAGGGGCAGTCGACCAAGTAGACGACCATCTCGGCGAGGCGACCTTCGTAAATGGTCGCATGCAGGGTCTGCGTGCCCAGCGGCACGGAGAGGTCGCTGACCACGGGGCGCAGCGCATAGCGCGCTATGTCGACCTGCCGGTAGCGAGGAAGCACCACCCGCACGTCATGGCCCATCCGCCTCACCTCTTTGGAGAGCGCAGCGGCCACGTCGGCGACCCCGCCGAGCTTGGCGAACGGGGCGAGCTCCGCCGTGGCGACCAGCACCTTGAGGTGCTTGGCGCGCTCTGCCTCGATCGCGGGCACCTGGCCGGGCACACGCACTCCGAGCGAGCCCGAGGGCGGCACCTCCTCGATGTCGTGACCGTCGCGGCTGACCACGATCGCGACCTCGAGCGTGTCGCCGGGGCGCTTCGAGAGCTGCTTGAAAGGGATCGTGATGAAGAAGGGATCAGTGACATCCCATGTCTTCTCGGCCACGGCCCTGGTCTGCGGCTCGACGATGCGCGCGACCGTCACGGACGCCGACTCTGCGCTCGGGACGATCCTCACGACATAGGCGGGCTCGAAGTCCAGGTCACCCATCGCCGAGACAGAAAGCGGCAGGCTGATCTCCCCTCCGCCATCACCGGCCGGGGCGCCCGAGCAGTAAAGCCAGAACTCGATCCGCTGCCCCTCGAGGTCCTGGGGTGTGCGGTGGCTGTCGAGCCGGAAGTACACGTTCTCGTCGTCGTTGCCGTAGAAGACGCGCTCGAGGATCCCGGCCGGCCGGTGCAGCGCTCCGAAGCCGGATCCGACCAGGTAGTAGCCGGCCTGCGCCCACGAAGGGTCCTCGCGGGACTTGGGGCTGATCGCGACGGCAGGCACTCCACTTTCCCGGGTCGGCGCCCGCTTGATGATCGGCTGGAACAGTCGCGCCGGAGCGCGCGCGCCCATCAGCTTGTAGACGTTGCGCAGGTGGAGGCGGAACTGGTTGTCCCAGATGGGGTCCATCCCCGAGTCGTGCTTCCGGCTGAACCACCAGAACCAGTCGCTGCCCTCTGTGATCAGGATCTCACGCCACGCCAGGGCGGCCTGCTCCGAATCCTTCGGCCTGCTGAGCGACTGTGCCTCGAGCCAGTCGCGAGTCTCGGCCAGCAGGTCCCAGGCCACGTTGTGCTCCGCGTCGCCGATCCACGTGTCCAGGCTCGCGCCGATCCAGCTGCCGGTGTGCAGGTGGTGCAGCTGCTGCTGGGGAGGGTGCTCGGCCAGGAAGTCGGAGACGGTGGTGGTCACGATGTCGGTGCTGGCCTCGAGCTCGGTGTAAAGCGCGTTCAGGAAGTCGTGGCCGTCACGCGGATAGAATTCCCACGCATTCTCGCCGTCGAGCGCGACCACTGCCAGGAAGTCGCGATCGCCCTGAACGTCCCGGATCCGCCGCAGCCGCCCCATCAGGTCGCGGGCGGCGTCGACGGCGCCCATGCGCTGGTAGTCGAAGCCGATGACGTTCGAAAGCTGCGAGTCCCTGAACACCAGCGAGACCTTGCCGCCTTCGCGATCGACTCGCTTGGGCGAGTACAGCTGCTCGTCGCGCGCGAAGTTGCCCTCGAGCGAGCGGGCGAGCACCTCCTCGTCGCTCACCATCCATTCGACGTTCGCCTTGGCCGCTAGCCCGATCACGCTCTCCCCGACCGCCATCTCCGACGGCCACATGCCAGTAGGCCGGCGGCCTAGCAGCCTCTCGAACAGGCTGTGACCCAGGTCGATCTGGCGCTCGGCGTCCTCGCGGTGCGAGAAGTGGCGCTCCGGCAGCTGCAAGTACGGGTTGGCGGTTCGCGCGGAGTCGACGTGACAGATCAGCGGCAGGATCGGGTGGTAGTAGGGCGAGAAGGTCAGCTCGGCCTGTCCGCGGTCGGCGAGCTCACGATATTTCGGGATGACCAGCCGCATCCTCTCGAGCTGAGCGTCCAGGAGGATCGATTTGTCCGGCTCCGTATAGTCACGGTCCTTGCGCTTGAGCTCGGCCAGCATCGGGTCGGACTCCATCCACACCGGGTCGCACCACGCGAGGTTGAACCAGACCTGCAGATCGCGGATGTCGGCGATGCTGAACTGGGCGTCGAGCGCCCGCGAGGCGAGCTCCAGGTAACGCGGCGACTGCTGGACCCGCAGGGCGCGGGGTGACTCGCGCATCCAGCGGAGAAGGAAGTCGCGCTCCTCTGCCGACAGCTCGCCGGCGTTGCGCTTGCTGAGGCTGAGGAACAGGTCGACCGACTCGGCCTTGCCGTAATCCTCGATCTGGGCGAGGAGCGAAGGCACCAGGTTGAACGTCGAGCGGACCTTCGGATACCCGTCGAGGAGCGAGGGCATCTTGAGGTAGTCCTTCACCGACCGAAGGCGAACCCAGGGCAGCAGGTAGGTGCTCGTGAGGTCGTCTTTGTAGTAAGGCTGGTGCATGTGCCAGATGAATGCGACGTTGAGCGGCCTCATGGCTATCCAGCGTAGTCGTCGAGGGCGCGGATGAAGTTGAGGTAGACCCGCTGCTGCTCCCGAACGATGCCGTGGCCGCCCAGCATCCACCATTCGTCCGGGGTGAAGTACGCGCTCACCTCCGCCTCCGCCCCGTTTCGCCCGTACCACTGGATCAGGTGCAGGTTGTCCGACTGAAGCAGCCACTTCGCAAGCTCGATCAGGGCGGGATCTCCGGTGAGCCGCGCCTTGGAGTAGGCGTGATGCATCAATCGGAAGATTCCCTGCTGCGCCGGGTTGCCGAGAAAGAACTCCATCCCGCCCTCGCCCGCCCACGTGGTGCCGTATTCGTTGATCGGAATCTCGTAGCGGGCATCACCGAGCTCGCCGATCGCCTCGGACGGCAGCATCATCTTCACCTTGCGTCGGCGCAGCTGCGTGTTGAGCGCTCGTACGAACTCGAAGATGCCCGAGTCCTGCCGGTGATGCTCACCGAAAGTCTCGTAATCCCAGCCGACCGTGACGAGGTCTCCCCAGGTCTCGCGCACCCAGAAGGCGTACGTGTCCGACAGAAGGGGCCACATCTTCCAGCCCCGGTTCGAGAACCGGTAGCCCACGTCATCGGAGAGGTCGTGATGCCGTACCAAAAGGCCCATACGCTGGCCCGGGTATCGGTAGACATGGGTCGGCTCCCGCCATCCCATCTGCCAGACCCTGCCTTCCATGAACGCCCCGGTGAACCCGCACTGTTGGAGCGCGAAGTAGACGTCGTTGGACATGAACATCTCGGTGGTGTCGGCTACGGCTACCGGTTTCTGAAAGACGTCCTCCAGCCGCTTGCGGGCCCACAGCATCGATTCCTTGAACGCGACGATGTCCATGTAGAGGAGCCACGAGTGAAACGGCTCCACGCAGACGACCTCGACGTTGGGGCTGGCGCACAGGCGCTTGAACGAGTCGAGAACCTTCTTGTTCCAACGCTCGGCCTGCACAAGAAAGGAGTTGCTGAAGCCGATCGACATCCGCCAGCCTCGCTTGGTGAGATCGCGAAACATCAGCGTGGCCGGCGCGTAGGAGTACTGGGCCACCTTGTCGAAGTAGCGATGGTCCATCTCCTCATCGAAGAGATAGGAAGCGAAGTCGTCGATGGGTGTGAGCGGCGGGATCACGCGGGCCGACAGGCGCAGCCGGCGCGGCTGATGGACGACGGTATACGCGACCATCCGCTCAGCCACGCGCGGCAGCTGTCCTCGGGGTGGGCCTGGACGCTCGCGGTCGCGCGGGCCTGCCGGCGGCCGGTCCGGCGTCCGGCAGGGTCACCGCCTGGAGCGCGGCGGCCAGCTCGATACGCAGCAGCAGCTGCTGGATGACCTTCTCCCAGGCGTAATCCCTGGCGGTCGCGCGACCGCGCCTGCGCATCGAGGCCCCGAGCTCCTTACGGTCGTTCAGGAGGTTCAGCCCCGTGACGAGCTCGATCGGGTCGTCGGTCTCGAGAACCAGGGCATTGCGGTAGGCCTCGGCGTAGTCCTCTCCAGTCGACCCGGTCACGGCCAGGCCGCCTGCCGCCATCACCTCGAGGCCGACCAGGCCGAACGGCTCGTGGCCCGAGTTGGCGAGGACCGCGTCGCAGGCCGCGTAGACGGCGCCGACCAGCGGGTCCGGAACGAAACTCGTGAGGTTGATCACGTCTGCGTCCGGGTTTTCGCGCATGAGGGCCGATAAGCCGGCGGGATCGGGCGGTGTAGCGGTATGAAGGACGGTCAGCCCCTGGTGCTGCGCGTGGGCGATCACCTCGGCGCCGTGGGGCTCGCGGCCGCCACGGACCAGGAGCCTCACCCGCTTGCCGCGGCGCTTGAGGTAAGCGACTGCCGACGTGGCCATCAGCCAGCGCTTGTCGGGGTCGAAGCGCCCGATCTTGAAGCAGAAATGGTCTGCGGCCGCCGCGGCCCGCAGCCCGGCGACCGATTCCGGGTCCGCGTCGCGGATCGAAGACCTCGGGATGCCGTTGGGTATGACGACCGGGTTGTGGCCGTCGTCCCACATCTTGAACTTCATGTAGCGGCTGACGGTGGTCAGCGTGGTCGCGACCGTCAGCTGTGCCCAGTCGATGCGGTGGAAGCCGAACGTGTTGTTCGCGTTCCACAGCATGACCACGCGGTCACGGAGGCCCCGGCGGTAAAGGACGTCCGAGATGAGGCTCATGGACCACGACGTGTGCCATTCCTCGCCCATGATCACGACGTGCTTGCCGGCCGCGACAGCGGGCGCGATCACGTTGTCGACCAGGCTCGGCGGCAGGCTCGAGTTCCAGTCACGGATCTTGCCTTCCTCGCCGTCGTACACGCCGCCCGGGTGGCGCGCTGAGATCCATTGGCACCAGCGCCGGTAGTGCAGGCGCCCGCCTTCGTGGTCTTCCTCCCCCGGCAGGTCGGGGTCGCCACAGAAATAGAGGTATGCCTGGTAGCCGAGCTCGGCGAGCGCCCGGGAGAGACCCTTGACGCGCACGCCCAGGCCGCCCGCCTGGCTGTACAGGTCCGGGCCCTCGAAGCTGAGGATGACGAAGACCGTCCGGTCGGGCTCGAGGCTCACGCCCGGCCTCCCAGGATGCGCAGAGCCTCCGCATGGAGCTCCGAGCTGGGCGCGCAGAGCAGCGTCGAGCGGCTGTCGAGCGTGCAGAGGAGCTGGTCGATGGAACCGCCTTTCATGTCGGTCGCCACTCCGCCGGCTTCGCGAATCAGCAAGAGGCTGGCCGCGGTGTCGAACATGCGCACTGGGATCGGCGCGCAGAACACGTCCAGGCTACCCGATGCCGTGTGGGCCAGCGCGAGCGCCATCGAACCCAGTATGCGGATCTTGCTCGACCGCTCCACCAGGGCGCCGGCCAGCGCCAGCGCACGCGGCGTGCTCTCCAGGCCAAGCAGCTGGATTCGCGCGCCGCCAGACCGCGGAAGGACCTCGAGCCGCCTCCCCGCGCGCCACGCTCCCTGCTTGCGGATGCCGGTCCACTCTTCGTCGGTGTTGAGGTTCAGGACCAGGCCGGCGTGGGTGTCGGCGACGGCCGGCCCGTCGAGCAGGGCGAGCATCAGCCCGAACAGCGGCAGGCCCTGCTTGGCGTTGAGGCTTCCGTCCACCGGGTCGACGAGGACCAGCGGGTACTCCGCGCCGAAGCTGCGGTGGCCGGCCTCCTCCGAAAGCACCGAGAATCGCTCGCCCCGCTCGGCCAGGCGCTCCAGCTCGGCGAAGACGACCGCTTCGGCGACACGATCGACCTCCATCGTCGTGTCGCCGCCGGCGCCGACGCTCAGCTCGACGCGGCCGGCTTCGGTCCCGGCGAGGGGCAGGACTCCGGCTCGCACGCCGGCGCCAATTCGCGAGAAGACCTCGAGCCAGTCGCTGGGTGTCAGGTCGGCGTTTCGGCGGGGCCGGTTCCGGCGTCGGCGTCGACCTCGACCTCGACCTCGACCGAGACCTTGCGGCGGCGCCGGCGGCGGCGCTCCACCACGATCGTGATGAGGTACGGCTGCTGCATCGCCCATACGCGCTCGATGAGCTGAGGGATTGGAATGCCGTGAGGGCCGTCGATACCGAGCATCACCAACGCCTCGGCCACGGCATCTGGCAGCTCCGTCTTGTCGTGGAGGTTGAGCTGCTCCAGCGTTTCGAGAATGTCGTCTAGGCGGCGCAGACCCTGTCGCCGCTCCTGATCGGACCGGTTGAGCACCGCCAACAGCTTAATGATTTGCGGCTTGCGCGAGCGAGCGGCTCACTTCGCCCGGCCGCTCGAACTGCAGCCAGTGGCCTGCGCCTTCGAGGACCTCGAGCCTGTAGTCGGGACTCATGAAGCGAGCCGTCTCTTCGGCGCCGCGCCTCCCCAGGGCCGGGTCCTGGTCGCCCCACAACAGCGTCGCCGGCGCCGTCACCTTGACCTGCTGCGCCAGCGCCGCCCAAGCGGCCCCCTGCGCAAAGTTCGCCCGGTAGTAGTTGAGTGCGGCGGTGAGGCGGCCCGGACGCGAGAGGGATCGGACGAAGTGATCAACCACCGCGCGCGGCACGGCTTCGGGGTTGGGGCCGAGGGCGAACATCGCCCGCAGTCTTCGGTAGCTCTCTTCGGACAGCACCTCTTCCGCTTTGCCCTCTTGAAGAAACAACGCGATGTAGCGCGATCGCGATCGCTGATCTTCGTCCTCGCGCCCCGCGGCGGCAAGGGCGGCCGGGTGGCCCACCGACAAAGCCGTCAGGGTCTTGGTCATCTCCGGGTGGCGGCTCGCAAAGAACCAAGCGATGATGGCGCCCCAGTCATGGCCGGCCACGTGCGCCTCGGTGCGGCCGAAAGCCTTGATGATTGCGGCCACGTCCTCGACGAGCTCGCCGATCGCATACCTCTCGACCCCTTCCGGCGCATCGCTCAAGCCATAGCCGCGGAGATCGGGCGCGAGCGCGAGGCCGCCCGCCTGCGCCACGGCTTCAACCTGCCGCGACCAGGACTCCGCGCCTTCCGGAAAGCCGTGCAGCAGGATGAAGAGCTCTCCCTGAGGCGGTCCATCGACCATAGCCCGGAAGCGCAGCCCGTTGGCCTGGACCATGTGCTGGCTGGCCGTCATTTGATCTCAGAATGGATGAAATCAGCCGCCACGTCCAGGGCCTGGTTCAGCACTGCGAGCAGGCCGTGGCCCTGTCCTTTGAAGATCTCCAGGCGCGCGTTGGGCACGAGCTTCACCATCTCTCTCAGGAGGTCGATCCGAGCGAACGGGTCGCGGTCTCCGCTCATGAACAGTGTCGGGCATTGAATCGAAGGCAGGTGCGCGATCCTCAGCTGGTCGGTGAAACCCGGGCGATGAAGCGGGTACGAAAAAAGGATCAGCCCGCCGAAATCGGCCTCGACGGCGGCCATGCTGGCGACGCGGCCTCCGAATGATTGGCCCCCGCCGATGACCTGATGGCCACGCCCCGACGTCTTGATGAAAACAGGAACCGCCTTCTCAGCACCGCCACGCGGGAGGTCCACTGCGACGGCGTTGACTCCTCGCTTCTCGAAACCGACGACGTAGGGCTTCATCGACGCCGCGTTGCCCGACGCTCCGTGACCGAGGACGACTCGCATGATGTGTATGGTCGCAGCCTTTCGTCATGTCGATGAGGCTCGTCATCGACGCCCGCCGCGGAAATTTCTGACGACGTCGCAAAAAAAATTCCACGCGAACCATTGACGTGAGTGGGTTCATTCTTGTATCACAACAACCTGTATGGCGATGCTGCTCGTGGTTGCCACCACAGAGGCGACGGACCCGACGCGAGTGAGCCGTCCATTTCGTACAACCGCCAACGTCTCGGAGTCCTCGTCAGTGAGGCTCCGCGGCGAAGCCCGTGGGGTTGCAGAGGAGGTCCGTGCAGGAGAGATCGTTAACCACGTCTCACCAGGTCTCGGCACTCGCCAAACCATGGAACCTATCGGGTCCGTATCACCAGGAGAAGGAGGTAAATAACATGGCAGCTAAGAAGAAGGCCGCGAAGAAGCCGGCAGCCAAGAAGGCCGCCGCCAAGAAGAAGAAGTAGTAACAACTACTTCTTCGTTCGTCTTTTAGTCGTACGTCACGAGCCGGGATTCTGTGGAGTCCCGGCTCATCTCTTGACGTGAGCGTTGCGTTGAGGTATCAAAGCAACTCGAATGGGGATGTCACTCGTGGTTGCCGCCACAGAGGCGACCGCACCGCCGCGAGCGCACGAACCATGTCGCGCAAAGCTTGTGTCTCGGTGGCCTCTTCGTGAGACGCCGCGCCGCAGCTCAATCGCTAACTAAGGAGGTAAAGGATCATGGCAGCCAAGAAGAAGGCCGCGAAGAAGCCGGCAGCCAAGAAGAAGGCCGCGAAGAAGAAGTAACAACTTCTTCGAGCGATTTCGTTTCGTGATGCGCCGGGGTTCTGTGGAGCCCTGGCGCTACTTCTCCCAATGCAACGCTGGCATCGAGTTCCTGGGTGGCGCGGCACCGAGTTTGAACCTCCATGCATATAGATAGAAGGGGCTTGACTTACGAACATCTGTTCGATATGGTCAGCGTTGCCCTCCAATTCCCGCCCTGCGTCTTGATCGCGGAGGACTCCAGAAAGAGATGCAGGAACACAAGCTCCACCTTGCCGTTGATTCGATTCGGGTCCGTTTCGGCAGCCAGGCGCTGACACGGGCGGCCGAGCTGCCGCCCCCACAGCCCTGGTCCAGCCGGACGCCGCTCGACCGCCTGACCGGGATCGGCGGCTTGCCCCGTGGCCGGCTTGCCCTTCTCACAGGGAACGGAACATGCGGCAAGCTCACTCTCGCCCTGGCGCTGCTCGCCCACGCGACGCACGAGTTCGCTCACGCGATGGTGATCGAATGCGGATGGTCGTTCGATCCCTGGACGTTGCTTCCTTTCTATCCCGAGCTGAGCGCGTTGACCGTGGTCAGCGCGCCAGCTCCTGAAATCGCGGGCGAGGCGGCAGCGGCGCTGGCCAAGGCGGGAGCCGGCTTCATCCTTTTGCTCGGGGAGGTCCCTGAGCACTGGTTGGGGCCCATCGAAGCTGGAGCGAATCGGTCGGGGACCGTGCTGGTCGGCGTGGTGGACACTCCCGGCCGAGCCTTCGCCCACGCCTCGAGCCTGAGCCTCGACTTCTCACGGACCGAGTGGATCTGGGAGCGCGGGCTGCTGGTCGGGCTGCGGGCTTCCGCGCGCTGCGTGAAAAACCGCGTGGCCCCGCCGCTCAAAGAAACCAGGCTGGAGATCCGCTATCCGTTGGGCGCGCATCCGCTGTTCGACCACCCGGTGCGAGTTTCAGAAGCCCCCATCCACGTCGCCGAGCTGCCCGAATGCGAATCTGCTGTGGTCTAGCCGGCCACCTGGAGCTCGCGCGACGCCCGGACCTCCATGGAACCCCGGTGATCGTCGGGCGGTGGGAAGAGCACGTCGTCGCCGCTTCCGATGAAGCGCTGCCGTTCGGCGTGGTGCCAGGTATGGCGCTGCGCCAGGCCGAGCATCTCTGCCCGCAGGCGACGTTCCTCGCTCCCGATCCCGAGGCGGCGTCCCGCCTGCGTGAGCTGCTCTCGTCCGCGCTGTACGACCTCGCACCCGTGGTCGATGTGCGCGTCGAGGGCGTCGCATGGCTCGACGTGGGCGGAGTCGTGCGCGGGGGCGAATCGATCCGCGAGGCACGGCGACGGCTGCGCGCTGCGACCGGCCGCGAACCGCGGCTGGGCCTGGCGGCCGGCCCGTTCACAGCGCGGCTCGCGGCTGCCAGAGCAAGGCCGGGCCGGCTCATCCGCGTCGACGACGCGAGGTCGTTCCTCGCTCCGCTCTCGGCCCGCGAGCTGCCGCTCGACCCAGAGCAGCTCGAAAGGCTTGACCTGCTCGGCCTTCGCACGCTCGACGCGGTGGCGGGCGTCGGTCCGCGTGAGCTGGAGAGCCAGCTCGGCCGCGCGGGCCGCCATGCCGTGATGCTCGCGCGCGGGCTCGAGCCCGACCCGCTGCAGCCATGGCGTCCCCCGCTTTTCACCAGCGCGCACCGGCAGTTCGAAGAACCGGTGGAAGACCGCGAGGCGCTGCTCTTTGTTTCGCGCGCGATGTGCGGCGACCTGGCCGGCGAGCTCGGGCTGCGCGGCGCGGGCGCCAGGCATGTGCGGGTGCGACTGGCCTTCGAGCCAGGCGACCAGGAGAAACGCGAATCTGTCGTCCGCCATCCGTTGAGCAGCGCCGCCGAGTTGTTCGGGCTCATCGGCTCGTGGATCAAGGAGTGGCACCCGCGCGCTCCGGTCACCGAGCTGTGGATCGAGCTGCCCGTGCTCGAAGGCGCGGGGCGGCGACAGCTGAGGCTGTGGGCCGGAGGCGACGGCAACGGCGAGGAGGTCCTGGCCGCGCTCGAGCGGCTGCAGGAACGCCACGGCGAGGGCATGGCGCGCCAACCGCGGCCCGCGCTACTCACCTCTCCCATCCCCTCCGAACGCTTCGCATGACGAGACTTCTGTCACCACCCGCCGCCGTCGAAGTCACTCTCGCCGCCGACGGCACGCCATCCTTCATCTCGGGCTTCTTCAGCGGATCGGTCGATCCCATCGCACGGTGGAAGGTGGAGACCGAGTGGTGGAGGGAGCCCGTGATCCGCGAGTACTGGAAGGCGCTGCTCAACAGCAGCCTGTTGTGCGAGCTGTACCACGACCTCCAGTGCGACCGGTGGTTCCTGGAGCGTGTCTATGACTGAGGTCCGCGGAAATAAGAACGGCCCCGCCGGCTCGCCTCGCTGGCTCCGGCTTCTGCCTTGCGGCTGATGCCAGATCCCTCGCGCGTCTCCTTCGGGGCCGTGAGGAAACGTATCGCCTCATTCGGAGGATGGCAATCCCCAATTTTTGTCGCTTGGCTACATCAGACAGCCACCCGGCCGTGAGCCCGTATGTAGAGCTGCACTGCCACTCCAATTTCTCGTTCCTCGACGGAGGCTCGCACCCGGCCGAGCTCGCCGGGCGCGCGGCCGAGCTCGAGATGCCGGCGCTCGCCATCACCGACCACGGCGGCGTCTACGGGGCGGTGAGGTTTCTTCAAGCCTGCCGCAAGCTCGGAATCAAGCCGATCATCGGCGCCGCCCTCGAGGTCGACTGCGACGAGCTCGTCCTGCTCGCCCGCAACCTGCGCGGTTACTCCAACCTCTGCCGCCTCCTGAGCTTCGCCCACGCCGACCAGCCCAAGGGCGAGGCACGCACGACGCTGGCGCGGGTCGCCGAGCACTGTGGCGATCTCTTCTACCTCAGTCCCACAGACCAGGAGAGACGGCTGCGCGAGCTGCAGGAGGCGCTCGGCAAAGAGAGCGTCTTCAGCGAGCTCCACCACCACATGCGCCCTGAGGACGGGTGGATGCTCGAGGGACGCGCCGCGATGGCCCGGCGCTGCAACGCCCTCACGGTCGCCACCAACCAGGTCCACTACCACCTTTCTGAGCGCCGGCGGCTGCACGACGTGCTGGTCGCGATCCGCCACCGCGCCACGCTCGATGAGGCACGGCCCCACCTCTTCCCCAACTCGGAGCATCACCTGAAAGGCGGCGAGCAGATGAAGCCGTTGTTCAAGGGCCATGCCGAGGCTCTCGCCACGCCGTGGGAGATCGCGCAGCAGTGCGACGTCGACCTCGACTTCCGCAAAGTGCGCTTCCCCGGCTACCCGGTCCCTGCCGGCGAAACGCCCTTCTCGTTTCTCTACAAGCTCTGCTTCGAAGGAGTTCGAGACCGCTACCGGCCGATCACGCCAGCGGTCGCGCGCCGGCTGCAGCGTGAGCTCGACGTGATCGAGAAGACAGGGCTCGCCGAATTCTTCCTCATCAACTGGGATCTCATGCGGTTCGCCCGCGAGCGCGGCGTCCCCGGCCAGGGCCGCGGATCCGCCGCGGACTCGATCGTCGCCTACGTCCTCGGCATCACGCGCGTCGATCCGATCGAGCACAACCTGCTCTTCGAGAGATTCCTGCACGAGGAGATGACGAGCACACCGGACATCGACATCGACTTCTCGACGGAACATCGTGAGCAGGTGATCCAGTACGTCTACGACAAGTACGGCTGGGAGCGGACGGGGATGGTCTGCAACGTCGTCACCTTCCAGCCTCGCATGGCGATCCGGCAGGTGGGCAAGGCGCTCGGCTTCTCGGCCGAGCTGCTCGACCGGCTCGCCAAGGGAGTCGATCGGTGGTTCACCGAGGACGTCGAGGACTCGATGCTGGAGGCGGTCCCGCCGCCTGAGATGAGGCCTCCAAGCTGGAAGCATTTTCTCGAGCTCTGCAGAGAGGTCCAGGACTTCCCCCGCCACCTCTCAATCCACAACGGGGGCATGCTGGTCACCGGCGAGCCGTTGGTCGACATCGCGCCGGTCGAGCCGGCGACGATGGAGGGAAGGCGCGTCGTCCAGTTCAACAAGGACGACGTGGAAGACCTGGGCCTGATCAAGATGGACATGCTCGGTCTGCGCACGCTCTCGGTCGTCGCCGAGGCGCTGGAGCTCATCCAGGACAGGACCGGCACGCGCCCCGACCTCGACCAGCTGCCGCTCAACGACCCTCGCGTGTTCGAGATGTGCAGCGCCGCGGACACCATCGGCGTCTTCCAGATCGAGTCTCGAGCGCAGATGCAGACGCTGCCGCGCACGCGACCGCAGACCTTCAACGACTTGGTGGTCGAGGTGGCGATCATCCGACCTGGACCGATCCAGGGCAACGCAGTCCATCCGTACATTCGCCGCAAGCAGGGCCGCGAGGAGGTCACCTACGCGCACCCGCTGCTCGCGCCGATCCTCAAGGACACGCTCGGGGTGATCCTCCCCCAGGAGCAGATCATCGAGATCGCCATGCACGTGGCCGGGATGACGCCGAGCCGGGCCGACGGCTTCCGGCGAGCGATGACCCGGCACCTCAACCGCGTCGAGATGTCGTCGCTCGAAGGAGACTTCATCGACGGCTGTCTCGCCAACCAGGTACCTCGCGAGGTCGCCGACCAGCTCTTCGCGGCCGTACAGGGCTTTGCGGTGTACGGCTTCTGCCGCTCCCATGCCGCCGCCTTCGCGCGCACGTCATATGAGACGGCCTGGCTCAAGCTCAACCATCCGGTCGAGTTCGGCTGCGGCCTGCTGAACAACCAGCCAATGGGCTTCTACCACCCCAGCGTGCTGGTCGAAGACCTCAAGCGCCATGGGATGACAGCGCTTCCCGTCGACATCAACCGCTCGGACGTTCGGTGCCTGCCCGAACCCCTGCCTCATCTCACGGCCCTCGAACGAGCAAGGCCCCCGGAGGGCCCTCCCTCCTCCGCCAGGCCGCCCTCCCCCACCGGCCAACCTCAAACCAGCGTATCGATCGAGTCAACCCTGCCCGTTAAGACCCAGACCCACGCGTTGCGCGTCGGCCTCAACTATGTACGCGACCTTGGCGAGGACGGCCGCAAGGCGATCGTCGCCGAGCGCGAGCGAGCCGGCCACTACAAATCCTTCGACGATTTCATCGACCGCCTGCGTGGCGATCCGGTCGGCCCACGAGCGGTCCGCAACCTCGTCATGGTCGGCGCCTTCGATGCCCTCGGCCCGCCGAGGCGCGAGTTGCTGTGGGGCTGGCAGGAGCGCTGGCACGGCCATGGCCTACGCCGCGGCATCGACAAGCAGGTGGAGTTGCGCCTCAACGGCACCGCCCCCACCCTCCCAGAGATCGACCCCTTCGACGCCAACCAGCTCGAATATCGGATCTCCGACCTGTCCACCGGCCATCATCTCATCCACTTCTGCCGCGAACGCCTGCGCGCGATGGGAGCGCTGGAGAGCAACCGGCTCGCCGGCATCCCCGACCACCGACAGGTCCGCGTCGCCGGCCTGGTGATCACCCGCCAGGCCCCGTCGACCGCCAAGAAGATCCGCTTCTTCACCCTCGAAGACGAGTTCGGCCAGGTCAACGTGACCATCAAACCCGACGTCTATGAACGCTATCGCCAGGTCGCCAACCGCCAGCCCATCCTGGTCATCGACGGCGTGATGCAGCGCCAGGACGGCGTCTATTCGATCCTCGCGAGCCACATCGAAGCCTTGCGCGGCGTGGCGCGACCCCACCAGCGCTCGCACGACTATCGCTGACCCAAACCGGGCTCCGCCTTACTTTCTGTAGCCAGTCACGGGTCTTTTAGGCCAAGCTATGCGCTGCAGCCCGTAGAACGCAGCAACCCCAGAGGAAGGTTCCATGTCGATCGGCCGAGAAATAGAAGATATAGCGCGCGACCTGATCAAGCATCAGCACGACCATCCGCCGGTCCGGGACCTCAACCGCGAGGTCGAGCGCAAGCAGACATTCGCCGACCGCGTCGCGGCAGACTTCGCCCGCCTTGTCGGCAGCTGGGTCTTCGTCCTGGTCCAGCTCGGGATCATGGTCGCCTGGGTCGGGCTCAACGCCTTCAACCTCATCCGGCCGTGGGACCGCTACCCCTTTCTTTTCCTCAATCTCATCCTCAGCCTCGAAGCGGCGATCTGGATCTCAGTCGTCCTCATGGCCCTCAACCGCATCGCCGACCGCGACCGCCTCCGGGCCCAGCACGACTACGAGCTCGACGTCAAGGCGGAGGAGGAGCTGAAGGCCCTGATGAACCACCTGATGCACCAGGACGAGATCCTGCTGCAGATCGTGAACCGGCTCGACCGCGGCGATCGTGAGATGAAACGCCTGGCGCGCCGGCTCGAGCAGGCGATCGAGTCGAGCACCGGGTCGCCCGCGCCGCCGGCTTCGCGACCGGGCGGGCCCGAACGCCCGCCTATCAGCGTCCCGGCGCCGTAAGCCTGATCACCCTGCCGCCTTGACGCGGTAAACCGCGTACTCCCCGTTGTCGAAGACCAGGGTTCCGTGCTCGTCCCAATACGCCCGGCTGGCGCCGAGGGCCAGCTCCTGCGGCCCGATCATCACGTAGTCGACCCGGTACTTGCGGACCAGGTTCGGAGTGGACGACGCACCGTCGAGGATGAGCTTCTCGTCGGAACCTTTCTGTGCGTAGTCGGACAGACCATAAGTCCACAGCCATCCGGGATAACCGGCCACCTCGCGACGGCCGGTGAGCGTCGGAATGGGGTTGTTGTGCTGATTGGCGACGGCGAACATTGCGGTCGGGCTCGTGTTGGCCCTGACCCAGGCCGCCACATTCAATCCCCCGGCGTCGGTGAACTGCACCGAGCTGACGCTGAAATCCGATGCGCGATAGAGGTCGAGCGCTCCTGACAGGCCCAAAAGGACCAGCAGCACGCACGCGGCCGCGGCTGTGAAGCCGCCTCGTCGCAGCATCCCCGCCAGCACTCCTCCGACGAGCACGCTGCCGAGCAGCGCCCAGTAGATGAAGAACTTCGTGTTGTCCCAGTCCCACGGCTGCAGGATCACCAGGCTCGGCACGGCAAACCACAGCCACATCGGCGCATACCAGGTGGTAAAGCCCGTGGGAAACCAACGGGGCAGCGCGTAAGCCGCAAGCAGCAAAGGGATGAAGACGGACGTGTTCTTGATCCAGAACCATGCGAAGTCCCAGCCGATCCACGAAAGCGCGTCCTTCTGCAGGTCGGTGAAGGAGAGCCACCCCGGCTCGATGCAGTACCCGTCGATCGAGAGCAGGTCGCCGCAGACGCTCGTGTTGGCCGCCGGCCACATCCACACCAGGATCGGCACGCCGATCAAGACCGCGGGGACGAAGAAGGCAAGCCACTCTTTGCGCCGGTTGAACACCGCCCAGAAGGCGGAAAGCGCGACCACGGTGCCATACGCGTGAACATGGAACACCGGCATGATTCCCGCCACCAGGCCGCCAAACAGGAATGGCTGCCACCCCAGCTTCTCGCGAACGGCCAACCAGATCACGACCAGCACGATCAGAGCCAGGCTGAAGCCGAACAGTGTCGATCGCTGCGGTACGAGGTATGCGAGCACGGGGTTCAGCCACTGAAAGTTCAGGTCACGGTTGAGCGTGTACTCGCGCGGCAGGTGGGCGAGGACGCCCAGGCCACCCTGCTGGATGTCGCCGATCAGATACACGAAGCCGAGGCCGCCGCTCAGGAGAAATACGAACACCGAGATCGCCGCAGCGGCGCGCCCTCCGGCGAATCGTTGCGCGCCCAGGTAAAGGACGGCTGGAAAGGCCAGGCCGAGGGTCGCCGTGGTCGCCACGAGCGACGAGGTCAGCGAGAACCCCAGCGGGACGAGGTCGGCCGCCAGGTAATCGATCATGAAGGGGTACCCCAGGCGGTGACCGGGGTCGATCGAGTACTCGGGCGGGAAGTTGTGGCCATACGCGAACGAGCCGGCGAAGCTCAGGTGCGCGGCCCAGTCGCCCCAGATGTTCACGTATCCCGCGAAAAGACCTTCTGGCGTGTAGACGTACGCCTGGTGCAGGAAGTGGACGGTCCAGGCGGCACACACGAGCACGACCGCTGCAAGAGGCCATGGGTGGTTCGCGCTGCGCAGCGGTCCCATCCAGCGGCGGCGCGCGTCAGCAAGGTCGCCGGCCAGCCGCCCGCGGGCCAGGACGGCCCCCACGACGCCGATCGCGATCGAGATCGCCAGTCCGAGCAGGTCCGTCGCGACGGTTACGTCGCGCACCGCCAGAGAGAACAGGAACGTCGATGCGGCGGCGGTCATCGCGCCCAGGACCACGCCAAAGGCGATGCGCTCCTCGAGGTTGAGGGCGACTCCGCACAGGTAGGTGACCCCGAATCCGGCTGCCGCTGCGGCGGCCAGGAAGAGACCGGCGCCTAGTTCCAACAGAAGAGCTGGGCCTGCGCAGGGGGCAGGTCGCGGCAGTTGGCGAGCCAGGTCTTGGGACCCCAGGGCGGCGTGCCAGGTCCTTCGAAATAGGCCGACTGGGATATCGGGAGACCCGTCCAGACCGGATAGAAGTAACCGAAGAAGAGCACCGCCACGCCGAGGTAGGCCGCCACGAGCAGCTCCCGTTGAGGCCGTCGCAACTTCTCCGCCAGGTGGGTCAGCACGAAGGCCAGCGCGAGGACCATGAAGATCAGCCCGCCGAACATGTGGTACATGAAGATCACCCGGCTGATCAGGGACCAGGGCAGGTACTGGGACAGGAAGCCGAGCAGGATCACTGTGGCGGGAAAGCTGCGATACCGCACGATGAAGTACGGCAGCGATGCGACGCACGGAAGGCTCGACCACCAGATCCATGGGTTGCCGAGGTTTGCCATGCGCGAGATCAGAGGCTGGCCGGTGAACTGGTCGGTGCCGAGGTTGGTGTACTGCGCGTAGTAGAGGACCGGCCGGGACAGCAGCGGCCACGACCACCACTGCGAGCCGTACGGGTGCGTGGCCTTCAGCGTCGCGTGGTACAGGTACGACGCCTTCTGGTAGTCGATCAGGTCCGCCAGGTTGTGGAACTGGCCGCGCGCGAAGAACGGGTACCACGACGCCACGTAGATGCCCAACGGGATCACCACCAGGGCGACGATCGCTACCGAGAGGTAAGACGGCCAGTAAACATCGCCTGGGATCGTTGTCCCTTCCGACCTCCCCCAGGTCCAGTAAGGACGCCCTGCAGGTCCGATGTTGAAATCGACGTTGCGGCGGATCGCCCTCGCGACCAGCAGGAGGATGATGCTGGCGTAGGCGGCGAGGACGATCCATTTGGAAGCGATTCCGATCCCCAGGATCGTCCCCAGCGCCACGAGTGACACGATCGATGCGCCGACCGTGCGGCTCTGGACGTGCACGAGGTACAGGAAGTACGCGCACAGGATGAAGAAGATCGGAAAGATGTCGATCATCCCGATCCTCGACTGGATGAAGAACATGCCGTCGAAGCACGCGAGCGTTGCCGCGGCGATCGCAAACAGGCGGTTCGGCCAGAGCCTGCGGGCGAGCAGGTACATCATCGGGATGCAGAGGGTCCCAAACAGGCACGCGGCGATTCGCCA
>DATKSS010000052.1:0-82324 GCA_035531515.1 Candidatus Dormiibacterota bacterium | reverse complement strand
GGGTGTCGCGCCGAGGGCCTTGCGCAGGCCGATCTCGCTCGTGCGCTCCGTGACCGACACCAACATGATGTTCATGACGCCGATCCCACCGACCAGAAGCGATATCGCAGCCACGCTGGCGAGCAGGATGGTCAGCGTCTGCGTCACCGCCTGCGCGGTGCTGAGCACCTGCGTCTGAGAGGTGATCGAGAAATCAGCCTGGGATGCATTGGTGATGTGGTGCGTCTGCAGAAGGACCTGGTCCGCCTCGAGGTAAGCGGAGCCGATGGTCGAGTTGCCCGTGGCGCTGAGCAGGATGCGCTGCACCGATCCCGCGCCGCCGACGAGCTCGTCCTGGGCCGTCGTGAGGGGCACCACGGCGAGGTCGTCCGCGTTGCCGAACCCCTGGCTGCCGCTCGAAGCCAGGATGCCGATGACCTGGAACGGGATGCCTTTCACTGTGACCAGGTCGCCGACCGCGGCCCCGAGGTTGGACGCGGTGGTGGCGCCGAGGATGATGACCTGGGCCCTCTTGCTCACGTCTGACGCGCTGATGAAGATCCCTGTTCCCATGGTGCGAGCGTTGGCGACCAGCCAGTCAGGCGTGCTGCCCGAAACCGTAGTGCTCCAGTTGTTCGAGGCGTCGATGATCGATTCGCGACCCTGCACCACCGGAGCGACCGCCTGGATGTCGGGCGCGTTCTGGTGGTCGGCCAGCCCGCTCACGTCCGCCATGGTCAGCGTGTTCGCGCTGCCGCCGCCTCCAAAAACGCCGGCGGAGACGGTGCTGCCGGGCGAGATGGTCAAGAGGTTGGTGCCGAGCGACGAGATCCGGGCGGTGACGCTGTCGGAAGACGCCTGGCCGATGCCGACCGTGGAGATCACGGCGGCGACGCCGAACAGGATGCCGAGGGTGGTGAGCACAGACCGCAGGCGGTGGCCCAAGAGGCTCCGGAGCCCCGTCTCGATGGTGTGGAGGAGGCTCACGCCGCCACCTCTTGCACCATCCGCCCGTCGCGCAGACGCACTGTGCGATGCGCCACAGGGGCGACCTCCGGGTCGTGGGTGATGATGATGATCGTTCGACCCTGCTCGTTCAGCTCTCGGAGCACGGCGAGCACGTCCTTGCTCGCGACCGTGTCGAGGTTGCCGGTCGGTTCGTCCGCGAGGATGAGGTCCGGGTTGGTCACCAATGCCCGGGCGATCGCGACCCTCTGCTGCTGCCCTCCCGATAGCTGAGTCGGGCGGTGGTTGACCCGGTTGCTGAGGCCGACCTGGTCGAGGGCCTGAAGGGCGAGGTCGCGGCGGTCGCGCGTATTCCGGTAAAGGAGAGGGAGCTCGACGTTGCGCCACGCCGACATCTTCGGCAGGAGTTGGAACTGCTGAAAGACGAAGCCGATGCGGCGGTTGCGGACGTGGGCGAGCTCTGTCTCGTTGAGCCTGCTCACGTCCTGGCCGGCGAACCAGTAGCGGCCGGATGTCGGCGTGTCGAGGCAGCCCAGGATGTTCATCAAGGTCGACTTCCCGGAGCCCGACGGGCCCATCACCGCGAGCAGCTCACCCGTCTTCACGCTCATCGAGAAGTCGCTCAGCGCCGCGACCTCCGCGTCCCCCGAGCCGTACAACTTGGTGATCGACTCGAGGCGGATCAGGTCTTCCGCCTGGCCGTTAACCACCGGGCGCCCCGCGGAAGCCGCCTCCGCCGCCGCCGGTGCGTCCGCCGGCGCCCAGCGCCGTCCCGGTACCGCTGCTGGGAACCGAGCTCGTGATCACGGCGATGACGACGACCTGGTTCAGCTTGAGGCCGGAGGTGATCTCGGTGCGCGTGGGGTCGGACGCTCCGGTCGTCACCGCGACCGCGTGCGGCACGCCGTTGGCCAGCACCTGGACCGTGGTCCCGGCGGCGGTCGTGTGCACCGCGCTCGTCGGCACGGTGAGGACGTGCACGACCTGGTTCACCACGATGCTGGCGGTGGCCGAGATGCCGGGTTTGATCGAGTTGCTGGTGTCGGTCAGCTGCGCGGTGACGGCAAAGGTCGCCACGCCGGAGGAGATCGTTGCAGCGGGCGCGATGGCGGTGATCTTGCCGAGCACCGCCTGCGTCGAGCCTGCCGGGGTCACCTGCACGGTCTGTCCGACCGCGACCAGGTTGACCTGCGAGTCGCTGACCGTGCCGGTCATCTCGTACGCGCCGGGCGTGTAGATGACGACCGCGTTGGTGCTCGTGGAGCTGGTGCCGCCACCGGACACGGCCTGGCCCGCCGCGATGTTGACAGCCGAGACGATGCCTGCGATGGGCGCTGTCAAGGTGGCGCCGTCGAGCTCGTGCTGAAGCGTGTTCACGTTGACCTGGTCGATCTCGATCTGCGCCGTGTCGATCTCGATGGTCTGCGGGGAGGCGGCGGTGTAGAGGGCGGAAAGGGAGCTCTGCGCGCTGGCCAGCTGCTGGCGCGCCGTGGCGAGCTGCGCCGCCGCCTGGTCGTTGCTCTGCTGAGCCTTGACCGTGGCCGCGTTCACCGGAGCTTGCGCCACCGCCAGGGCGGCCTGGTCGGTCGCCAGCGTGTTCTGGTTGTTAGTCAGGGCGAGCTGATCGGCGGCGACGAGCGCCTGGTCTGCCGCGCAAGTGATGCCCAACGGGCAGACCGAGTTCATATTGGTCGTGTCAGTGGCCAGCGTGGCCTTGTCGGCAGTAATGGTCGTTTGGTCCGCGGTGACGGCCGCCTGCGCCGTGTTGATCGCGGGCTGCGCTGCCGCCTGCGCCGCTGCCACCGCCTGCGCGTTGATCGCTTCGGTGTCGTTGAGGCTGGTCTGCGCGTTGTTGACGGAGACCTGGGCGGCGTTGACCGAGTTCTGCGCCGACGATAGGCTCTGCGCGGTCGGTCCCGCCTTGTCCTGCGCCAGCTTCGCGTAGGCGGTGGCGAGGGTTGCCTGTGCCTGGAGCAGCTGTGCGGACAACAGAGTGGGGTCCACGGCGGCGAGGGTGTCCCCGGCGGGGACGGACTCGCCGACGGCCACGTTCACGGACTGAACCGTGCCGGCGGATGCGAAGTTGAGGGTGGCCTCGGCGACCGGTGCGAGGTTGCCGGCCATGCCGATGGACTGGGTGATGGTGCCGTAGGTGACCGTCGCCGTCCGGTAGGTGGTCGTGATCTTCCCCGCCTGGGCGTACACGACCGAACCGCCGAGCAGCGCGGTCACGACGACCAGCACGACCAGCACCCGTCTGCGCAGCAGTGTTCGTAACGACAACTTCATGTGATCACTCCAGGTGAGTTGAGACTCGGATCAGCCGGAAAGGAGCCCCCGGTCATGGTCCGCAGGATGCCGGGGGCGGCTGGGATACGGCTGACAGAACCCTGAGAATCGGCTGGGAATCTAAGCCTCTGGCGCAAGAGTGGAACAAGTGCCAACCTTCATCTGAATGCGCAAGATCGACGCCTTCGCCCACATCCTCCCCGCGCACTACCTCGCCCGCCTGGAGAGGCATCTCGAACGCTCGATCGACCCCCGCCGGCTGCGCTACTACCGGGAGGGGGTCTTCCACTACGACCCGGTCTTGACGGACCTGGATGCGCGCTGGCGCGCGATCGAGAGTTTCGGCGACTACGCCCAGGTGCTCGTGCTGGCCGTGCCTCCGCTCGAGGAGGTGGGACCGCCCGCGGTCGCCGCCGAGTTTGCCCGCATGGCTAACGACGACATGGCGGAGCTGGTCCAGGGGCACCCGGACCGGTTCGCCGGATTCGCCGCGGCCCTGCCGATGAACGACACCGGCGAGTCGCTCAGGGAGATCGACCGCGCCACCTCACAGCTCGGGGCCCTGGGCGCGCAGATGTTCAGCAACGTGCAGGGCGTCCCGCTTGACGACCCGCGATTCGAACCGATCTTCGCCAGGCTGGAGGAGCTCGGGCGGATGGTGTGGCTGCACCCGACCCGCAACGCCACCTGGCCGGACTATCCGACCGAGAGCGCCTCCGACTACGGCCTGTGGTGGTCGATCGGCTGGCCGTATGAAACGGCGGCCGCGCTCTCGCGGCTCGTGTACTCAGGCCTGATGGAGCGGCATCCGAACCTGCGCCTGATCGCCCATCATGGCGGCGGCATGGTCCCGCATTTCTCCGCGCGCCTGGGGATGGGGCCGGGATACCGGCAGGTCAAGGACACGCTGCCGCTTGCGCCGGTCGAATACTTTCGACGCTTCTATGCCGATACCGCGCTGTTCGGCGCTCCGCACGCCGTGCGGTGCGTGCTCGATTTCTTCGGGCCGCAACACGTGCTTTTCGGCACCGACATGCCGCTGGGGCCGCCCAACGCGGTCGAGGCGACGATCGACGACATCGAAGCCTGCAAGCTGTCGGACCAGGACAGGTCCGCGGTGTACTCCGGCAACGCCGCGCGCCTGCTCGGCCCGTTGGGAGGACGCCCGGACTAGGTGTAGACCGGTTGCGGCTCCAGCCGGCGCTCGAGTCCGCGGGATCTCAAGAGCCAGATGCCGGTCGTGACGAAGAAGACCGTCAGGACCAGCGTGAAGGGCCTCTGGAACAGGCCGTCCGGATAGTGCACCAGCGGGTGGATGGCGAGGGCGAAGGCTTCGATCGCGAATGAAGCGATTCCGGCCGCCATCCACATGCGGCGCGGTGGCGACAGGTGGGCGTGATCTCGAGAGCCGAAGAACAGGACCAGCGGCGCCACGCTCGCGAGGGCGAAGCAGATCTGGGCCATCGTCCCGTGCAGTACGCCCGCTACGACGGACGTGGGGTCTTGCTGGAAGATCCCGGTCGCGATCTGAAAGGCGCCCGCGCCGACCACCAGGGCCGCCCCCGCGCGCCAGGCCTGGCCGCCGCGGATCGAGAAGGCCATCCCCAGCCCGAGGACGATGGCCAGGACTCCTGGGACCAGGAAGAAGCCGAGGTCGAAGATCGTCGAGTTCTGGGTGCCGCGCGTCGCCAGGTCGCTGAAGGGTCGGGTCAGGAGGTTGTAGCCATGGCGCGTGAGGCCCATGCTGAGGAACTCCGACCACATCAAGATGGGGGCAGCCAGAGCTGCAAAACCGGCCAGGCTTCGCCATTTGAGGGTGGGCATCCGTTCATTTTATGCCCCCCTCCGAACCCGTCGAAACGCCATCCGACCGTGGTGTATACGGCTACGACCCGCGATTCTGAGGTCGTCCGACCCTGTTGGGGTCGCGATCGGCCCAGCATCTTGAATGGCGATGGCCGTCGATCAATATCCGGGACTGGGCGAACTGATCGACATCTTCCGGGTGCGAGAGTACTTCGACGGCCTGACCGAGATCCGTGATCTCGCACGAAGGATGCGTGAGGATGCCGGGTTTGTGGGAGCCCTTCGCCGCGCCCTCGTCCGACTGCCGATGGATCGGAAGCCGGCCCTGCCTGCCGTTCCACCCTGGCCCGCCAGAAACCCAAGAGCCCCGGTCCGGACGATTCGCCTGGGCATCGTGGCGAGCGGGGGCAGCGGCGCCCTGGCCTGTCTGGTTGGAGTGCTGAAGGCGTGCGAGGAGGTCGGCGTGCGTCCTCGGGCGATGTCATTCGCCTCGGGGGCGGCCCTGTTCGGCTACCCGGTCGCGGCGGGCAAGAGCCCGGACGAGGTGGCTCGGTTCGTGCTTGAAGCCGAACCCACCGCCTGGGTGGACGCGAACTGGCACGGACTGGCCGGCATCCTGCCTTCCCAAGGACGAGGCTTTGCCGGGGTCATCAAGGGATCCAGGCTCGAGGCCGCGTATTCCGAATTCCTGGGCGACACCAGGCTCGGCGACCTCAAGATCCCGACCTACGCCCCGGTGTGGAACATCGAGCACAACCGGCTCGAGTACATCGGCCCGTCCACGTACCCGGATCTGAAGGTCTCCCGCGCCATCCGGATGGCGGTGTCCCTTCCCCTGTTCGTCGATCCGGTGCCCTGGCGGGGCGGGCACTGGTGCGACGGGGGCATCGTCGACATCTTCCCGGTTCATCCGATTCTCGACCTCGCCCCAGAGTGCGACGTGGTGCTGGGCGTCAACTGCTTCTACCCACCGGGCTTCGCGGGGGAGGACGCGAGCGGTTGGCAGGAAAGGCGCTGGAGCATGCTCGACATCGCCGACCAGGTGGTCACCGCCCAGCACGTCCAGCTCGCGCGTGAGAACCTCCGCCGGCTGCGGGCCGAGGTCGGCACGGTGATGATGATCGACCCGGTCCCGTACGAGCTGGTGCGGCGGGCAGGCTTCTATGTGCAGTTCCTCGATCACTCTCAGTGGCCCGAGTTCATGCAAGCCGGGCGCCGCGCGGGCCTTCTCGCGTTGCGACGAAACCTCGCTCGGGGGCGCCGAACCAAAGCAAGCTAGACGTCCCAAACACCGCGTCGCCGGCGCAGAATCTCTCGCACCGAGTCATGGCCAACGAGCTGAGTGCCCTGGTCGAAGTTGGTGGAGACGCGTTCGACAGGCTGGTCATCGGCACCACCGAGTCGCTTCACAATGCCGTGGCCGGCCGCGTCTTTCGGAGCATTGGGCCCCTGGGCGGCCCTTCCCGCTATGTCCACGACCGAGCCGCTACCGTCACGTACACGGCCGTTCGGAAGCTCAGCGGGGCAATCACATCGGTCTCTTCCTTCTCGGTCCGGGCGCTCACGGGTGCGGACTCCCGCCCGTTGACCGCCTCCCGGCGTGGTCGCGCCGCAGTCAGCGCTCTGAACGGCCTCATCGGGGATGCACTTGAAAAGCAGGGGAACTCGCTTGCGATTCCGATGGCCGTTCGCTGCAAGGGCGCCGATGTGGCATGTGAACGCGATGCGCTGCGACATGCCATCCGCCGCCCCACCGGCCGGCTGGCCATCTTTTTGCATGGTCTCAGCGAGACGGAGGAACGCTGGCGTCGCCCGAGGCGTGGCCGCCTTGACTTTGGAGCCCAGCTCAGGTGCGATTTCGGCTTCACGCCCGTCTACATCCGTTACAACTCGGGCCTGCACATCAGCGAGAACGGACACCGCTTGGCCGGCCTGCTCGAGGATCTGGTCGACTCGTGGCCGGTGGCCGTTGAGGAGATGGTCCTGATCGGGCACTCGATGGGGGGCCTGGTCGCGCGATCGGCGTGCCATGCGGCTCGGACGGGCGCCCGCAGGTGGCCGTCGAAGCTACGGCACCTGGTTGCCCTCGGGTCCCCGCACACCGGCGTTCCGCTCGAGAAGTCGGTCCACGCCGCGGCGTGGGTGCTTCGCGCGGTGCCCGAGACCCGGCCGCTGGCACGGATCCTGGACATGCGCAGCGCGGGCATCCGCGACCTGCGTTTCGGCTACCTCGTGGACGACGATTGGCGCGGCGAGGATCCCGGCCGGCTGATGCACGACCACCGCAGCGACGTCCCTTCACTGCCTGGATGTGCTCAGACGTTCATCACGGCGACATTGACGCGAGATGCCGCTCACCCGCTCGGCTGGCTGGGCGGTGACATGCTCGTCCGAACCGAGAGCGCGGCAGGACAACGGGCTGACGGTTCGGTGGCGGTGCGTGCGGACCAGGTCGTCCATGTCGGCGCGATGAGCCATTTCGATCTGCTCGACCATCCCCTCGTGTACGCGCACATAAGACAGACTCTGGCTCGAGACACGGCCCGGGCATTTCAGGATCGCGCCTAGCTTTCCCTCGGCTCGTCCGGGTGCCCGGTGTTCCCGAAGGCGATGCGATCCCGCACGACGCGAGCTCGACCCAGCAGCCGCGACCGCTGCACCGCGTCCTCCCCGAACCGGTCCCGGATGGCGTCCAGCGCCGCCTCCAGGCGCTCGTTGCGCGGCGCCTGGCCGAAGAGATCGAGCTGGCCGGCATCGTTCTCGCTCAACCCGGCCAGCCCCACGCCCAGGGTGCCGACCGAGCGCCGCGGATCTCGCGCCGCCAGCAGCTTCAGGGCGGCCTGGTAGATCTCGTCCCCGGTCGCGATGGGCCGGGCGAGCGTCGACTGCCGCGAGAAATGCCCGGCATCGGGCCGGTAGACCACCCCCACCGAGACCACACTGCCGCGCCGCCCCGCCGCCCGCAGGCGCCGCCCGACCATGTCCGACAGGCGCATCAAGAGCTCTTCGAGCTCCGCCTGCGAGCTGGTCGCGCGCGCCAGCACGTGCGAGTGGCTGTAGCTCTTGCGCCTCGCGCTCTCGAAGCTGCTGACCTCGAATCCCCTGAGCCGCTTGCCCCAACCCGACGCCACCTCGGCGTGCATCCCGGAGAGCTTCAACCGCTCGCCTGTCGCCCGCAAGAACTCCATCGGCGTGGTGATGCCCGCTTTCAGCAGCCGTCTCGCGCTGGCTTCGGCGATGCCCGACAGGTCTGTGAGCTGGAGCCGTTCGAACACCGAGACCAGGTTCGTGTGGTCGATGCGCTGAAGGCCGTCGCGCTTGTCGAGGTTGGACGCCTGCTTGGCCATCCAGATCGACGTCGAGATGCCGACAGAGCAGGTGACGCACTCGCCGATCTCCTCGCGAATCGCCTTCTTGATGGCACGGCCCACGCCCTGCGGTCCGAGCTTCACGAGTCCCGGAGTGCCGACCAGGTTGACCGACGCCTCGTCGATCGACATCCGGAGCACGTCGGGGCTGTGGCGCTCCATGATCTCGATCAGCCGGTCCGACGCCGCCCGGTAGAGGGGCGGGTTGGGTTCGCGCACGACGATCTTCGGGAACAGGGCCCTGGCCTCGTACACACGCATCCCGGTCTTGATGCCGAGGTCGCGAGCCTCCCGCGACGAGGAGACGATCGTGGCGGCGTCGGTGGCGTAGGCGGCGATCGCCAGTGGCCGACCCCGCAGCGCCGGGTCGTGCTGCTGCTCGATCGAGGCGAACGCGCAGTTCAGGTCGATGACCAGGGTGGTCGGGTCGGCGGTATTGAGGCCGAGCTCGATCGCTTCGATTGACGGTGGAGGCACGGCGAGCAAATGTTCGCACCAAGCGGCGCCGGTCGCAAGCCCCGCATACGCAGTTCGGCCGATGATGGACTCGTGCGCGCTTCCCGGATGCTCATGGCGGTCGACTTACACGCGGCGGGCGAGCCCGGCCGCGTGATCATGGGCGGCGTCCCGGACGTGCCGGGAGACACCATGTTCGCCAAGCGCGTGTACTTCGAGCAGCACCTGGATGGGATCCGCAAGCTGATGCTGCGAGAGCCGCGCGGGTATCCCGGCCTGTGCTGCAACGTGGTCCTTCCGCCCACCGACCGGCGCGCCGCCGCCGGGTTCGTGATCATGGAGCAGACGGAGTACCCGCCGATGTCGGGCAGCAACATCATCTGCACCGCGACCGCGCTGGTCGAGATGGGCGTCATCCCGGCGACCGAGCCCACGACACGGTTCGTCCTGGAGGCGCCCGCAGGGCTGGTCGCGATCACGGCCGCCGTCGAGGGCGGCCGGTGCCGGTCGATCACCTTCGAGAGCGTGCCGGCCTTCGCCGTCCACCTCGACGCCCCGGTGGAGGTGCCCGGCCTGGGGACGGTCAGGGTCGACGTCGCCTACGGCGGCATGTTCTACGTGATCGTCGAGGCCGCCCCCCTGGGCTTCCGGATCAGCCCCGACGAGGGCCGCGACCTGGTGCGGGTGGGGGAGACGATCAAGGCGGCCGCCCGCGAGCAGCTCCCGGTCTCCCATCCCGAGAACCCGGCCGTCAGTGGCATCTCGATCATGGAGTTCACAGGCCCGTCGACCGGCGGCGGCCACGCGAAGAACACGGTCGTGATCTCCAGCGGTCCTTTTGACCCGGCCCGCCCCGACACGTGGACCGGGATCCTGGACCGCTCGCCGTGCGGCACAGGGACGTGCGCCCGGATGGCCGTCATGCACGCCAGGAAGCAGCTCGGGTTGGACGAGGATTTCGTACACGAAGGCATCCTGGGCACCACGTTCACCGGCCGGCTGGTGCGCGAGACCTCGGTCGGTCCATACCCGGCCGTCGTGCCCGCCATCACGGGGACGGCGTACGTCTACGCGATCGCCAACTACCTGCTGGACCCCGACGATCCCTTTCCCGAAGGATTCACGGTCGGCGACATCTGGAGCGTCCAAAACGAACCGCGAGCCGGGAAGCGGCCTAAGCTGGGTTCATGAGTAGAGGATTCAGGAACGCAGATGCGACCCAGGACCTGAGCGAGAAGGCTACGCTCGGCACCATCGAGGAGATTCTCGAGCTCGACCGCGAGCAGGAGCAGCATGCAGCCGAAAGGCGCGCCCACGGCGCTTACGGGAAGTGCGAGGACTGTGGCAAGGACATCGGGGCGGAGAGGCTCGAGGCACTGCCCGCCTCGACGCGGTGCATGTCATGCCAGGCCCAATGGGAGCAGTCGAACCGCATCTGAGACCGGGGTCAGCGGTCTCGATCCCGCTCCGACATCTCGTCGATGCAGACGGCCGACGCCAGCAGCAGAACCTCGTCATGGCCAGGGGCGATGGCGATGCCGTAGGTCTCGAGCACGGTAAACCAGCGTTTCGAGATCGTCGCGATGACCTGGCCGCCGTCCGAGATCTCGTATTCATGATTCAGGATGTCGCCCTGGGCCTCCAGGACTGGGCCGTTCTGGACGTGGATCGAGTAGTGCTGCCGGAACAGCGTGAAGAGAGCTTTTTTGACCGTAGCCCAAACCTGGCCGCTCCGCTCGATGTTCATGGTCGGTTGGATCGCGAGCAGCTTGGCCTGGATGACGGCGACAGCCGTCCCGCCGGCGTCCTGGAGCTCGAAGGTCTCCCTGATGCGCAGCACCTTCCCGTCCACCTTGTAGACCTGTTCGCCTCGGTCGTTCTCGATCCAGAAGTCCTCGCCGATCGAGAACAGCTTGCGGCGCAGTTGGTAGCGGGTCCAGGTGTCTACGCTCATGGTCAACTCCTCGTCAATCTGTGGGGCCTACCCTGATGATCGCTGAGAGGCGCCCGTCGCGTCCGCGGCTCGGAGCAGATGACCGTCACATTGCGCTGCGTCGCGCCAGGAGGAAACATGGACGCGGATGACATCGAGGTGCTGCGGCGCCGCGCGTCAGCTGTTCGCGAGCGGTTCAGAGCCCTGCCCGCGTCAGCTCCGGACCGGCAGGGACCGCCCGATCCCAGGAGCGGCGAGCGGTGGGACCGCTACAACATCCTCGGCCATGTCGCCGAGGTTCTTCCGTTCTGGGTCGCCCAGCTAGAGGTCGCGATCGAGGGTCAGCCGTTCGGTCGGCTGCCGGGTTCGACCGAACGGCAGCACGCCGTCGACCACGGGCGCGAGGTGGGGGAGACGGCGCTTCGCGCGCGGATCGATTCGGGGTTCGAGGGCTTACAGCGATTCCTGGACCGGCTGGTGTCGAGCGACCTCGACCGCAAGGTCACCATGCGCGGGCGCGGCGAGGAGACGGTCGGGTGGGCGATGGAAAACCTGATGGTCGGCCACGCCGAGGAGCACTGCACCCAGCTGGCTGAGCTGAGTTAGCTCCGGTCAGCGCGAGAGCGCGCCGGCCGTCTTCTTGGCGCCGCTCAACGCGAGGCCGGCCGTGGCGAGCTTGCCAAGCTGGGCGGCTTGCCGCCAGTGGCGAACAGACGCTTCGATGTCGTGCCGCGCGTCCAGCAGCGTGGCGTATTCCATGTGCAGGTCTCGAAGCCGGTCCGGCATGCCGAGCGTTTTCAGGATGCCGATCGCGATCCCGAACTCCTCGTCCGCCCCCCTGCGATCGCCTTCTCGCTCCGCCAGCTGGCCGAGGAGCTCGTGCGCTTCGGCGCGGACCAGGTTCTCACCCGTCGCCTCTCCGCCCTCCAGCGCCTGTTCGACGTAGCGGCGAGCGGCGTCGACGTCATCCCGCAGAAGGTTCAGGTGGCCGAGGTTGTTCAAAATGAAGCCGCGCCCGCGGCGGTCGAGGTTGACCTGCTCCGACCCGGCCAGCGCCGTCAACAGGTGGTGCTCGGCCGCGTCGAGGTGCCCCTGCTGCAGGAGCAGGTACCCGAGGTCGATTTCGACTCGATACATCGCACTCGGGTCGGACTCGATGGCGTACAGGGACAGCGCCTTGCCGAAATGGCGACGCGCTTCGGCGGGGTTGAGCATTCGCTGGTAGACCGCCCCCAGGCCGTGGTGCATCTTCGCGGCGAGCAAGATGTCTTTGACGGCTCCCGCAGCCTCGACTGCGGATTCGTAATAGCGCACGGCCTGGGACCACGAATGTCCCACCACGTGGAGATTCGCGATGTGGCCGAGGATGCGCGCCTCAGTCAGCGCGGGCTTGGGATCGAGCCTCTGGCACCGCTCGAGGGCCTCTTCGGTCATGCGCAGTGCCCGGGGATCCTCGAGCAGGCCGAGCGCGGCCGCCTCCCAGTCGAGGGCTTCAACCGCCATCGCCTCATCGCCGCGTCGATCGAAGTGCTGGCGAGCGGTTGTTAAGTGGGGCAACGCGTCTTCAGGCCTGACCAGGCGGCAGTAGGCCTGGCCGAGATGGAACTTCACGAGGGCGGAGTCGTCGGCGCCACGGGGTTTCTTGAGGATCTGCACCGCGAGCTCGATCGTGGCCTCGAAATCGCGCGTCGCGATGAGGCGCTCGAGTTGGAGTAGCTCATCAGGCAGCTCGCTGTACTTGGTTCCGCCTTCGGGGTCGAGGAGGAAGTAGTTGACGGGGAATCGCGTCTGGCGCGAGATCAGCCGCAGGGTTTCCATTGACGGCTTGGTCCGGCCGGTCTCGATGTAAAGGATGGCGGTGCGGCTCACCTGGCCCGCGGCGACCTGCGCGAGACTGAGCCCGGCCTGCTTCCTGGCCTGCCGTATGGAGCCCTCCCGAACGGCCACCCCCAGGCGGCGCCCGCGGTATTTACTGTCGAGCATTGGCGGAAGTTTACCGCCAAGCTCGACAGTTCGCTCAACGAATTAACAGCTGGCTTTACGGGGTGGGTCCCACGCCGCCGGCAAAAGCCGGGATGATCGACGCGGCCATGACGACCAGGGCGAAGACGGCGGACAGGATGAATTTGCGCATGATTCCTCCTCAGGAAAGGTTTGATGGTCCGAGTCTCCCTTGAGTTGACACGCATGTCAACTCACGCGAAGTAGCCTTTTTCGGTCTCAGGCGCCCAATCTGCCCGTGCCGTCCCAACCTACCGACCGGCTTGGTCGTGAGATCGCGATGCCGAGCGCCCGTGCGAGAACGCGGGCGATATCAGGAGATCGGGAGCGTCAGGCGGGGAGCGCGCGCTGGCTTCCGCCCAGCACGACGGCGAGCCGCGGCTTGATCAGCCACGCCGGCCAGCTCATCTGCCGAGCCCCGGGGTCGGAAGTGCCGTGCTCAGCGCTGTCGAGCCTGGTGATTGGCGCCCCGACGTGCGGTCGCCCAGCGGCGAAAGGCCAAATATGAAGCGGGTGACATTGGTCCGGCGAATTCCGAACTCGTAGATCCCCACGGTGATCGCCATCGCGCAGGTGACCAGCAGGAGGAACCGCAGCGGCAGCGGCAGGTCCCAGGTGATGATGAACGACCCGAGGACGACGACGATGGGGTGGTGCACGATGTAGACAGGCAGCGCCGACTCGGCCCCGTACCTCACCACCGCGTTGCTCCGGTTGAGCCAGATCACGCCCATCGCGAGCACCGCCATGCACCAGCTCCAGATGTTCAGGCTCCAGAACACGCTGTAGGCCGCGTAGAAGGGGATGTCGGCCGGCGAGATCATCTTCGGGTTGCCGGCGGACAGCACGAGCATCGAGCCGACCACCAGCGAGGAGACGATCCCCATGACGAGGGCGAAGCGCGCACGCCTTCGAATCGCGACCGCAAAGCGCGTGTCGGACGCCAGCAGGAAACCGGCCAGGAAGGCCATGGTGTAGGTCGCGACGTCGGCCCAGTCCTGGTAGGCCGGGAACCGGTTGCGGAGCAGGAGCTGGCTCACCACCAGGGGCAGCGCGAAAAGGAGAATTCCCGCTCGGTGCCGGCTCATCCGCGCCAGCCGCGAAACCCAGCGCCGCCCGTGTTCGCCTCGGAGCCACTCCAGGAGCGGAAGCGTTACCACGGTGATCGCGAGCAGGTAGCCGAGGAACCAGAGGTGATACCCGTATCGACCCAACCACTGTGGGGTCCAGTCGAACCGCATAGAGCCCAGGAACTGCGGGTAGTAGCCGAGCATCCCTCCTACGTTCTTCGGCGCGATGCCGCTCGTCAGGTAGGACTGCAGGGGCGACAGGAGGATGATGCCCGCGACCAGGGGCAGGCCCAGCCTGAGGATTCGTTTGCGAATGAATGCCGACGCCGTCTTGGTCCTCAGCCCGAAATAGGCGCCGGCCCCAGAGAGGAGGAAGAGAAGCGGTATGCCCCACGGGAACGTGAACCCGGCGAAGGCGGTCAGCACCAGGCTCTTGTCGTGGCTCGCGATCAGCCAGCCGCCGCCGTACGTGAAGGGCAGGCTGGAGTGGTAGACGACGATGCCGTAGACGACCAGGAACTTGAGCCAGTCGAGATAGACGACGTGCTCGGTCGGAGGCCGGCTCGTGGATGCCACGGCCGTCCCGGGCTCGGGCGTCGCTGGTTGCCGCGCCACGACTCGAGCATCCCTCTGGCGCCGGCGACCGGGTAGGGCCGCTAGCCCTCAGAAGTGGGGCCTATCTCCCCTGTAACGCGTCGCGAGCGCGTCCTCGACGATCTCGGCCAGCGCCCCGATCAGATTCGGCCGGGCATTGAACGAGGCCGTGCGCCGGATCCTGATGCCGTGCGCGCGGGCGAACTCCTGGGCCTCGACGTCCAGGTCGTAGAGGATCTCGAGGTGATCGGCGACGAAACCGATGGGGCACACGAGGACGTCGCGGGCGCCCGAGCGCTCGATCGCGGTGAGGAGGTCGGGCCCCAGCCACGGCTCGCCGGTCGTGCTGGCGGACTGGAACGCGAACTCCCAGTCGGGCAGCTCGATCGCGGCCGCGACCAGGCGGCAGCTCTCGAGCAGACGGTCGTGATAGCCGTCGCCCTCGGCGACGATGCGGGCGGGCAGGCTGTGCGCTGTGAAGAACAGCCGCTCCGGCCTCGACTCGGCAAGCTTCTCTTCGATCAGGCGGGCGACGGCGCGGATGAACGCAGGATGGTCGTGGAAACCACGGACGAAGACGAGCTCGCCCTGCCACGCTTCGGACAGGGCCTTCTCGTAAGCGCCGAGGCTCATGGCGGCGAAGTGAGGGGCGAGCGGCAAGCCGACGAGGCGCTGGATGCCGGCGCGGGCCGCCTCGTCCGCTCCGTCGGCGACAAACGGCAAAGCGTGCTTCATGCCGACGAAGGCGGGAATGCCGAGCCGGTCGCCCAGGGCGGTCGCCTGCTCGCGGGTGATCGCGGTAAGTGGCGACCCGCCGATGGCCCGGTAGCGTCCTTTCAACTCCTCCAGCGCCTTCGCCGAGGGCTTGCGACCGCCACGGATATGCGTGTAGTAGGCCTCGATGTCGTCTTCGCTGCCGGGGCTGCCGTACGCCATGCACAGCACACCGGTCTTCAACTCAGCCGACACGCGCCACCTCCCATTCGTGGACGGTCTCGACCAGGAGCTGGAGGTTTTCGAGCGGCGTCGACGGATGAACGCCGTGACCGAGGTTGAAGATGTGACCCGCTCGTCCGCCGGCGCGCCTCAGCACGTCGCGGGCGCGCGCGCGCACGAGGTCGGGCGGACCGAGCAGCACGGCCGGGTCGAGGTTGCCCTGCACGCCGCGCTCGTGGCCGACGATCGACCATCCGGCGTCCAGCGGGACACGCCAGTCGAGCGAGACGATGTCCGGGCCGGCCGCGGCGATCGACTCGAGCAAACCTGCCGTGTTGGTTCCGAAGTGGATGCGCGGCACGTCGAGCGGCGCGAGATCGGCGAGCATCGAGCGCGTATGAGGCAGGATGCGGGCGTCGTAGTCCTCGCGCGCCAGCGCGCCCACCCACGAGTCGAACAGCTGGATCGCCGACGCTCCGGCTGCCACCTGCGCACGGAGGTAGGCGGCCATCGTCGCGGCCAGCTTGGTGAGCAGCCGCTCGAATGCCTCGGGCTGCGTGTACATGAAGGTCTTGACTTTCAAGAAATCGCGACTCGGCCGACCTTCGATCAGGTAGCTGGCCAGGGTGAACGGCGCGCCGCTGAAGCAGATCACCGGGACGGGCGACTCGGAGACCACCTGCCGCACCGCCGTGATGACCTGCGGGGCCGCCTCCTCGCCGGCCGGCACACGAAGGCGGTCGACATCCGCCTCGGATGCGATCGGGTGCGCGATCACCGGCCCGACGTCCTCGACGAGCTCGAACTCGACCCCCATTCCGCGCAGCGGCAGCATGATGTCGGCGAACATCACCGCCGCATCGACGCCCAGCCGCCGCACAGGCTGCAGCGTCACCTCCGCGCAGAGCTCCGGCTGCGCGACGATGTCAACGAGCTTCCAGCGCTCGCGCAGCTTGCGATATTCGGGCAGCGAACGGCCTGCCTGACGCATCAGCCAGACGGGCGTGACGTCGACTGGCCGCCGGTGAGCGGCGTCCAGGAAACGGCTCAAGTCGATTTCTCGCCGGCGCCCAGAAGGGCTGTGATGTCGGCGAGCGAGCGGTGCACGCCGGTGAGGATCGGCGTGTCCCGTACCGTCGACCGCCTGCCCTCAGTCTCACGCAACGCGCGCACCAGCTCGCTGAACTTGGGTAGGTCGTCGGTCTCGTAAGCGACCAGGAAGTCCATGTCGTCGACTCCGAAGCTGTTGGCGAGCAGCTGGCGGACCTGCGGGTAGTCGTGGCCGATCCGCATGTGCTCGTTCATGATCCCCTGCCTCGCCTCTTTGCCCAGCAGGTACCAGTCGGTGCTCTTGGTGAACGGGTAGACGACGAGGTAGCGCGACCGCTCGCCGCTGAACAGCGACTGTTCCTGCGGCGTCGCCTTCTTGACGTACTGGGACTGCTGGATGATCCCAAGGAAGCTCTGAGTCACGCGCATCCAGCGGCCCATGCCCGACCGCAGCACGGCCGCGGCCTTCTCTTCGAGTGCTTCGAGTGATGGCCCGAGGCTCCACAGGAGCAGGTCGGAGCCGGCCCGCAGCCCGATCATCGAGTACGAGTGGGTGGTCACACCCGCCGCCGCCTCGGCCGCTGCCACCAGCTCGGCGGCGGATGCGCATCTATCGTCGGCGGGCAGGCGGCGCCAGCCGCCGTCGAGTCCCAGGGCCAGGGCGTGGATGAAGCGGCGCTCCGTCATCGCGCGGCCCGCAACCAGCCGGCCGCGTCGGCTGCGAAATAGGTCATCACGATGTCGGCGCCCGCGCGGACAATGGCCGTCAGCGTTTCAAGGATCGCGCCGCGACGGTCGATCCAACCCCGTTCCGAGGCGGCCTCGATCATGGCCGCCTCGCCGCTCACCTGGTAGGCGCCCAGGGGGAGGTCGAATCGATCTCTCGCGCGCGTCAGGAGGTCGAGCGACGTGATGGCCGGCTTGACCATCAGGATGTCGGACCCTTCATCTGCATCGAGCTCCAGCTCGCGCATCGCCTCCCGGCCGTTGGCAGGATCCATCTGGTACGTCTTCCGGTCGCCGAAGCTCGGCGTCGATCCCGCGGCTTCGCGGAACGGACCATAGAAGATCGAGGCGTGCTTGGAGGCGTACGCCATGATCGCGGTGTCGCCGAAGCCGGCTTCATCGAGCGCCGGTCGCAGTGCGCCGACCTGGCCGTCCATCATCGCGCTGGGCGCCACGATGTCCGCGCCCGCCTCCGCATAGGCCGTCGCAGCAGTGGCCAGCAGCGGAAGCGTCGCGTCGTTGTCGATGCGCTCGCCGTCGAGGATTCCGCAGTGACCATGCGTCGTGTACTCGCACAGGCAGACGTCGGCGGCCAGGATCATCGGCAGCTTCTCGGCATTCATCATGCGCAGGGCTTGCGGCACCGGGCCGGCCGCGTCGGCCGCCGAGTGGCCGAGGTCGTCCTTCTCGTCCGGGATGCCGAACAGCAGGACGCCGCCGACGCCGAGTCGTGCGAGCCGGGCCGCCTCTGCCAGCGCGAGGTCGGGGCTGAGCCGCGCGTGCCCCTTGAGCGAGGCGATCTCCTGGCGGCGGTTGTGGCCGGAGACCACGAACAGCGGCGCGACGAGCTGCGCTGGATCGACCCGCGTCTCGCGCACAAGCGCGCGCAGAGCGGGGCGCGCTCTCAGGCGCCGGGGCCTCTCGGCACCTGGCGTGGTCACATTTCGCGTCCTGGTCAGCTCACGCATTCTTCATCTCCTCCAACGGCAGGGCGGCGGCGACTGCCGCTGCCAGTGATTCGGCGCTCTGCGAGATTGCTTCGCCGATGACCGCAAACCCGAGCTCGCGCGCGGTGGCCGTGGTGCGCGGGCCGATCGTGATGGCTGGGAGGCGGGTTGGCCCGCCCAGGCCGACGAAGCCGCGGATCGCGGAGCCCGAGGCGAACACCACGGCCGCGAGCTGAGGGTCGGCGAGCGCCACCCGCAGGCGCAAACCCGAAGCCGGAGGTCCTTCGACCGTTCGATACGCCGTGACCTCCTCGACGATCGCGCCCCGCCGGCGCAGGAGCTCGGGTAGGTCGGCGTCCGCTGCCGAGGCCCGGACCAGCGCGATGCGCTTGCCGGCTACATCCGGCAGCGTCTGGCCGAGCGACGCCCCGCTCGCCTGCGGCGGGATGTGCGCAGGCTCGACTCCGCGCGCCCTCAGCGCGGCCGCTGTCCTGTCTCCCACGGCTGCGAAACGCGAACCCGTTGGAATGGACGTCATCGAATGCACCCCCTGCGCGCTGGTCAGGACGATCCAGTCGCACCCCGCCAGCGTGGCCGCGTCAACGCTTTCGGCGACCGTTTTGACGGTCGGGACGGCGTGCACCCTGTAGCCCAGGCGCTCGAGGGATGCGACGAGCGGGTCGGTCGGACCGTCGGGGCGCGTGACGAGGATGCTCTTCATCTGAGGGCCACCTCCGCGACGAGGCGGTGCCCGGCCTCGGTCGCCAGGTCGTGCGCCTCCTCGCGCCGCCCCTGGATCACCCGGATCTGCCTGTCCGATCCATCGCTGTTCACTCCACCGACCAGCAGGCTGAACGTGTCGGAGGCGACCGTCGCCAGCGCGCCGACCGGTGCCCGGCAGGTGCCTCCGGTCGAGTGGAGCACCAAGCGCTCGGTTTCGACGGCGAAACGGATGTCGGGAAGGTCGAGGGCTCGGAGGACGTCCAGCAGCCTGTGGTCGCTCCGCCGCGCCTGCACCGCGAGCGCGCCCTGGCCGGGCGCCGGGGCGACCAGACCAGGCTCCAGCCGCTCGTCGATCCGCTCACCGCGTCCCAACCGATCCATGCCGGCCGCAGCGATGACCAGCGCGTCGACCTTGCCCTCGTCGAGCCGCATCAGGCGAGTGTCGACGTTGCCGTGCAGCGGGACCACGCGCAGGTCGGGCCGGGCGGCGCGCAAAAACCCGGTCCGCCGAGGGCTGTCGGTGCCGACCGTGGCGCCACGATCGACGGTCGCTAGCGAGGCTCGCCCGTCCCGGGTGATCAGCGCATCGCGCGGGTCGGCCCGTTCCGGGTAGCAGGCGATGACCAGGTCGGGCTCCTCGTCGAGAGGCACGTCCTTGGCGCTGTGGACGGCGGCGTCGATCGCGCCTTCCAGCAAGGCGCGGGCGATGGCGGCCACGAAAACGCCCTCCCCCGGTGACATGTCAACCGGACGGACGTCGCCTTCGGTCACGATCGGCACGAGGACGGCCTCGTGGCCCGCGTCGCGCAGCAGGCGAGCGACGAGCTCGCTCTGCATCAGTGCCAGCCTCGACCCGCGCGTGCCGATGCGGATTCTCACGAGGGGCGCTCGCTGTGCCCGTTCATCAGGGCGACCAGGAGCCGGTCGATCGCTCCGTCAGCCTCGACCAGCAGCGCGGTGGCCTCCTGGGTGTCGAGCCGGCGGCGCCGGGCAATGGCGGCCAGCTCGCCGGTGAACGCTCCTCGAAACCGGACGAACGCCTCGACGGTTTCGGAAAGCGACGCCCCGAGCGAAGCGGCCCTGCGCCCGTACTCCGATGCGGCCGCGACCGCCTCGGCCAGCTTCGTGCCCGACCTCGGCCTCTTCTCCTCGGCGAGGTGGTCGAGCAGGAGCATCAGCAGCCGGCGGCCGCGGTCTTTGAACTCGGCCCGGTCCACCTCGGACAGCGCGCCGACGCTGGCCGCGGATCTCCTTGCGGCGCTCGAGCGCGTGTAGACACGCGCCACCCGGGTCGCGCTGTCGCCCAGGCCGGTCAGCGGACGGCGGGTGGGGTGGTGCGGAACCAGGGCTTCGATCGCAGCGCGCGCGAACCGCCGGTGTCCGCCGGGAGTGACGAACGCCGCGACGTCGCCGTGGTCGGCCCACCGGCGAAGGGTGGCGGGCGTGATCCCGAGCAGACTGCTCGCCTCGCCAAGGCTGAGCCATGGCGAAGCAGATGGCGCGGTCGAGGCAATAGGACTCACCTGGGGTCAAATTATCGCTAAAACTGTCGAAACCTCTCCAGGCGCAACCCAGGCGGGTTCACCGGCCGCTTTCAGTCGTTCGGCTTCCGACGCCCGGCGGTTGGGCGCTGGGTACTGGCTATGGCGCCGACCACCAGGCCGGCCCCCACACCGGACACGACCGCGACGGCGCCGTCGCGGAGCATCAGGCCGAACAGCAGCCCGAAGGCTGCGCCCACCGCGATGCCCGCGCCGACCAGGTGCTCGCGAACGCGATCCAGCGATTCATCGCAGCCTTCGCAGGAGGAGGAACAGCCCCGCCAGCATCAGGACGACCGGTCCGCCGATCCGCCAATCCCACCACCAGAACGCGCCGGTGTTGACGGCCAGGAGGTAGGCGCCGATTCCGACGAGCAGGACGCCGAGCCAGGCGCCCTGGCGGTGGGCGCTCGGGGCGTTGGTGCGGACCTGTTCTGCGACCCGAGCCACGTCATGCTTGATACCCTCGACGCCGGTCCTGATGACCTCGCCGCCTGCGGGCGGGGCCTCGACTCCCTCTTCTGGCATGAGGATCCAAAGCAGGATGTAAAGGAGGATCCCCGCGCCCTGGGCGAGGGTGATGACGACGAAGACCAGGCGGATGAGCAGAGGGTCGGTGCCGAAGTATCTCGCCAGCCCGGCGCAGACGCCGCCCAGGATCCGGTCGGACCGGCTTCGGATCAACCGCTTTTGCTCTTGGGGAATGGTTGCCATTGGACTCACCTCCGCGATCCAGACTGCGCCGTCCACCGACATTGGGAGCAGGGCCAGAAGGCCTGTGATCCCCGGTCTACTTGGATATGACGTCGAATTTCAGCCGCAGCAAAAAAAGCCGAGCGGCGCCAGGTGCAGCCGTTCGACGCCCGTTTTCGTCACGCGGACCATCTCCCCGACCTGCACGCCCATCCGCAGGTCTTCGCTGACGACATCCGGCTGGACGACGACCAGCATGTTCTCGCGTTAGGTGATGGCCGGCGGGTCGTCGGGTCGTCGTTGGCCGCGTGCGCAGATAGGGTGAATAAACACCCCCGACAGCCATGTGGACGAGGTCGTCGTAGATCGTGTACTCGGCATGGTGGATGTCCCCGGCGATGTCCAGCAGCTCATCCGACGTGGCGCCGTCGGGCAGTTTCGACACCAATCGGTTGAACGTCGACAGCGCGACGGCGTGCATCCGCGCGTACTCCGGGGTTGGTTCGGCCGAGACGGTGATCGAGCGCAGGACCTGGCCCCAGTACCCGCGATGCATCGCGCTGGGCTCGGCCAGGACGACGTCGCCGGCCGACAGCCGCCGCGACGATTGGACCTGGGCCGGGGCGCATAGCGCCGGCGCGCTCATCGGAGTGGCGCCAGGTAGAGGATGTGGGTCCGCCCACCCTCCGAGTAGTACGCACCCCCGACCAGCGCACCGTCACCACGCGTGCGGTGGCGCAGATCATCGAGGACGTCCACCTCGAAGGGCGCATGGGCTAGTTCACCGTCGAAGCAGACTAGCCTTTCGCGCGGGAGGCACGGAAAAGGGCGCCTCGCCGCTGCAGTTCGTGATGATGGGGACCGCGTTTTGACTGCTCACCCAGCTGGCGCGGTTCGCGCCGCTGTATGAGGTCCCGATCGACGACGCCACGGCCGATGTGCGAGCGACCTTTCGCAACCCCGAGACGTACTACGTCGACGACGCGCCCCCTTACTTCGAAGAGGTGAGCATCAGGTTTGACGTCCTGCAGCCGGTGCTGAGCAGGTCAGGCGTCTCGCGGCCCACGCTGAGCGTGCGTGCCATGCTGCGCAGAGCCTGCGGCATCCGATCACCGTGGCGCTGGAAACCACGCTCAACGGAACAGCGCTCTAGTTTCCGACCTCCAGCTGCTCGGCCATCCAGTCGGCCATGAGGGGCCGGTACTTGTAGGCGATGTTGTTACACACGTGGTTGCCGTCCGGATACATGACGAGCCTCGCATGCGGGGCTTCGCTCGCGATCCGCTCGGCCTGCGCGGGCGGGAAGAGCCTGTCTCTCGCGCCGTGGATTACCAGCATCGGCTGGCTCACCAGGTGCAGCACGCCTTCGAGGTTGAGCGCGTCCGCCATGCGCTTGGCCTCGGCTTCGCCGGCCGACTTCGTGTAGAAGATGTATCCGCCCTTGGTGAGAGGGTTGAGCGCGTCCCAGCACTCGCCCAGGTTGTACGGGCCGGCCAGCGCGACCAGGGCCCGCAACCGTTTTTCGTGGGCGGCGGCGCGCGGCCCGTAAATCGCCCCCATGCTGATGCCCATCAGGCCGATCCGCTGGAGGTCGACCCCGACGTCGCGCCGGCTCAGCTCGTCGAGCAGCGGCGCGATCACGGTCTCCCAGTTGGGACGGATAGCGAAGTGCACCGAGTTCTCCGACTGCCCGGGACCGTCGATCGTGAGCGTCGCCATGCCGCGGCTAAGGAAGTCCTGCTCGATCGCGAAGAGCTCCTCCTTGGATGAGTCCAGCCCCGGCACGATCAGCACGAGCGGCGGGTGGTCGGACCCCTTAGCACGCCTTAGGTTGCAAGGGATGAACCGGCGCTCGAACGGGATCTCCAGGCGTTGGGCCGGCGGATCGAGGCGGGGCATGGCCTTCTGGTAGACCCACACCGAGCGATCGCGCAGCTCTGCATGAACGTCCAGGTCTTCGAACCACAGGAACTTGCCGAGGTGGTAGCACCACGAGGCGCGCTGGAAGGCCTCTGCCGCCGAAACCGAATGTCCCTCGGCCAAGGCCTCGTTACCGAGCGCCTCGTGCACCTCGCCGACGGCCAGCCAGTTGGGACCCCAGTCCTTCCACTCCGTGGTCTTCGCCACGGTTTCGTCGAAGTCGTTGACGTCGATCCCGTTGGCGACGAAGCGTGGCCGCCAGTGGTGCGCTGCGACCTGGACACGGTTGCTCGTCGCTTGATCGCTCATCCCTTCACCTCGTCTCTCCGAAGGCCTGTTCGAGGCTCGAGCCGAGGTCCCGCAGCAGTACCTGGGCGCAATTGCGTCCGGGCAGCCCCGAGACCGAGCCCCCGGGGTGCGTGCACGCGCCGTTCTGGTACAGGCCCGGCACCGGAGTCTGATAAGACGACCAGCCCTCCATGGGGCGGAAATAGCCGCTCTGTTCCGGTGAGTTGGCGCCGCCGTGGCACGAACCGCGCCAGTTCGCCGGGTTGCGTCGCTCGAGATCGAGCGGGCTCTCGACGTGCTCGGCCAGCACCATGCGGCGGGACAGGTTGGGCGAATATCGGGCGAGGCGTTCGAACAGCGCGTTCGACACGTCTGACTTGATGCGGTCCCAGCGTTCCGGGCCATCCGCCAGCTCGTACGGCAGAAAGCTGATCACCTTGAAGGTGTGCTTCCCCGCCGGGGCGCGTGATGGGTCGATGACCGTTGGCGTCAACGCAAGGAAGACCGGCTCGTCGACGTCGACCTTTCCCGATCGGAATGCTCGCAGCATCGCGTCGTAGGACTCCAGCGACTCGAGCGCGCCCATCGTCACCGAGGGCCGCGGCACGTCTCCGCTTTTGAAGCGCGGCGCCTCGCTCAGCGCGTAATGCGTCACGAACATCGTCAGGTTGGGCTGCCAGCGGGCGATGCCGGCGCGGTAATCGTCGGGCAGGTGCTCCTCGCCGAGGATCGCGGGCAGGTGCTTGATGTGGATCGTCGACACCACCGCACGGTCAGCGCGGTACCCGGTGCCGTCGGCCGTCTCGACTCCGGTGGCCCGGCCTCCTTCTACCAAGATCCGGGTCACTCGCTTGGAGGTGTGGATCGCGCCCCCGTTCTCCTCGATGACCTTCTGCAGCGCCAGCGGCAGCTGGATCGAGCCGCCCTCCGGAAGGATCCAGCTGAAGCGCTGGCGACCCGCCACCAGGGAGAACGCGAGCAAGCCGGTTTCAGGCTCGTCGAGAGGATGCAAGGTCATAAAGGCAACCCAGGCGAAGAACGCGCGCACGTGCTCGTCCTCGAACCGTTCCTTGATGACGTCGATCGCCGTTGCGCGGCGGATTTCGACCATCCTGTCCCCGAGCGAGCTCGCGCGCATCTGGGCCTCGAGCTTCTGCGGAGGCCGGGGCGGGTTCGAGCGCTCGTCGTTGACCACGGGCGCCACCTGCTCCCAGTCGTTGAGCAGCTCGCGATATGCGGCGGCGTCCGCCGCCGAGAACCGTGCGATCTCGGCGCACGTCCGCTCCAGGTCGCGCCACATCGTGATGCTCGCGCCGTCGAGAAACGGCATCGTGAAGACGGGGTCGGGATACAGGTACTTGAGCCCGTGGGTGTCCAGTCCCAGCTCGTTGTTCTTCATCAGAGGATTGCTCTGGATCAGGTTGTGTGCTGTCGCGCACGGGTCGTGCACGAACCCAGGCATCGTCAGCTCCTCGCAGGTCGTGTCGCCGCCGATTCGGTCTGCGCCCTCGAGCACGAGGACCCGGAAACCGGCGCGCGCCGCATAGGCGGCCGTCACCAGGTTGTTGTGGCCGGCGCCCGCAAAGATGACGTCGTACGCGCCGCCGGCGCTCAAGCCGTGGCTCCCAGGTAAAGGCGCCCGATCTCGGGGTTGTTCAAGACCTCCAGACCTGGTCCTTCGAGCCGCACCCGGCCGCTCTCCATCACCACACCGTGCGTTGCAATCCCGAGGCCGGATCGAGCGTTCTGCTCGACCAGCAGCAGGGTGCGGCCGGACTCGTTCAGCGAGCTGATCGTCTTGAACACGAGCGTTCGCGTCTTCGGATCGAGGCCCATCGAAGGTTCGTCCAGGATGAGCAGCGACGGGTCGAGCATCATCGCGCGGGCGAACTCCACGATCTTCTGCTGGCCGCCCGAGAGCGATGCGGCGAGATCATTCCTGCGCTGCGAGACAAGGGGGAATGTCTCGCATACGCTGCGCATGCGTTTTTCGACCAGGCTTCGGTCCCGCAGGCTGTAAGCGCCGAGCCGCACGTTCTCCCAGACCGTCATGGTGGGGAAGAGGCTGCGCTCCTGCGGGACCTGCACGATTCCGCGCGCGAGGATGGTCCGCGGGCTCTTGCCGGCCAGCGACTCGCCCGCGAACCGCACCGTTCCGGCGCTCGGGCGCAAAAGGCCGCTGACGACCCGCAGGATCGTCGACTTGCCGGCCCCGTTGGGCCCCACGATGCAGGTGAGGCTGCCTTCGTCCACCGTGAGGTCCACGCCCTGCAGGATGTCGCCGCCGCCGTACCCAGCCCGCACCGCGACCAGCTCCAGCAGAGCCCCCACGTCAGGCCCCCAGGTACGCGTCGAGCACGGCTGCGTCCTCGCGCACGACCTCAGGTTTGCCGCTGGCGATGGGCCGGCCCCGGTGGAGGACCACCACGTCCGTGCACAGGTTCATGACGAATCCCATGTTGTGCTCGACGATGAGAAAGGTGATCCCGCGTGAGTTCAGCTTCCGGATGTGGGCGGAGATGCGGTCGAGCAGGGCGGGGTTGACGCCGCCGGCGGGCTCGTCCAGCAAGACCAGGTCCGGCTCGGCCATCATCACCGCGCCCAGCTCGAGCAGCTTGCGCTGGCCGTAGGACAGCGCGCCACCGAGCTTGCCCGCCACGTGCGCGATCTCGAGGAACTCCAGCATCTCCATCGCGCGCGCCTTCTCGTTGCTCCAACCGGCGCCCGAGAAGAGCGCCCGCAGGCCTTGGCGGCGGACCGGTACGAGCATGTTCTCCAGCGCGGTCAGGCGCGGGAAGATCCGGGCGAGCTGGAACGTGCGGCCGATCCCCAGCTCGTAAATCCGGTCGGGACCCATCCGGTCGATCACTTGCGACTTGAAGGTCACGGTGCCCTTGTCCTTCGGGATGAAACCCGTGACCAGGTTGAAGACCGTCGTCTTGCCCGAACCGTTGGGGCCGATCAGGCCCGTGATGCTCCCGGGCTCGACCGAGAGCGAGCACTCGTCGACCGCGACGACCCCACCGAAGCGTTTGCACAGCTTGTCGATCTGCAGGAGGCTCACGGGGCGACCGCTTTGGCGGGCGTGGCGGGCGTGGCGGGCCTGGAGGCGGGCGGTCCGGTCCTGTTCCGCCACCTCTCCAGCAGGTCCAGCGCCGACGGCACGATGCCGCGCGGCAGCAGCAGGATGACCCCCAGGAACACCGCCGCGTAGAAGACCAGGTACAGGCGGCTCGCGCCGAAGTTGTACGCGAGCCATAGCTGCGCCGGCTCAAGGATGAGCGCGCCGAGCACGGGCCCGCTCAACGTCCCAAGCCCTCCCAGGAACACCATCAACACCATCGAGATACCGATGAGCGGGTCGACCACGAACTGGGGGTAGATGTAGGTCACGTAGTAGCCGTAGACGCCGCCGATCATCCCGACGAGCGTCGCGCTGATGACGAACGCGGTGAGCTTGAACGCACGAGTCGGCACCCCGACCGCGAGCGCCTTGTCCTCGTCGTCGCGGATGGCGAGCAGGCCCAGGCCAAACTTCGAATGGCGAATGAGCCATGACGCACCAAGGCCGACTGTGGCGAGCAGGAGCATCACGTAGTAGTAAGGGGTGTTGAAGAAGTCTCCACTCCAGTTCGGGATGGGGAAGCTCAACCCGCCGCCGCCGCCGGTGATGCCGACCAGGTTCTCGGCGAGAAGCTGCAGCATGAACATGAAAGCGATGGTGACGATCACGAACGTCGCGGCCCGGGTCCGCAGCGCGAACCAGCCGATGGCCAAAGCCAGCACCGCGGTGAGCAATCCAGCGACCGGGACGAGCAGGAATGGCGGGTAGCCGCCGGCCACCCCGAAGCGTGCCAGCAGCAGGCCCAGGGCGTATGCGCCGAAGCCGAAGAAACCGGCGTGGCCGAGCGAGATGTACCCGGTGTACCCGCCCATGATGTTCCACGCTGTCGCCAGCCCGATGTACATCATCGTGAACACGGCGATGTTGGTCGTTGCGGGGTCGGGTGCGAGCGCAGGCACGGCGATCGCCACGGCGAACACGGCCACCACGCCGGCCCCCTGGATCAGGCGCAGGCGAGGCAGGCTCCTCACAGGCGGTCGCGGACCCTCACGCCGTACAGGCCTTGGGGCCGCACCAGCAGCACGAGCACGAGAATCACGAAGAACACGAAGCTGGCCCATACAGGGGAGATGAGGACTGACGTGATGTCCTCGGACACCAGCATCACGAGGGCCGCGATGATGGCGCCGCGCAGGCTGCCCAATCCGCCCAGCACGATGATCGTGAGCAGTCTCGAGATGAGGTCATAGTGGCTGCCGGGGTTGAAGGCATTGGTGATCCCGAACACGACACCACCGGCAGCAGCGGTCGCCATGCCGATGCCGAACGCGATGGCGGAGACGCGGTCGACGTCGATCCCGATGAGCTGGGCCGCTGTCCGGTTGAGCATGGTGGCCCGGATCGACGCGCCGAACGTCGTGCGGTAGAGCATCAGGAAGATGGCGGCCAGGATCGCCAGGCACAGCAGGAACCCGTACAGGTACACGTAGGTGATTCGGAAGCTGCCGATCGGAAAGCTCGAGTCGGCGTACCAGACGCGCAGCTGGACGTAGTTCGAGGTAAAGAAGAAGCCGAGCAGGCCTTCGATCCCGAGGGCGATCGCGTAGGTCACGAGCACCGAGAGCCCCTCGCGGTCGGTCTTGAGTGGCCGGATGAAGACCACCTGCAGCACGATGCCCAAGACGAACATGACCGGCATCGTTATGACCAGGGTGAGGAACGGGTCGATGTGCAGGGCTCGCCACACGGCAAAGCTCAGGTAAGCCCCCAGCACGACCAACGCGCCGTGACCGACGTTGATGATCCGCATCACTCCGAAGATCAGCGTCAGGCCCGACGCCATGAGAGCGTAGACCCCACCGGTGAGGATCCCGAGCACGATAGCTTCCAGAACGAGGGTCATTGGATGTTCAGGAGAGGGGACGGTGCGCGGCGCTCACCGTCCCCGGCTCACGCTACTGCCAGTTGTTCTTCGGGTACTCGGGCTTGGCTGCGGCGACGCTGGGCGGGTACACGAAGATCGCCTGCCCGGACTGCCACTGCTCGATGTACACGCCGACGCCCCCCTGGGGCTTGCCCGTTGAGTCGAACGACATCGGGCCCTGGATCGTCTGGAAAGTGCCGGAGTGCATTGCGGCTATGAGCTTGGCGTTGTCGATGCTGCCGGCGTTCGCCGCGGCCTGCGCGGTGACCTGGCCGACGCTGTAAGCCTCAGCCGAGTCGCCGCTGATGTCGGCCGCGGTGCCTCCGTACTTGGCGATGAACTCGCTCACGAACGTGCCGTTGCCGTAGGCCGTGGCGTTGGCCGTCCAGCCGGCGGGCACCATGATCCCCTCGGTGTTCGCGGCCAGAGGGCCCGAGAACTGCGAGCCCTGGTCGGGGCCGGTCGTCTCGATGACGCTCTTGGGGTTGTAGTGCTGCTGGATGAAGGTCTGGACGAAGGCGAGAGCGTCCGGCAGCTGCGTGCCCAGGATGACCGCATCGGCATTGGAGCTCGCCACCTGGAGCGCGATCGGCGTGAAGTCAGTGGTCTCGGCCGGGTACACCTTGTAGTACGCCGTCTTCACCCCGGCCGCCTCGAGCAGGCTCTTCGCCTTGTCGACCTGGGGCTGGGTGAACGGGTCGTCCTGGGTCGCATATGCGACGCTCGCCGGCCGCTGGTCAGCGGGCAGGCCAATCAGGAACTTGGTGTAGCTGACCAGGTTGTCCTCGACCGCGGCCGGTTGGACGAAGAAGAGGTTGGTCAGGCCGCGGTTGAAAACGCTCGGTCCGCCGCCCGCCGGCTCCGGGAACGCGTAACCATAGCGCGCGACCACCGTCGATGCCGGGATGGTCAACAGGCTCGAGAAGGGGCCGAAAACCAGCTGCACCTTGTCGACGGTGATCAGGTTCTGGTAGTTCGTGACGACCTGCTGCGTGCTGCTGGCGTCGTCGACGTATTTCATCGTGACCTGGTGCCCGAGCAGGCCTCCGTTCTTGTTGATGTCCTGGGCCCACAGGTCGTAGCCCTGCTCCAGCGCCTTGCCGTCACCCGAGAAGTCGCCTGAAAGAGAGACCGAAACTCCGATCGTGATCGGTGCCCCTGGCGAGGAGGTGGCCGTTCCGCCGCTGCCTCCGCAAGCCACCAACGCCAGGCCCAGACCCGCCATAGCTGCTGTGATTGGCCTTCGCATCCTCGCTCCCTTTCTAAATCGGTGCTGCGCGCGCGCACGCGGATGGCACTCAGGTTGCCATGAACAAACGATTGCCCTATGTTAGGCATGGCCGATTCGAATGTCAATCAGGGGATTTACGGCATGCCGGTGACCCTCAAGGAGCTGGCGGCGATGGCGAAAGTCCACCCGTCGACCGTGTCGCGGGTGGTCAACCACGACCCGAGCCTGCGCATCGCAGCTCCCACACGCGCCCGCATCGAGGCCCTCCTACGCCAGACCGAGTACCGTCCCAACGGGGTGGCGCGCGGCCTGAAGCTGCGCCAGACCCTGGTCCTCGCGGTGGTCATCCCGGACATCACCAACCCGTTCTTCGGCGCCCTGTTCCGCGGCATCGAGGACGCGGCCGCACCGCGCGGCTACCAGGTCCTGCTCTGCAACACCGACGGCAGCCCTGACCGCCAGCGCGCCCACCTGCAATCCCTAGCTGCCCGCCGGGTCGATGGAGTGATCCTGGCCAGCAGCTTCTTGAAGGACCCGGCCGTGCGCTCGCTCCGCCATCAGCGCACCCCGTACGTGCTCGTCAACCGCTACAGCGAGGAGGGGATGGACCCGTTCGTCGGCTCCGACGACGTGGCCGGCGCACGGCTCGCCACCAAGCACCTGGTCGAGCTGGGCCATACTCGGATCGGGCATCTTTCGGGGCAGGCGACCGTGAGCACCGGGGTGCTGAGAAAGCGCGGCTACCAGGCCGCCCTCGCGGAAGCCGGGCTGGGCGCCGACCCCGAGCTCACGGCCGAAGCCGGCTTCACGGAAGATGGAGGGGCAAGGGCGGCCGAGCGCTTGCTGGCCCTGCCCGAGCCACCGACGGCGATCTTCGCAGTCACCGACATGGCCGCGGTCGGAGCCCTCGGTCAAGCACGCAAGGCCGGGCTGCGGGTGCCCCAGGACCTGGCCATCGCCGGCTACAACGACATCCCGCTCGCGAGCCGGTTGATCCCGGGCCTGACCACCGTCCATGTCCCCATCCACGAGTTCGGCAGCGCAGCCTCGCGCATGCTGCTGGACCAGATCGACGGCGGCCACGTGCTGCCCCGCAGCGTCGTGTTCACCCCGCAGCTGGTGGTGCGAGGTTCGACGGCGCGCGGCGCGGATGAGGCCGGCGCGCTCGATGCATCCGGCCGCGCGGGGAGCGAGTAGGCTATGAGGACAAACGTTTGCGCGTTTTCCGCTTGAAGGGGTTTCGAAAGCATGAGCGTGGCTGACCACAAGCTGGGCTGGATCGGCACCGGCAGGATGGGTTATGCGCTGGCCAAGCGGCTGCTCGACGGCGGCTGCGACGTGACGGTCTACAACCGCACACGAGCCAAGGCGGAGCCCCTGATGGCCGCCGGCGCCCGCCTCGTCGACCGGCCCGCAGAGCTGGCCGACCGCGAGATCGTCGTGGTCTCCGTCGCCGACTCACCGGACTTTGTAGCGGTGATGACCGGCCCGGACGGCCTGCTGTCGAACGGCGGCCCGGTCCCTCGCGTCGTGGTCGACACTTCGACCGTTTCGATGGACGTCTCGCAGCAGGTCCGCTCTCACGCCGACCGCCTCGGCGCCTCGCTGCTGGCGGCGCCGGTCAGCGGGAACGCCAAGGTCGCGAAGGCAGGCAGGCTGACCATGGCCGTGTCCGGGCCGCGCGAAGCTTATGACCTCGCTCTTCCATACCTCAGCATGCTGGGCCAGAGCGTCGTGTACGTCGGCGGAGGAGAGAGCGCTCGGCTCGTGAAGATATGCCACAACCTGGTGCTGGGGGTCGTCACCCAGATCATGGCCGAGACGACCGTCCTCGCAGAGCGCGGCGGAATCGCGCGCGCGGACTACCTCGAGTTTCTCAACGGCAGCGTGTTGGGCTCCACCTTCAGCAGGTACAAGACACCCGCGTTCGTCAACCTGGATTTCACACCCACGTTCACCGGGCATTTGCTGCGCAAGGACTTCGAGCTCGGCCTGGACGCCGCCCGCAAGCTGAACGTTCCGATGCCCGTCTCTGCGGTGGTGCACCAGCTCGTCATGAACCTGGTCGGATACGGGCTGGCCGACTTGGATTTCGCCGCGCTGCTGGAGGTCGAGGCTCGCTCGGCGAACCTGAAGCTGGAGCCGGACCCCCGACACGTGCCGGACGGCCTGTCACCGGCCTCGTGACCGCGCCCAACGGCCAGGCTTGGCTCGACATGTACGCGAGCATGCTGCGAATCCGCCTGTTCGAGGAGCAGGTCAACGACCTCTATACCTCGGCCAGGATGCCCGGGCTCGCGCATCTCTACATCGGCGAGGAGGCGGTCGCGGTGGGCGTGTGCGCCGCGCTACGCGACGACGACTACATCACCAGCACGCATCGCGGCCACGGTCACTGCCTCGCCAAGGGCGCGAGCGTGGACCGCATGTTTGCCGAGCTCCTGGGGAAGGAGGCGGGCTATTGCAAGGGCAAGGGCGGCTCCATGCACATCGCCGACCAGCAGAAGGGAAATCTCGGCGCGAACGCGATCGTCGCAGGCAGCGTCGGCATCGCGACGGGCGCGGCTCTCTCCGCGAAGAAGCGCGGGACCGACCAGGTGGCGGTGTGCTTCTTCGGCGAGGGAGCGCTCGGACAGGGCCTCATGTACGAATGCATGAACATGGCCTCGCTGTGGAAGCTGCCGGTGGTCTACGTCTGCGAGAACAACCTGTACAACGAGTACACGCACTATCTCGAAACGACGGCGGGAGACATCTCGCAGCGTGCGGCCTCGTTCGGCATCCCGACGCACGAGTCCGACGGCCAGGACGTCCGGGGCGTGCATGCGGCGGCCGCCGAAGCGGTCCGGCGCGCCCGCGCCGGCGAAGGCCCGTCGTTCCTCCTGTTCCGCACCTATCGCCAGAAGGGTCACCACGTCGGAGACATCGATCGCGCGTACTACCGCTCCAAAGAAGAGGAGCGGAAGTGGGCGGAGGAGCGCGATCCGCTCAAGGTGTTCGGTGAGGCGCTGGTGGCGGAGGGCGTTTTCGATGCTGTGGCGTTCGAGCGTGTCGAGGAGGAGGTCCGCACCCAGATCGCCGAGGGAGTGAAGTTCGCGCTCGAAGCGCCGTACCCCCAGCCGGAAGAGGTGGCGATGGACGTCTATGCCTGAGCAGGCGGTGGCAGGCAGGCAGCTGACCATGGCAGAGGCCGTGCGCGAGGCGATCGCGGAGGAGATGCGCCGCGACCCGACGGTGTTCCTGATGGGCGAGGACGTGGCGGAGGCGGGCACGCCGTTCAAGGTGCTCAAGGGCCTGCTCGAGGAGTTCGGCCCGGAGCGGATCATGGACACCCCGATCTCCGAGCCAGGGTTCACCGGGATCGGACTCGGCGCCGCCATGACAGGCATGCGGCCGGTCGTCGACATCATGTTCGGCGATTTCCTGTTCCTTGCTCTGGACCAGATCGCGAACCAGGCGGCCAAAGTGCACTACATGTCGGGCGGCACGCTCAAGGCGCCGATCGTCATCCGCACGACACTCGGCGCGACGCGCAGGTCCGCCGCCCAGCACAGCCAGAGCCTGCATGCGATCGTCAGCCACATTCCGGGGCTCAAGGTCGCGTTGCCTTCGACGCCGTACGACGCGAAGGGCCTGATGAAGACGGCGATCCGCGATGACAACCCGGTCGTGATCTTCGAGGACAAGATGATGTACACGGTCAAGGGCAGCGTGCCGGACGGCGACTACACCATCCCGTTCGGCCAGGCCGATGTGAAGCGGTCCGGAGACGACATCACGCTGGTGGCGACGAGCAGCATGGTGTTCGTGGCGCTGGCCGCGGCCGAGATGCTGGCGAAAGAGGGGATTTCGGCCGAGGTGATCGACCCGCGGACCACGGTCCCGCTCGACGTTCGCACCCTGGTCGATTCGGCGATCAAGACCGGCCGCGCCATCGTGATCGACGAGGGATACCAGAGCTACGGCGTGACCGCGGAGATCGCGTCGGTGATCACCGAGGGTGCGTTCTACAACCTCGACGCGCCGGTCAGGCGGATGGGCGCGATGGACGTGCCGATCCCGTTCTCACCCGCGCTCGAGGACCTCACCGTCCCCACCGCGGATCGGGTGGCCGGACTTGCGCGCGAATTGTGCCGAAAGGGGAATTGACCATGGGACTCAAGACACACGGGCGGATGGGCGTCGACTGGGAGGAGCGCGTCAACTTCGAGCGGCTCCGCACCGAACGACTCGAGCGCGCGACGGCCGAGCTGGGCCGGTCGGACCTCGGCGCCGTTCTGTGCTTTGACATGAACAACATCCGGTATCTCACGGCGACGCAGATCGGCACTTGGGCCTACGACAAGCTGATCCGTTTCGCGCTGCTGCCGCGAGGCGACCGGCCGATCCTGTGGGACTTCGGCTCTGCCGCGCGCCACCACCAGCTTTACTGTCCGTGGCTCGGAGACCGGTCCCGCGCGGGGTTGTCGACGTTCCGTGGCTCGATCGCGCCCGAGGCGGGGCGGCCGCAAGACGTCGCACGCAAGATCAAAGTCGAGCTGGAGGAGCGCGGCCTGCTCGGCGAACCCGTCGGGGTCGACATCGTCGAGCCGCCGGTCCTTTTTGCCCTGCAGGACGCCGGGATCAAGGTAGTCGACGGTCAGCAGGTCATGCAGCGCGCGCGGATGATCAAGACCGAGGACGAGATCACGCTGCTCAACCAGTCGTGCGCCATGGTCGATGCGGCGTACGACGAGCTCTACGGCGCGATGCGGCCCGGCTTCCGCGAGAACGACTGTGTCGCGGTGGTGGCGAACAGCCTCTACCGCCAGGGCTCGGAGTTCGTGGAGGGCGTGAACGCCATCTCGGGCGAGCGCTGCAGCCCGCACCCTCACAACTTCTCCGACCGCGCGCTGCGCCCCGGCGACCCTGCTTATTTCGACGTGCTGCATTCGTTCAACGGCTATCGCACCTGCTACTACAGGACGTTCGCCGTGGGCAGCGCCTCACAGGCGATGGTCGACGCGTACAAGCGATGTCGCGATTACCTCGACCAGGCCATCGCCCTGGTCAAGCCGGGGGCCACGACAGCCGAGGTCACCAGCGTATTTCCGAAAGCCCAGGAGTTTGGCTTCGCCGACGAGGAGGCGGCCTTCGCGCTGCAGCTCGGGCACGGTGTCGGCCTGTCGATCTGGGAGAAGCCGGTGTTCTCGCGCCTGGTGTCGCTCGAGCACCCTGAGGTTATCCAGGAGAACATGGTCTTCGCGCTGGAGACGTTCTGGCCGGCCACCGACGGCTGGTCCGCCGCGCGGATCGAAGAGCAGATGGTCGTGACCAAGGACGGCGCCGAGATCATCACTCGGTTCCCAGCCGAGCAGCTCCTGGTCGCGGGCAAGCGCTACTACACCGCCGGTGGGTCGCTGCCGACGACACGCGAGGCGCAGTCGAACCTGAACCGCGACGGACATGGCCCGGTCATCGAGGCGGCGCGCCGCGAGGGCGCGCGGGTGAAAGCCGATCGCGACTGAGGTGGTCATGCCGGCTCTCGGCATGGCCCAGGAGACCGGCAAGCTGGTCCGGTGGCTGAAGCGGGAGGGTGAGCAGGTCGCCAAGGGCGAACCGCTGATGGAGGTCGAGACCGACAAGGCGGCGGTCGAGATCGAATCGCCCGCGTCCGGCACCCTGGCGGCCGTCACCGCCGCAGAAGGCGACGACGTAGCGGTCGGCCAGGCGATCGCGGTGATCCTCGCGGCCGGCGAGACGGCCGCGGACGTCAAGCCGAGACCCGTCGCCGGGCCGGGGCCGGAGGGCGCCGCCACCACGCAGCATGCTCCGGACCCTGCCCAAGTCAGAGCGGAGACACGCGCGGCCTCGACAGGCCGCGCGGCCGCGTCGCCCAAGGCGCGGCGGCTGGCGGCCGAGCGGGGCGTCGACCTGTCGAAGCTTCGGGGGTCGGGGCCGGACGGGGCGATCGTGGAGGAGGACGTGCTGCAGGCGGGCGAGGGAGCCGCCGCGGACGAGCCGCCACTGTGGCGGGCGATGGCACAGAACGTGACGCGCAGCTGGAAGGATGCCCCGCATTTCTTCGTCATGCGCGACGTCGACGCCTCGGCGCTCGTGGAGGCGCGCGGCCGGCACGGCGAGGAGGTCACCTTCACCGACCTGCTGGTGAAGGCGGTGGCGGTTGCGCTGAGTCACCACCCGCGTATGAACGGCTCGCAGGCCGAGGTCAACATCGGGCTGGCCGTGGCGTTGCCGGACGGGCTCATCGTGCCGGTCATCCACGGCGCCGACCGCATGTCGGTGAGCGAGCTTGCGGCCAGGCGCCGAGACCTGCTCGACCGCGTCCGGTCCGGCCACGTGAGGTCTGCGGACATCTCGGGCGGGACCTTCACCGTGAGCAATCTCGGGATGTACGGCGTCGACCTCTTCACCGCGATCCTCACCGAGGGCCAGGCTGGAATCCTGGCGGTCGGGCGCATCAAGGAGGCTGTCGTGGTCCACGAAGGCGCCGCTGCGGTCAGGCCGGTGATGAAGATGAGCCTCAGCTGCGACCACCGGAAGGTCGACGGCGCCCGAGCGGCCGAGTTCGTCCAGGAGCTGGCCGGCCTGCTGGAGACGGCGCCCCAGGCCTGACCCAGGCGGTCGAGCTCGCGAGCTCTTCCTGGCGGGTCCGCCTACGGCTGGGTGCGCAGCGTCTGGCGGACGGTCATGAGCCGCGCCAGGTCGATCGGGGCGACGATCCCGACAAGCTTCTCCTGGTCGAACACGAGGATCCGCTGCTCCATCGCCCCACCCAGCCGTTCCACGAGGGCGCCGAGATCGTCGGAGGGCCGGGCCGTGGGGACTTCCGAGACGGGACGCGCGCAATCCGACAGCCGCTTCACATCTCTATCGCCAGGGGAGACTCGGACCAGCTCGGACAGCCGGACCACGCCTGTCAGCTTGCCGGACGGCTCGTGGACCGGGTAGGTGGTGAAGCTGTGCAGTGGAGCGATCGACTCCAGGAACTGGCCGACGGTGAGCCAATCCGGCACCACGACCACCGGCGACGACATGGCGGCCGAGACCGGCACCGAGCGGAGCATGGCCCGGACCGTGGCTCCGGCCTCCTCGGACGCGCCGGCCGAGAGGAGGAACCAGCCGATGAACGCGATCCAGATTCCACTTGCCACTTGGCCGGTGAACAGCTCGAGCACACCGCCGGCGATCATGAGGAAGGCGAAGACCCTGCCGACCCGCACCGCGTTGTGGACGCCGCGCTGGCGGCTGCCCGACCGCCACCAGAAAAGCGAGCTCAGCAGCCTGCCCCCGTCGAGAGGAAACGCGGGCACGAGGTTGAACAACCCCAGCGCGAGGTTCACGAACGCGAGCCAGCTGAGGAGGTCGGGGATCAGGCCGCTTCCCGGGATGACGTATGCCAGGCCGAGAGCGACCAGCGCGATCGCAAAGCTGGTCAGGGGCCCGACGACCGCGATGAGCGCCTCCGAGCCCGCGCTCCCGGGCTCGCCTTCGAGCTGCGAGACGCCACCGAACAGCCACAGGGTGATCCCGGCGACCTTGACCCCGCTCCGGCGCGCGACCAGCGCGTGGGACATCTCGTGCGCGAGCAGGCAGGCGTAGAAGATGACGGCGCCCGCCGCGGCCGCAAGCCAGTAGGCGGCCACGCTCCGCCCCGGGACATCCACCGACAGGACGCTGGTCGCGAGCGTCCAGGTGATCAGGGCGAAGATGAAGATGAGGCTCCAGTTGGCGCCGATCTCGATCCCGAACAATCGGCCGAGGCGGATGCTCGGAGTCATTCGGGTGTCGCGACCTCGAATTTCCAGGCATCCTCGCCGCCCGTGCAACCGGGCGCTGCCGGCTCAGATGCGGCGATCGGCTTCGGACCTCGGAGTCTCAACACTCTGTCGAGTCTAGATGGGGCGCGCCTTACGTCTGCGGCCGGTAACGGCCGCCGTCTCGCTCAGCGCGAGGTGGCCTTTCCCGTTCGGCCCGACGCCGAAAGTCGCCTGGAGCTCAGCGTAGCTCTGCAGCCTCTGCGCGACCAGGTGGTGGATCGTGCCTGCCGCGTATTCGCCGTCGGCCGAGCGGTGTCCGGCTGGAGTGCCCGTGAGGATCTCGATACCCTCGTCGACGTCGGCTACAGCCCAGATGCTGAATTTGCCATCGCGGACTGCACCGACAACATCGTCGGAGAGCATGAGGTGGCGCACGTTGGACGCCGGGATCATCACCCCCTGGTCGCCAGACAGGCCTCTTGACCGGCACACTTTGAAGAAGCCCTCGATCTTGTCGGTCACCCCGCCGACGGCTTGCACGCTTCCATGCTGGTCCACCGAGCCGGTGACCGCGATGTTCTGCTTCAACGGCACCCCGGCGAGGGCCGAGAGCAGGGCGTACAGCTCCGTCGACGATGCCGAATCGCCTTCCACCTCGTCGTATGACTGCTCGAACGTGAGGGTTGCCCGCATGGCGAGCGGCCATTTCTGCGCGTACTTGCCGGCGAGGTAGCCCGACACGATCAGAAACCCTTTGTTGTGGATCGGTCCGCCCATCTCGGTCTCCCGGTCGATGCTTTCGAGCGTTCCGCGACCGAGCGCGACCGACGCGGAGACGCGGCTTGGCATTCCGAAACGGTGGTCCCCGAGCTCGACCACCGAGAGTCCGTTGAGCTGACCGATACGCGTCCCCTCGGTCTCGACACGGATCGTCCCGTCGTCGATCATCTCTCGCAAGCGCTCCTCTGTGAGGCTCGATCGCCGTGCCTTCTCGTTGATCGCGCGCTTGACGTCGTCGGACTGTACGAGCTGGTGAGACTGGCGGCCGGCCCAGTAGCTGGCCTCCGTCGCGAGGTCGGCCACGTCGCGCAGCCGTGTTGACAGCTTGCGCTGGTCGTCCTGCCACCGAGCTGCCTCCTCGACCAGGCTCGCGACTCCTCCGCGGTCGAAGTGCTTGAGGTTGTTGATGGCGACCCAGCGGCTGATGAAAGCGCCGAGCGCCTCGACGCTCTCGGCCGTCCACTCCACCTCTGGCGCGAAGTCGACGCGCACCTTGAACAGCTCTCTGAACTCGTCGTCGAGGCGGTGAAGGAGCTGATAGAGGATCGGTGGTCCGACCAGCACGACCTTGGTGCTCAGCGGTATGGGCGCGGGCGAAAGGCTGCCGGTGGGGCTTGCCGAGTACTGCTCACCGAGATTCTCAATGCGCACCTCGCGGGTGCTCAACGCCCGGACCAGGGCCTGCCAGGCGAACGGGTTGCCCAGCACGTCGGCGGCCTCCAGGATGAGGAAGCCCCCGTTGGCGCGCTGCAGGGCGCCTCCTTTGACCTGGCGGAAATCCGTGAACATGGTCCCGAAGGTGGCGCGGTATTCGATTCGGCCGACGAGGTTGTAATACGTGGGGTTTGTCTCCACCATCACCGGCGCCCCGGTCAGGCCTCCGTTGTCGACGATCACGTTGACCCGGTAGCGATTGGTGTGATCCGTCGCCATCGCGGCCTCGAACGGCGAGGATGATTCCGCGGCACCACCCTGGCCGTCGCGCTGACGGAAGTCGGGCAGGTGGTCGGGCACGTCCTGTCCGATCCGGTCCAGGTGGGTGATCACGTCGGGATGCCTGGAGTACTTCTCGCGGAGCCCGTGCAGCAGCGGCTCGATCGCGAAGCTCGCGATCTCGCGGTCGAGCTTGCCGAGCAGTTCCGCGCCTTCCCTCTCCAGCTGGCCGACCCGCCGGAAGGTGCTCGCCACCTGCGTCTGGACCTCGATGGCGTGCTGCTCGACGGCCTGTCGCTCGGCGTCGGTCAGCTTCTGGAGCTCCTCGGGCTTCATCGGTCGCTCGCCCTTGATGGGCACCGTGACCATGCCGCCCGGTGTGGCCTCGATGACGAAGCCGCGCGCTCGCGCGAACTTCCCGAGCTCCTCGAGCAGCGGATCACGGCGCTGCTCGAGCTCTGCGACGAGCTGCCGCCGTCGCTCGGCATAGCGTTCTGTCTCGAACGAATGCGCTATCTGCTGGCGCGCCTCGCGGATGAAAGTCTCCATGTCTGCCGCGAGCTCGCGCCCACCTCCTGCCGGCAGGCTCAAGACTTTCGGCCGGTCGGCGTGGTCGAAGTCGTGGACATGGACCCAGTCGTCGGGAGTCGGCCGGCTCCCCGCCACCTGCTCGAGGTACGAATGCACGATGCTCGTCCGGCCTGAGCCGGTAACCCCGCTGACGAATATGTTGTAGCCAGGGCTGTCGATTCCCACGCCGAACTGGAGCGCTTCCATAGCGCGTTCCTGCCCGAAAGGCGCCTGGAGCGGTGCGATCTCCAGGGTCGAGTCGAAAGGCAGCGTCGCGGGATCCAGCCGGCGGCGAAGCTGGTCTGGCCTGAGCCGGTGCTCGTCCACGGGCCCAGCGTATGCGGGGCCCGGTCAATACTCCCGGGCCGAACGCCACGGGATGGAGGTGGCCAACGGCTCTATATCTCGATCGTGCGGCGCCTGGCGGGGCGTCCTTGACGTCGCGTGACCATCGGCCCTAGGCATGCGGGGAGGCGGGATCTAAGTTGAGGTCAACGCAGAAAGTCACACCAAGGAGGTGAGCGAGATGATAACTCGCATCGTTCCAGAAGAGCTCGTAGAGCTCGACAGCCCAATCGCGGAGTTCTTCCGCACGCTGAGCGGTCCATGGCCGTTCAGGCCCCTGCTGGCGTTGACGTCCGGCAGGCATCTCATCCCGACCGCTGACGTCTTCGTACGCGGCGACGACCTGGTGGTCAAGCTGGACCTTCCCGGCATCGAGCCCAAGGACATCCAGGTCAAGTTCGCCGACGGCGAGCTGATCGTGATGGGCGAGAGGAAGGCCGACAAGGAGGTCAAGGAAGCGGGCTACTACCGAAAGGAAGCGAGCTATGGCTTCTTCGAGCGCCACATGTCGATCCCCAAGGGCATCAAGGAGACCGAGATCAAGGCCGAGTACGACAACGGCGTGCTGGAGCTAACCCTGCCGCGCGCTGCCAAGCTCGAGGGTGTCCCGCAAACGAAGGTGATCCCGGTCAAGCACGCGACCAAGGCCATCAAGGCTTGAGCGTCCGGGCAACCTGAAAGTGCAAAAGGGGCCGGCGGTCCGGCCCCTTTTTTTGCTTTCAGCTCTTACGGAAGCGACGTCCGGAGATCTCCGCGGGGTAGATCGCCAGCAGGAGATCACGCTCGCCTGGCGCCAGTGGCTTGACAGGACGAGAGCGCAGCGCCGCGGTGAACGGATCGGATCCGTGCTTGACCTCCTCGGCGACCCCTTTCAGCATCACGCTCCACCCCACGCCCGTGTGAGGGTCCCAGTCATCGACCTCGAACGCGATCCGGCATTCGGTCGCCTGGTCGAGCCTGGTGCCACGGGCGGTTCGGAACACGACTATCTCGCCGTCGGTCGCATAGCTGACGGGAAAGACCTCCGGCTGATCGCCCACCTGGAGTGCGACCCGGCCGAGATCGTGCAGCTCGAGCAGCTGCACACACTGTTCTTCGGTCAGGACCTCCATTGCTCCGTCCGCAACGACTTTCTCAGTCATGTGCGCTCACCCTTTTGTGCGCGGCAAACATCGCGTCTATCTGCTTCTGGAAATGCAGCGCGATGACCCGCCTCTTCTTCTTCAGCGACGGGGTCAGCTCGTCGTTCGCTTCGGTGAAGTCTCGCTCCAGGAGCGTGAAGTACTTGATCGTCTCGAAGCTCGCCAGGTTCTGATTGACCGCGTCCACGACCTTCTGGAAGCGTGCGCGAACGGCCTCGTCATCGACGAGCGTGGCCGGCGCGCCGCTGAACCCGGCATCCGCGGCGAGGGCTTCCCAGTCGGGCACGATGAGCCCGACCACGTACTGCCGGCTGTCACCCACCACGAGCGCCGCCTTGACGTATCGGTCGTTCTCGAGCTGCGCCTCGATCGGCAGGGGCGCCACGTACTTGCCACCCGAGGTCTTGATCAGGTCCTTCTTCCTGTCGGTGATCGTGAGGAAGCCGTCCTGGTCGATGAAGCCCATGTCGCCGGTCTTGAGCCATTCACCCTTGATGCAATCGTCCGTCGCTTCGGGCCGGTTCTTGTAGCCGATCATCACGCCTGGGCCTTTGACCAGGATCTCTCCGTCGTCGGCGATGCGGAGCTCGGTGCCCGGCATGGGGATGCCCACGGATCGGTAACGGTGCACCTCCTCGGTGTTCGAGGTGACCCCCGAGGTGGCCTCGGTCAGGCCCCAGCCCTGCAGGATCTTGACCCCGATCGCCCAGAAGAACTCTTCGACCTTCTCGTTGAGTGGAGCCCCGCCGCTGATGAAGAAGCGCAGGCGACCTCCGGTCAGCTTCTCGCGCAGGGGCGCGAGGACCAACCGCTCCGCGATGCGGACTCGCAAACGGAGCCACGGTCCTTGGCTGCCGTGGAGCCGAGCGACGCCGATGCCAAGCGCCCAGCGAAAGATCGCGCGCCGGTACACGGGTTGCTTGCGGACCTGGTCGTACACCGACTCGTACAGCTTCTCGAAGACACGCGGGACGCCAAGCATGATGGTCGGGCGCGCGACGTGGATGTCCTCGACGAAGATCGTGTCGAGGCTTCGCGCGAGCCAGAAGGAGCAGCCCGCCGTCGTCTCGATGAAGATGCCGTCCACCCGCTCCAGGACGTGCGAGTAAGGCAGGTAGGAAAGCAGCACGTCCTCCGGCCCGATGTGGAACATTTGCAGGCCTGCCCTGGCCGCCTCGATGAAGTGCGTGTGGGCGAAGATCACGCCCTTGGGCTCACCTGTCGTGCCGGAGGTGTAGATCACAGTCGCGACGTCGTCGGGCTTGATCGCGGCAAGGCGCTCGGAGACCTGGGCGCGGAGATCGGCCGCCGGCTCCATCTCCGTCCATCGCTTGACGTCCTCGTCCATCGTGAAGACGTGCTTGGGGAGCTCATGACCGGCGAGCTTGGCCGCCATGGTGGCGTCCGCCGCGATCGCGAACCGCGTCTTGCTGTCCGCGGCGATATACCCGGCGACCTTGGGCAGCAGGGAGGGGTAGAGCGGGACGGTCACGGCCCCGGCGGCCATGATGCCGAAGTCGCAATAAAGCCATTCCGGTCGGTTGGGCGACATGAGGGCCACGTGCTCACCGGGACGCACCCCCGCATCGACGAGCGCGCAGGCGACGCGCATCGCCCGCTCGGCGGTCTCCGTCCAGGTCAACACCTGCCACGCGCCGTCGCGGAAGAAGTGCAGGTACGGCGCCTGATCGTGAAGTTTCGCCTGAGCGAAGAATACGGCCGGGATCGTCTCGGGCGAGCGCTGGGTGGGTTTAGGCGTGGGTCCAGCAACCGACGGGCTAGCAATTGCCATGGTTCTTCACCTCCACGTTCAGCTTGGGCGGAGGCCGGTGGGGTGAGAACTGACTAAAGACCCTGCTTGTTGGTCCGGTCGGCCACCGGCGGCGGGAGTAGAGACGTCCCGCGGCGGTCGTCGACTACAGGGGCGAGACCGCCACCTGCACGGTTCGGGTCCGCGGGCCGTCCCACTCGCACAGAAAGATCGCCTGCCACCTACCCAGGGCGAGCTTTCCCTGTCGCACCGGGGCGGCGCAGGCGGGCCCGACGAGGGCTGTTTGCACGTGGGAGTCGGAGTTGCCCTCGGCGTGGCGGAAGCCCGCGTCCTTGGGCACCATTCGGCCCAGCTGGGCCTCGATGTCGCGGGCGACGTCGGGATCGGCGCCCTCGTTGATGGTGACGCTCGCGGTGGTGTGGGGCACGAACACGTGGCACACGCCATCGCCCGCGCCTGACCGAGCCACGACGGCCGCGACCTGTTCGGTGATGTCGACCAGGTGAGATCGCGTCGTCGTCCGCACCTCGAAGCTCACCCAGCCCATCGCCGTCAGCCTAGCGTCAAGGAACTACGGCTCTCGAGCGCGAGGCGCTTCGCCTGGCGCCGAGACCGGGTCGCGGGCCATCAACAGGAAAGCGACCGCGAGCACTGCAGCCAAGGCGGCGGGCCCGTAATCAGACGCGGGGCCGCTCGGGCTGGCGAGCCGGATGATCAGCGATCCGAACACGTACGCGCCGCCCAGGACGATGGCGATCCGAAAACGGCGAGCGGCGAAGCGAAGCTGACGCCGGAGGCCGCCCGGTCGCAAAGAAAGGATCGTCGCCGACACGCCGACGATCAGGATCAGGCCGATGAAGAACCCGCGCACGGCGCCAGTGTCTCAGAAGCTCTGCGCCAAGCCGAGTTGGCTTACCTTGATCGGGTGCCGCAGTCGACGAGCTCGGGGGAGGCAGTGACCCGCCTGCTCCAGGCCTGGCGTGGCGAGGTTCAGGCCAGGGCGCTTTACAACCTGCTGGCCGATCGAGTCGACCCGCGCCGGGCGGAGGTGATTCGGGCGATCGCAGACGCGGAAGCGTCGCACCGAGAACGCATCGAGCAGCGGTTGCGCGAGCTGGGCGAGCCGATCCCTGATCCGGCCGGGGTGAAGCTGTCGCTCATGCAGCGCCTGCAGGCGAGGCTGGCGCCGGTGCCGGCCGTCATGGCGCGCATGGAGGCGGCCGAGGAGGTCGAGATCCAGGACCGCTACAAGCGATCGACCGGCGACCCCCAGACCGACGCGGTGCTGCAGTCGATCCGCGCGGAAGAGCAGGGCCATTCGCGATCGCTGGAATCCATGCAGGCCGCTCACCGCGGCGCCGAACGCCCCGCGAGCGGCCCGCAGGGCAAGCTGAACCGAATCCTTGGCCGGGAGACCTGGCACCGCACCGGGTCGGGCTGGATCTCGGGCGCCATCTACGGCGCCAACGACGGGCTCGCCGCCGTGTTCGGCATCGTCGCTGGCGTCTCGGGCGCGACCGGTGGCTCGGGATTCGTCCTCACCGCCGGCCTGTTCGGGGCCATCGCCTCCGCGCTTTCGATGGCGACGGGCGCCTACCTGGCGGAGCGGTCAGAGGGAGAGGTCGCGGCGGCCAACGTCGCGCGGGAGCGGCAGGAGGTCATCGAGAACCCCGACGAGGAGAAGGAAGAGGTGTCGCTCTTCTACCAGCTCAAAGGCATCGACAAGGACACTGCAGACAAGCTGGCCGAACAGCTGGCCAAGGACCCGGACGCGCTGCTCAAGGTCCACGCGGCGGACGAGCTCGGTGGCGCGGTCGAAGGCTCGAGTCAACCGGTCCAGTCGGCGGTGGCGGCCGGGGTCAGCACCTTCATCGGTGCGATGGTCCCAGTGATCCCGTTCTTCTTCTTGCGAGGAGGCGTGGCGGTGATCACGGCCGCGTTCGTGTCCCTGGTCGCGCACTTCCTGGTCGGCGCCGCCAAGTCGTTCTTCACCCTGCGAACGTGGTGGTCGGCCGGGCTCGAGATGACGCTCGCCGGGGTGATCGTCGGCGGGATCACATACGGGATCGGGCTGGTGCTGAAGGTCAGCGGGTGAGCCGGCGCTGCGCGGGTTGAATCCAGAGTCCCGCTGCCAGGTCTGCATCACCTGCGGCGTCCAGTTCGCCCCCGCCGCCGCACCGCCCGAAGTCTGCCCGGTATGCGAGGACGAACGGCAGTACGTCCGATGGTCGGGCCAGGAGTGGACCACGCTGGATGATCTTCGGCGCGATCACCACAATGGGATCCGCGAGGACCTCGGATTGACCGGGATCGGCACGCAGCCTTCGTTCGCGATCGGCCAGCGCGCGCTACTGGTGCGGTCGCCAGGGGGCAACGTGCTTTGGGACTGCATCACGCTGATCGACGAGGCGACGGTGACCGCAGTGCAAGCGCTGGGCGGGATTCGCGCGATCGCGATCTCGCACCCCCACTACTACTCATCGATGGTCGAATGGAGCCATGCGTTTGATGCACCCATCTACCTGCACGCTGCGGATCGCCGATGGGTGATGCGGCCCGATGAGCGGATCGAGCTATGGGACGGCGAGTCGAAATCGCTGTGGGACGGGGTGACCTTGATCCGTGCGGGCGGCCACTTCGAGGGCGGGACCGTGATGCACTGGCCGTCCGGCGCCCAGGGCCGAGGCGCTCTGTTGTGCGGGGACATCGTGCAGGTCGCGCAGGATCGCCGGTGGGTGAGCTTCATGTATAGCTACCCCAACTACGTCCCGCTTTCCGCGGTGGAGGTGGACAGAATCGTCGCGGCCCTCGAGCCTTTTGATTTCGACCGGATCTATGGAGCTTGGTGGGACCGGGACGTGGAGTCAGACGCCAAGGCGGCGTTGCGGCGCTCCGCGGAGAGATACAAGAAGCACCTAGCGGTCGGGTAGCTTTTCCACGACGACTTTGCGCGCGAGCAGGGCAGACATCACGCGCTGCGATTCGACCGGGTCGCCACTGGTCCAGAAGTGCTCTTCGTAACGCGATCCCGCGGGCGCCATGAGCGCATGGTCGGCGAGCACTCGGGCCAGCTGGCGCGCGACGGCGGTGCCTGTCTCGATGAGAGTCACGTTCGGCCCCGCGACCTCGGCGACGATTGCTTTGAGAAACACGTAGTGGGTCGACCCGAGAACGATCGTGTCGGCGCCCGCATCGATCAAGGGCCGCACGTAGCCTTCGACCATGCGGCGCAGCTCGGAGCTGTCGAGGTCTGCCGCCTCGACGTGCTCGACCAGCCCCGGCACGGGTTGCGTGATGACCTTCACGTCGGATCCGAAGCGGTCAAGAAGCGAGGCCATGCGATCCGAGCTCCCCATCGCCGCCGGGACGAGTGCCCCGACCACCCCCGATTTCGTCGCAGCGACCGCCGGCTTGACGCCCGGTTCGATGCCGATGACCGGGATGGCGAGGTTGCTGCGAAGAGCTTCGGCGGACCCCGCGGTGCCGGTGTTCGAACCGATGACAATGGCCTTCACACCCTGGCCCACGAGGAACCGAGCGATCTTCAAACCGCGTTCTCGCACGAATTCGAGCGTCTTGTCGCCCCACGGGGCGTTGCCGGAGTCGGCCACGTAATAGATCGACTCGCTCGGAAGGGCGTGGCGGACCTCTCGGAACACGGAAAGGCCCCCGACTCCCGAGTCGAAGATCCCGACCGGCGCTCCGTTCATTCCGCTCATTCTCGTTACCAGGTCCCTGCGCACGGCGAAAGTACCCGCTGTGAAGCCGGGCTCAGCCGCCCCAGCTTCCGAAATGGACCATCGAGTCAAGCGCCCTGCGCCGGGTCGTGAACTTCGTCCGATCGAACTCCACGCCGCCGAGCGGATAACCGAGCCCGATCACCCCGACCGTCCGGCATCCGTCGGGCACCCTGAGCTCCCGGAGCACCTCTTGCTCGCCCGAGAAGATCCCCCAGAGCCACCCGCCAAGTCCCTCATCGATGGCCGCAAGCAAGATCAGCATGATCGCCATGCCGGTGTCGACATCCCACCAGGGCACCGGCCACGCCTCCGCCTGCTGCAGGCCGAAACGCTCCTTGTCGGGGCGCGAGTAGCGCTCGAGGTAGGCCGGCTTGTTCGAGATCGGAAGGACGATGCACGCCGGCGGATGCTCGAACTCCCCGGGCTCGTTGGGAAACTTCGGGTGATCGGTCGTGTTGATGAACCATTCGACCTGTGACGGCTGATCAAGAACGATGAAGTCGAATCCCTGGCTGAAGCCCGCCGACGGCGCGTGGCGCGCGACCTCCAGCACATGCATCAGCACATCTCGTGAGATGGGCCGCGGATCGAACTTGCGAACCATCCGGCGCTTCAGAACCAGCTCTCGAAACTCCACGTCTTCTCCTCCTGATACCCGCCGGCTGTGCGTTGACGACTCGTGCCGGTGACGCGCCTGGCGGCCCGCCCTAGCCGGAGCATCCCGATCATGCGCTGATGCGGCACACTGCCGCCGTGGATCGGTACACGGCGGCTGATCGAATGGCGGAGCAGTACTCGGATTCGGCCCGACTGCGAATTCGGCAGGAAACTCATCGCCGATACGGCTCAAACCCGAATACTTTCGTTGAGTGGCTGGTCGGCCTCCTCGAGCTCCGGCCGGGCATGTCGATCGCGGACGTCGGCTGCGGTCACGGCCTCTTCCATCCGATGCTTCGGTCTCGCGGGGCAACGGTCGTCGGGCTCGACCGCTCGATGGGCATGGCGCGCGAGGCCGCGGCGGGCAGCATGGCGGTCGTTGCAGATGCCCAGGCGCTGCCACTCTCCGATCACGGGTTCGATCGTGTCATGTGCAACCACGTCCTCTATCACGTGCCTGACCAGGGGCTCGCGATGCGTGAGTTGCGCCGGGTCGCGCGTTCGGGGGGGCGGGTCGTGATCGCGACCAACGGATCTCAGACCAATGAGCGCATGTACGAGGTGGCGCGTCTTGCCGCGCGGGACATAGGCCGCAACGACAGTTTCAGTCGTGAGAACCCGTTTCGCCTTGAAGACGTCGACCGGGTGCGCGAGGTCTTTCCGGCGGCGCACGTCGAAGTGTTTCGCAACGAGTTCGTCTTCCCCGAACCTGAGCCCGCGCTGCGGTACTGGCGGTCGATGCGTGACGATGCAGAGCTTGAGGCCGCGATGCGAAACCGTATTGAGGCGATTATCCAAGTGGAAGGCGAGTTCCGCGTGCCGCTCGTGTCCGGTTGCTTCGTCGCCGACGTGTAGGGGATCGGGGTAGGCTGGTGCGATGGCGCCGGCGCTCATCTCACAGGACGGCAGGTGGTGGTGGGACGGCACCCGCTGGCAAAGCCGCGTGGTCGAGGGACCGCTCGACACCTTGTGGTTCACGACCACCCCGGACTGGTTCGGCCGGGTCGCGATCACCGGTTTGATCGGACTCATCCCTATCGTCGGCACGATCAACCTCCTGGGCTGGACGCTGGTGGCAACCGACATGGTGCGGCGGGGTTGGCGTGAGCTGCCGCCGGCCGGCTTCCAGCACCTCGAGCGTGGCGTCGCGCCTTTCCTGGTCACGTTCGCTTACGGCCTCGTGTTCCTCTTCGTGATGGCGTCCCTGGTGGGCAGCGCGATCGCGATCGTCATCGCGAACCCGCACCAGGTCGCGATCGCGGTCCTCCTGGCGTTCGTGGCGCTGGTGCTCCTGATCGCCTGGTGGCTGGCGATGCTGTATCTCACCGCCGCCATCCTCATCGGTTCCGACAAGCTGGGCGCAGCCCGCGCCATCGACCCGGCTCGCCTGTTCGCTCTCGCCCGCGCCAACCACGACGTGTCGTTGAGGGTCGCCTTGACATACGGCCTGGCGAGTCTTGTCTTTGCGTTCGTTTCGATCGCTGTCGGCTTCATCGTGCCCTTCAGCGGCCTGCTGATCTCGATCGCCCTGCCCGCCGTTTATGCCGTGGTGGCGCCTCATCTCGCGGCCTTCCGGGTCGACGAGCCGGCCCCGCCTCACCTGGCCGGCGAAGGTCCCGCCGCCTAAGGCAGACCGTGCGCGTCGCGGCGCTGTCGGACATCCCGGAGAAGGTACCCAGAGTGACCAGAACCGAGAAGGCGATGTCGCTCGTGGGCGAGGTGCGGAGAAGCAGAGCCAGCAGCTGAAGGCCTATCGGCCCGGCCCGCCCGGGCCAAAACACACTCGCGCCGGCGCTGAAGACAGTTTTACGGTCAGGGCATGATGGAAAACAACTTGTACCGCCGCTCCCGGAGCAGCTCCGGCGCTGTCCTGGGTGTAATCCTGGTGATCGCCGGAATCATCTTCCTCGCGTCGCAGTACCTGCCGTTCGACCTGGCCCAGCTCGGTTGGCCGATGTTCGTCATCGTGGCCGGGGTCGCCTTGCTCGCGGTCGGAGTTTCGAGCCGGTCGCTGGCCGGTCTGGCGGTTCCTGGATCGATCGTGACCGTCACCGGTCTGATCCTGGCCGTGCAGAACACATACGGCCTGTGGGCGACGTGGAGCTACGCGTGGGCGCTGGTGTTTCCCGGCGCAGTCGGGCTCGGAATCACTCTGATGGGCCTCACCCAGGGCAACCGAGTCGCGGTCCACCGCGGCTCGCGGATGGCGCTCGTGGGTGTTGCCCTGTGCGCCATCTTCGGGATCTTCTTCGAAGGCGTACTGAAGGTCGGCAAACTCGACCTTGGCCCGATCACGACAGTCGTGCTCCCGCTCTTGGTCATCGCGGTCGGGGTCGCTTTCCTGGTCCGGGCTGCGTTCTCCAGGCCGAACGCCTGAAGCCGGCAGCTCCCCGAGCTGGTCAGACGGTCGAGGCGATGGCGATCTTGGGTTGGGCCGGTGGCAGCATCTGGTTCAACGCCTCGCCTTCGACCGTCTCCTCGGCGATCAGCCGCTCCGCCAGCTGGCTCAGAGCGGTGCGCCGCTCGGTGAGGATCCCGAGCGCCACGGAGCCCGCTTCCTCGATCATCGTGCGAACCTCCTCGTCGATTAGGGCGGCCATCTCCTCCGAGTAGTTCCGGCGCTCGCCGAGGTCCCGGCCCAGGAACACCAGCTCGTTGTTCTCGCCCATCGTGACGGGGCCGACGCGATCGCTCATGCCCCACTGCGTCACCATCCGCCTGGCGACCTGCGTCGCCTTCTTGATGTCGTTCTCGGCGCCCGAGGTCACGTTGCCGAAGACGAGCTGCTCGGCCATGCGTCCGCCCATCAGCCCGGCAAGCTGCTCGTGCAGGGCCGCGACGCTGACCAGGTGCTGGTCCTCGCCAGGGAGGCTGAGCGTCCATCCAAGCGCGGCACCGCGCGACATGATCGAGATGCGGTGGACCCGATCGCAGCGCGGCAGGTCGTGCATGACGATCGCGTGGCCGGCCTCGTGGAACGCGACGATTCGCTTCTCCTCGTCAGAGATGCGAACGCTCTTGCGCTCCGGTCCGGCGATCACCCTGTAGATGGACTCCTCCAGGTCCTGCATCGCGATGGCCTTGCGGTCGCCCCGAGCCGCCAGGATCGCGGCTTCGTTGACGAGGTTGGCCAGGTCCGCGCCGCAGAAGCCCGGCGTCTGCCGCGCGATGATATCGAGGTCGACCTCCGAAGCGAGTGGCTTGTCGCGCACATGCACGTCTAGGATCGCCCGGCGGCCGCGGACGTCCGGGCGGTCGAGCACGACGTGGCGGTCGAACCGGCCGGGGCGGAGCAGCGCCGGGTCGAGCACGTCAGGTCGGTTGGTCGCGGCGATCACGATCACGTGCGTGTCGGTGTCGAAACCATCCATCTCGACCAGGAGCTGGTTCAGGGTTTGCTCGCGCTCATCGTTGCCGCCACCAAGGCCCGCGCCTCGCTGCCGGCCGACGGCGTCGATCTCATCCACGAAGACGATGCACGGGCTCGCCTTCTTGGCCTGGTCGAAGAGGTCGCGCACCCGCGAAGCACCGACCCCGACGAACATCTCGACGAACTCCGAGCCGGAGATGCTGAAGAAGGGGACTCCGGCCTCGCCCGCGATCGCGCGCGCCAGCAGGGTCTTCCCGCTGCCGGGAGGGCCCACCATCAACACTCCGCGTGGGATGCGCGCACCGAGCGCGCGGAATTTCTCGGGGGTTTTCAGGAACTCGACGATCTCCTTGAGCTCGGACTGGGCTTCCTCGACGCCGGCGACATCGCGGAAGGTGACGGCCGACCGCTGCGGCGACATGAGGCGCGGATTCGAGCGTCCGAAGGACATGGCCTGACCCTGGCTCCGCCGCATCGACCTGTACGACCAGTAGATGAGGCCTCCGATCAGAAGCAGGAAAAGCAGGTTGGGGAGGAAGCTGATCAGCAGCGTCCCGAGGTCGGTTGTGGACTGGAACTGGACGTCCTTGACCCCGTCGGCCTTCAGCTCGTCGGCGAGCGTGACCGATTGGTCCTGGGGCAGCGAGACGTTAAATTTGTGGCCAGAGGTGTCCGTGGCGACGCCGGTGCCGGTGCCGATGGTGATGCTCGCGACCTGGCCGGACTGCGCGTGGTTGACCAGCTCGGAGTACGACCACTGGCCGGGCGACGTAGTCGTGGTCAGGAAGTATTGGACCGCGAGTACACCGAAGACCACGCACAAGATCAGTGGCAGGACCCAGCGTCTCATTTAGAGCCGAGTATCCGCCCGCCGGTTCGGACCTAGGAGGGCCGAACGGCCTGGGGCGAGGGGGGAGAAAGACTCAGGTCTTGGTGGTGTCGTCCCACTCGGGATGCTTACGGAACAAGCCGCCCCACCCGATGTGGTACCAGCGCTCCTCGCGGTACGCGGGGAGCGACCCGACATCTCCGGCCGCGATGTCGGTCACCACGTGCTTTTCCGTGATCTTTTTGATCCTTGCTGCGGCCACCTCGAGGAGGTGGCCATCGCCATGGCGCTTGACCACGATCCCGTGGAAGATGTCTTCTTTCTCGTCGCCGAGCAAGGATTCGGCCGAGCCGACGGTCGAACCGTCCGCTGCGACCACCGGCGCCCGGTACGGCATAGCGCGCCACGCCACCACGGTCTCGTCGTCAAACATCAGCGTAAGAACAGTTCACCCGAGGCTCCTTTTGGGTTTCAATCAGGTTGTACCCTCTTCAGCTTCCCGGCTCAATGGCCTTGGACCCTTCACCTGGTCAACGTCTGGGTTTCCCTGGTCTACCTTACTCAGAACCTCGGGGGCAACGATCACGGTAAATCCCCGTTGCGGTCCTGGACAGGGCCTTTGGACCCTCCTCGATCAGGACTCCGAATCCACGTCGGGAGGCGCCTCTTCCGGCCAGGTGGAAGGCCGTTCTGCGTCTTCACCCTGGTTCAGGAAAGGCATGGCGCCGGAGATCCGCGCGCGGGCTCTTCCAGCCAGGTGCTCGGTGCGTTCTGCGATGCGACTGCGCCGGGCTTGCCCTCGGACCGGGTCGAGCAGGTAGGCACCCACGAAGGCGCCGGCCGCCACGAACATCGCGCCCACCCACCAGCGCGCTCGGGAGCGCGGGTGAGCCGGTGCGATCCGAGTGTGCAGTCTCCAACTCATCAGACCAACACTCCTCTGGCGCCGGCCCTGGCGGCCTCGAGCAGGAGGTCACGGGCGGAGACCATCCCGACGAGCCGGCCCGAATTGACGACAGGAAGGTGGCGGCAGCCGATGGCGAACATCTTGGTGGCCGCGACCGAGATGTCGTCGTCCAGAGATACGGTGACGGAGCCGTCGCTCATGTAATCGTTCACGAGGGCTTCGTTCGGCTTGGCGCCATGCGCCGCCGCCTCGACCAGGTCCCGCTCGGTGATGATCGCAGCCACGGAGTCGCCGACCATGACCGGGAGGCAGCTCCAGCCCCCGCTGCGCATTCGCGAGGCTGCCTCGCGCAGGCTGTCAGTCGGTTCCACGGTGGTGAAATGCGGGCGATAGAACCTATCGACCTTCATGGAGGCAGTTTCCGGCCGGCTCCGTTTGCATGGCAGGGGCGAAAGCCCCGCCGCGGACGGGCCGACCGGAAAGCGTCCCGCCGTCCCCTCGGCGCCGGGCCTACAGCCTCTAGTCACAAGTGGCTTGCGGGCACACGCTGCAGTCACCCAAGCCGTAATTGAGGAGACAGGAAATGAGCAGCGAAAGTGCATTCAACCGCTTTACGAGCACGGTCGACGCTGCATCGGCAGCTGCCGGCATCATCGACCAGGCGGTCATCGAGCGCATCAAAACGCCCGAGCGGATCCATGAGGTCTCGATTCCGGTCGTCCGCGATGACGGTCGCAAGCAGCTCTTCACCGGCTTTCGCGTCCAGCACAGCTCGGCGCGGGGCCCCTACAAGGGCGGCATCCGCTATCACCCGAACGTCTGCCTCGACGAGGTCAAGGCGCTCGCGGGTTGGATGAGCGTCAAGACCGCGGTGGTCGACATTCCGCTTGGAGGAGGGAAGGGAGGGATCATCGTCGACCCACGGACTCTGTCGACCACTGAGCTCGAGGCCCTCACCCGCTCCTACACAGAGAGGATCTGGCGGGTCATCGGCCCGCAGGTCGACATTCCCGCCCCAGATGTGAACACCGACTCACAGGTCATGGACTGGCTGGCCAGCGAATACGGCCGCCTGGCTCACGCATCCACCCCAGCCGTCGTCACGGGGAAGAGCGTCAAGCTCGGTGGCTCGCTGGGACGTGACACGGCCACCGCCCAGGGCGGCTTTGACGTGCTGGACGCCGCGTTCAACGAGACCGGCGAGACGATACGTGGTAAGACCGTGGCGATCCAGGGCTTCGGGAACGCCGGGGGCAACGCGGCCTTGCTCCTGGAACAGGCCGGCGCAGTGGTCGTCGCCGCGTCGGACTCCACGGCTTGCGTCGTCGCGCCAGAGGGTCTGCCCGTGAAGGCGCTGGTCGATCTCAAATCGAAGGGCGGCAGCTTCGCCGACGTGCCGGGATATGACAAGAAGCCTTCCAACGCCCCGCTGTTCGAGCCTGTCGACATTCTCATCCCCGCCGCGCTCGAGGGGCAGATCACCGGGGCCAACGCCGGCAGAGTCCAGGCGCGCTGGGTGCTCGAGCTTGCGAACGGCCCGACCACACCTGAGGGAGACGCGGTGCTGGAGCACCTTGGAATTCGGGTGCTGCCGGACATCCTCGCCAACGCGGGCGGCGTGGTCGTCAGCTACTTCGAATGGGTGCAGAACCTCCACTCGGAGACGTGGATCCGCGAAGAGGTCGAGGCCAGGCTCGCCGTCACGATGCGGCGGGCGTACCAGTCCGTGACCGAGCTCATGGATCGCAAGAGGGTCTCGATGCGCCTGGCGGCATACGCGATCGCGATCGCGCGCATCGCAGCGGCAATCGAAACCGGCCGGCCGGCGGCTCAGATTTTGCTTTCCACCGACTGACAGAGCAACGCCGATGACGCAACGCGCGTCATCGGCGTCCCTTTTTTGCCTGCCTAGATCTTCGCCGGCGTGAGCTCGCGCTTCTCGGCCGCCTCGGCGTCCGCCTTGGTGCGGTGGACGGTGCCCGGCGCGTGCTGAGGCGGCGCATAGATGGTGACGAGCTTCATCGGCTCGTCGTCGGTGTTGATCACGTTGTGCCTGACGCCGGCGGGCACGACCACGATCATGCCTTTCCCGAACTCCTGGCCGGCACCATCGAGCACGACCTTTCCCTGGCCCTCGACCACGTACAGGGTCTGGTCGACCTCGTGCACCTCGGCGCCGATCTCCTCGTGCGCCCGCAGCGCCATCAGGACCAGCTGGCTTTTCTGGGCCGTGAAGAGCACCTGGCGGAAGAAGTCGTTGCTCTTGGCGGCCTTCTTGATGTTGACAACGTAGCCTTCGGACATGGTGTCACCTCCGTTTTGACACCAGGATGCGTCCTGCCCTTCGCGGGGCAAAGTGGCGATCGGCCCTGACGATTCGGGCCGCCGTCCCGTCGCGGGTTGCGGGCGCAGCGGCGACGCTGGAAGCTATGGCAAGAACACCGCGCACGGGGTTGGTCCTCGCTGGAGGCGGCCTGGTGGGCGGGGCGTGGATGGTCGGGGCCCTGCACGCCATCGCCAACGAAACCGGTTGGGATCCCGGCAGCTCGGACTACGTGCTCGGGACGTCGGCCGGCGCCATGGTCGGCGCGCTGTTGGCATCGGCGGTCCCGCCCTGGCTGCTCATGGCATACGCGGCAGGGGAAGACACTGCGGGGCTGCCCCAGTTCGGCAAGCCGGGAGCGGCAAGGTTTGGAACCACGTTCCAGCTCCATTGGAGCTTTCCCCGCCCGGTCCTCGGCTCACCCTCCCTCGCCCTGCGCAGCATCCGCGAGCCGTGGAAGTACGGCCCTGCCGGGATCATCGCGTGGCTGCCACACGGGGTCATCTCCACCGAGCCGCTGAAGACCGTCGTGCGCAACGTGGTGCCCCATGGATGGGGTCCCCACGAAAGGCTGTGGATCCCGGCGATCGACTACCAGACAGGCGAGCGCATCGTCTTCGGCCGCCAGGGCGCTCCGCCCGCCAGCCTGCCCGACGCGGTCGCTGCCTCATGCGCGATCCCGGGTTTCTACTACCCGGTCGAGATCGGCGGCCGCAACTACGTCGATGGAGGCATGTACTCGCCGGCGAACCTGGATCTCATGAAGGACGCGGAGGTCGACATGGTCATCTGCCTCAACCCGATGTCGTCCCGATATCGCGGCGGCCTCTTCGAGCCGACGGGCGCCATCGCTTCGCTCATGAGGGGCGACAACCGGCGCCTGCTCGACCGGGAGGCCCTGGCGCTCAAGCGCTCGGGCAAGCGCGTGGTGCTGATCGAACCTCGCGCTGACGATATCCGTGTCATGGGTTTCAACTACATGAGCCGACGCAACCTCGGCCGGGTCGTGGACACGGCGGTCAAGACGACGACCGCTTCGCTCCGTGGCACGGAGCTGGGGCGCCTGCTCTCGTCTCTCCCGCCGGGAGGACCCGACCGCCTTCGAAGGCCGCCGCGCAGCCCGTCGACGTGGCCTCGCGATCTCTTCCCGCCGGTGCGCCGTACCGCTTAGCTCTGGCCCGCCCCTGCCGGCTGCCGGAACACGTCGTAGCTCCCGAGCACGCACGCGCGATACCCGGACGGAACGTGCCACTCCGTGGTGCCGCCCATCGGCCGCGGCAGGGAAAGCACCAGCCCCGCGCACGGCACCGGACCGCCGGCCGGGGTGCGCGGGCATCGCCCGGAGTGATCCAGCCCACTGCAGCTGGCGACCTCGACGCGCCGCAAGCGCGAGTACATGGTGATGGCTGCCGGGCGGCGCGGAAGGCTGAGATCCGCCGGGCGTGGTCTCTCGAAACGGGATCGAGCCGCGTTATCGCTCGGATCGAGCTCGGCGCGCGCCGTCGCCGGGAAACGCGTCATCCGTCCGCCGTCGCCCAGCGACCCGGCCGCCCACCAGGCCACACATACGAACGGCGCCATCAACGTCGCGATCAATATGAACGTGAACGCGATGCCTGTACCCATCTTCTTTCCTTCATTCTCGACAGGGTGCGCCCGCGAGCTCCATGAAGACGTCGTTGAGCTTGACGCCCTCTGCGTGTGCGAGCGTCTTCACCCGGACCAGCGACAGGCTCATGGTTTTGATCCGCCGCGTCGGGCCGATCGGCACGTTGAGCGACGTGCGGGGCGCGCCGCGACCCTCCTGGATGGTCGCCCAGATCGCGCGAGCGGCGTCGCCTGTGGATCTCGCGAGGACCACGGGGTGGGCGAGCCGCTGCCCGGCGCGCGCCAGCAAACGGCCCTTGCGGGCGAGGTTGTCGAGGGCCAGCGCCCGCGGTGACGGGGGCGGCGCAGCCGTCCACACGGGGCGGCTGGTTTCGACGACACCAGGCTCGAGGTCGAATAAGAGGCCCACGATCTTGAGGATTCCCTGGCCGTCGGCGAACACGTGGTGCAGCTTCAGGAACAGCCCGACCCTGCCGTCGCCATAACCCTCGAGGAACCACATCTGCCACATGGGCATCGAGAGGTCCATCAGGGAGCCCATCATCCGTTCGACGAACCGCAGGGCACGAGCTTCGCCGCTCGGCGCGGGCAGCTTGGCCAAAAGAACGTGGTTCTCGATCCTGAAGTCCGGATCGTCCACCCAGAGCTGCCGGCCTTGCAGCGGTCCGGTCTGAAACAGGATGCGGCGCAGCTCCGGAACCCGGTCCAGCCTTGCTGCGACGTGCATCCGGATCGCCTCGATTCGCACTCGACCCTCCCCGTCCAGGAGGTTCGAGCCGTCGAGAATGCCGACGGCACCCTGGTGCATCGGCGTGTCCGACGCCTCGGCCGCGAGGTTGGCGAGGTCGGCCAGGGTCAGCCGCTGGAAGAGGTTCACGTGAGGCACACGCTGTCAGAGGTCGCGAGGCGCCAGTTAGGGTCGATGGCCTCTTTCCGGGTGGGCCGATGGCCATTCCGCCGGCGCGATCGCCCTCCCTATGCTCGATCCGATGGCACGGCCGAGCGTGACACCGCCTGGTTCGCCGGCCGACACGTACGACCGGCGGGCGACCGCGCTCGGGTTGAGCGCGGCGGAAGCGCGCGAGCGAACAGGGCGGGGGCTGTCCAACCGGGTCTCTGCCCCAAGCAGCAGAAGCCTGAAGGAGATCCTCAAAGCGAACCTGCTGACTCGCTTCAACGCGCTGCTGGGATCACTGCTGATCGTGGTGCTGGTCATCGGCCCGCTCCAGGACGCCGTGTTCGGCATCATCCTTGTCGCGAACGCGCTGATTGGAATCGCGCAGGAGCTGCGTTCCAAGCTCACCCTGGACCGGCTTGCGATCGTGGCCGCGCCTCGCGCCACAGTGGTTCGAGATGGCGCTCCGCTGACCATCCCGGTGCCTGACGTCGTGCAGGGCGACCTGCTTCAGCTGTCGGCCGGCGACCAGGTCGTCGTCGACGGCCCGCTCGACTCAGACGAGCCCATCGAGGTCGACGAGTCCTTGCTCACCGGCGAAGCCACCCCGATCGGCAAGCGACGGGGTGATCTGCTGCTCGCCGGGAGCTTCGTCAGCGCAGGCCACGGCCTGTACGTCGCGACCAGGGTGGGCGAGGCGAGTTACGCGCGCAGCCTTACGTTCGAGGCGCGCCGCTTTCAGATGGTCCGCTCGGAGCTGATGCGAGGGATCAACTCCATCTTGCGCGTGGTGACCTGGGTCATCGTGCCGACTGCGGCCCTCCTGGTTGTTTCTCAGCTGCGCGCCGGCCCTTCGCTCACCGATGCCGTGCGCGGTTCGGTCGCAGGACTCATCACGCTCGTGCCGGAGGGCCTGGTCCTGCTGACGAGCGCAAGCCTGGCCCTCGCCGTCGTGCGCCTCGGCCGCAAGAACGTCCTCGTGCAGCAGCTGTCAGCGGTGGAGATGCTCGCCAGGACGGACGTGCTCTGTCTCGACAAGACCGGCACCCTCACCGATCCTGCGCCTGCCCTGTCAGGGGTCGAGCCGCTCTCGGCTGGAGCCGATTGGAGCGCTGCGTTGGGCGCCCTCGCCCGCGTCGATCCTCAGCCCAACCCGTCGATGCGCACGATCGCGGCCACCCACCCAGCCGCCGCGGGATGGACCGTTGTTTCGTCCGTGCCGTTCTCTTCCAGCCGGAAGTGGAGCGCCGCCCGGTTCCAGGATCAGGGCTGGTGGGTCATCGGCGCGCCGGACGTGCTGATGGCCGTCGCGCCCGGTGCGGAGCTGGCCGGCCGGGTCGAGCGCCTGACGGCCGAGGGCCACCGTGTGATCGTCCTGGCACGAGCGGAAGATGTCGCGCCAAGCGGACTGATACGCGGCCTCGAGGCGGTCGCGCTGGTGTCGCTGAGCGAACGGGTCAAGCCAAGCGCCGTAGCGACGATCAAGCACCTGCGCGACCAGGGTGTCGCGATCAAGCTGATCTCCGGCGACCATCCGTCCACCGTCGCGGCGGTGGCAGCGCAGGTCGGTCTCGCATCGACTGTGGCCGTCGACGGGCGAGCGTTGCCCACCTCGGAGCGAGAGCTGGTCGATCTCGTGGAACGCACGGCGGTCTTCGGGCGGGTCAGCCCGGAGCAGAAACGCGCATTGATCCGTGCCCTGAGGGTGGCCGGTCACACGGTGGCGATGGTCGGCGATGGAGTCAACGACGTGCTGGCGCTGAAAGAAGCCGACCTCGGAATCGCGATGGCAGGTGGCAGCAGCGCGGCCCGCGCCGTCGCGGCGTGCGTGCTGCTCGACGGGTCGTTCGAAGGCCTGCCGTCGGTGCTCCAGGAGGGGAGAAGGGTGATCGGCAACGTCGAGCGTCTCGCCAGCCTTTTCTTCACAAAGACCGTCTATGCGTTTCTACTTGCCATCGCCGTCGGTGTCGCGATGTTGCCGTTCCCGTTCCTGCCCCGCCAGCTGACCCTGATCAGCGCCTTCACGATCGGCATCCCGTCCGTCTTCCTCGCCCTTGGGCCGAGCTTTCAACCTTCACGCGCGGGCTTCCTACGCAGGGTCATGCGCTTTGCGGTGCCCGCCGGCGTGGTGGCGGGCGCCGGCACGTTCGCCGCGTACGCGTTGGCGGTCAACGAGCACGACATCTCGACCAGCGAGGAGCGCACCGTCGCCACGATCGTCATCGCCGCCATCGGCCTGTGGGTGCTGGCGCGCCTGGCGCGGCCACTCAGGGGCGCTCGCGTGGGCCTGGTGGTGGCGATGACGATCGGTCTGGCCGCCGTCTTGCTCGTCCCGGCGGCGCGCCTGTTCTTCGACCTGGACTTCCCGCGACTGATCGTCATCTTCGCGGCGGCGGGCATCGTGTCCCTGGCCGTGCTCAGCCTGGAGCTGGGCGATCGCATGATGACACGGGTGGCCGGAGGTCACGTGGATGATGAGCACATCGGCCCTCACCCGGGCGTTGCCCGGGTTGAACACTGAAGCACACAAGGAGTGGAAATGTCACCTAAGAACGGCATCAAGAGGATCGTGGTCGGAGTCGATGGGTCGGACCATTCGAAGGTTGCGCTCGATTGGGTGATTCGCATGGCGAAAGGGATGGGGTCGGAGGTCACGGCGGTGTATGGAATCGATGTGCCCACCTACTTCCCCCAGCCGTACGGCATCCCGGTCCAGTTCGACGAGCAGTGGCGCAAGGAGATCAAGGCCGAGTTCGAGGACAAGTGGTGCCTTCCGCTCAAAGAGGCGGGGCTCTCCTACCGCACGGTGATGCGCGATGGCAGGCCGGCGACGGTGATCTCCGCCGTAGCCGACGAGGAGCTGGCGGACCTGATCGTGGTCGGCCGGCGCGGCCGGGGCGGGGCCGCCGAGCTGCTGCTGGGCAGCGTCAGCCATGAGCTCGCACTTCATTCCAGGAGGCCGGTGCTCTTGATCGAGCCTGAGCCCGCCGCGAAGCGGTGAACGCCGAGTCCCACTCCTCCAGCCCGCTGCTCGTGCAGCTGCTGGTCGGGCCGGTTCGAAAGGGCACGGTGCTGGACCGCCACGACTTTCGCGTTGGCGACTACGTCGTGACGCTGACGGCGCCGCACAAGCCACGCATGCCGAACGGAATCGAATGCTCTGTGTGGGTCGCCAAGGATTCTCGTGTCTCGATCGGCCACGGCAAGATCGTCGTCGGCCATGTCGAGCTGGCCCCGGGGCCGGGTTGGGACCCCGTGCCTTCGGTCGGCCACTTCGAGATCCTGCCGCCCGGGCCTCAGCCCCTGACCAGCTCGCTGGCCAGCTGGGTCGCCGACCCCTCGCTCTCGGCAGACGCAATGCTGTCCGGCTACCTCGCCGGGCTTGTCCTGCTGCACGGCATGCGCAAGCGCGCCGAGGCCATTGCGCAGCGCGCGGCCGCGATGACCGGTCCTCTCAGTGGCACGCTGCTGCGTCACGCGGCGAGGGGGGAGGTGCCCGAGCCGGTCCACGAGCTGCTCGCCGCAGGCGACCCTGCGCCGTTGCTGGCGTTTGCCGGTTCGGGGATCCTTTGGCTGCGCGGGCTGATCTCCGCGGGCTTCCCGCTGGATCTCTCTACGACGCTGCTTTCGAGAGGTCGGCGAACGCTCGCATCACAGCTTCAGTGATCTGACCAGGCTCTGAGACCAGGTTGCGGTCCGAAACCACTCCCACCGTGATCTCGCCCGCGTAGCTGTACATGCTGATGCCGATGCCGAGGCCACCCGACTCCGGCTCCCAGAATGTCATCTGCCTCACCGGTGTGCCGGCCATGTAGATCGGGCGCTTGGGTCCGATGACGTTGGTCAGGACCAGGCTCGCCTTGCCCGCATAGAAAGAAGACGCGAGGCGCTCGAGCCCTGCGGGCAGCAGCCCTAGACCCTGGACCAGCAGCCAGCCCACGAGCGGTTCCTGGGAGCCCTTGACGCGGTCCATCTCGATCTTCACGCGCATCAATCTCTCCCAGGAGCCGGCGACGCCGACCGGCAGCTCCACGTAGACCAGGCTGAATCGGTTGCCGGTCATGCCGGTATCGCTCGGCGGACGCATGTTGACGGGGACCATCGCGCGGATCCGCAGGCCGACCGTTTCCACGCCGGCGGCGCGCAGGTACTCGCCAAGGCCGCCGGCGATCGCGCTCACGATGACGTCGTTGACCGTCGCGCCTGCGGCCCGCGCGATCCTGGTCACGAGCGGGAGCGGGACCGGCTTCGTCCAGGCCACCGCCTTCAACATCGTGAGGTCGCCGCGTAGAGGGGTTGGCCGGTCCGGGTCGAGGAGCGTCATCCGCGCAAGGGCGCCCGCTCCGGCCACGGCCTGGCGTGCGAGCTGAGACGCCTGCGGCATCTCGTCGATGAAGCGCGTCAGTCCGCTGCGGCCGTCGCGGATCACATGCCGGGTCCTCGCGGTCAGGTGCTTTGCGTTGCGTTTCCAGCCGTCAGCCGTATCGTCGGTGAGGCTTAGCAGCATGCGGACCATGGCGTGGCCGTCGCCGAGCGAGTGGTGCAATCGGCCGACCAGCGCGCTGCCCTGCCCAGGCCCTTCGACGGCAAAGAGCTCCCATAAAGGCCGGCTGAAATCGAGCGGCTGCCCCACCAGGTCGCCGACGAACGCCGCCAGCTGCGCGTCCCCGCTCGGAGCAGGGAGGGCGACGCGGTGGACGTGGGCATCGAGGTCGAAGTTGGAAGCGGGGATCCACCGCTGGGGGGTGAAGGGGATGGGCGTCTCCGCCACGACCTGCCGCAGCCGGGGGTGAAGCTCGATCCGCGACGACAGCATGGTCTTGAAGCGTTCGAGGTCCAGTGGCTCGTCTAGGAGCGAGAGCGAGGTCACGACGAAGTGGTTGGTCGCCGCTTCGGCATGAAGCCACGCGACATCAGCCTTCGTGAGCGCCTCGCCACTGAAAACAGACATCGTCCATTTGAGCGTGGCCCTAGGCGGGCGCGACGGAAAGGGACTTAAGGCTCTAGTCGGGGGGGACTGTCGTGTCTGGGCGGCTCGAGTGACGGGGGCTAACGTCAGGGCGTGGGATACCAGCACCGTCTGAAGGCGATGGAGGCTTCGTTCCTCGCGATCGAGCGACCCGGGCTGCCGATGCACGTCGCCGGGGTGGTCCTGGTCGAAGGCAAGCAGCCGATCACACTCCCCGATCTGCGGCATCTGGTCGCCTCGAGGTTGCGCCGCCTGCCCAAGTTCCGCGAGGTCGCGAGGTCCGGCCGGCTTGACGCGACCCGGGCGTCCTGGGTACCGGTCGCGCGGATCGACCTCGATGAGCACCTGTTCCATCACCGTCTTCCCAGGCCCGGCCGTCGCGCGCAGCTGAACGAGCTCTGTGGCCGAATCCACGAGAGGCTACTGCCGCGAGACCGGCCTCTTTGGGAGATGCACCTGATCGACGGCCTCGAAGGTGGGGGCCAGGCCGTCGTGATCAAGACGCACCACTCCATCACCGATGGCATCGCCGGCATGGAGGTCGCGAGGGTCCTCTTCGACGGTGCGCCCGGCACCAAGCAGACTGCCTGGCTGCAGCCCACCAAGTTCGCCGACGGCGGCGGGGCCTGGCTGCTCAAAGGACTGCAGAGCCTGATGGGAATTGCCTTCACCGCCGCAGGCGGTCCACTCGCGCTTCAGGGCCCCTTCAACGGCCACGTCGGGGCGAGCCGCGCGTTTGCCACGGCGATGATCCAGATGGACGCCATCCGCCAGGCCAAGAGGCGTTACGGAGGCAGCGTGGACGACGTCGTACTGGCAACGGTCGCCTCGGGCCTGCGCAGCTACCTGGACGCGGTCCGCTACCCGGACGTCCCGGTCGCGCTCCGTGCGATGGTGCCGGTGTCCACCGGGCCCACCGCCGCTTCGGCCCTGGGCAACCACGTCACGACCGTTTTCGTCGACCTGCCGCTGGCCGCCATCGAGCTGCCTGAGCTCGTCCGCATCATCGCCACCGAGAAGCTCCAGCTCAGAGGCGCGCACGAGGCCGCCGGGATGTCCCTGCTGATCGAGGCTGCCGGCTGGCTGCCGAACCCGCTCCACGAGACCGTCGTCCGGCTGGTCGCGGGCATGCAGTACGCCAACCTCGTGCTCTCGGACGTGCCCGGCCCGGATGAAGCGATGTACCTGCTCGGGAACAGGATCACCGCCTGCTACCCGATGATCCCATTGCCACCCGACATTGGACTTTCCATCGCGACCATCAGCATGGGCGGTGTGATGGGTGTCGGCATCGTGGCCGACCCAGGCCTCGTTCCCGACGTCTCACGCCTCGCCCGGGCGATCGAGCAGGTCATCCCCGATCACTCACGGGCGATTCAACCGCGCCGGCCCGCCCCCGTTACACCGCATACCAAGCGTGCGGCCTGAGGTGAATTCATGAACGAATACAGCCCGCTCCTGTCACTTTTCGCCCTGGCGCCGAACCTGCGCCGTGCTTCCCACGAGACGCTCAGCCTCTACATCCCCGCGCGTCCCGAAGGCTATTACGCGCGCCATTACGACATCGAGCTCCGGGAGCTGGTGAAGAGGTACGAGGACCGCCTGGGCGAGAAGGAGCGCAAGGTCATGGAGCGGGAGCTGCCGCGATTTCGCGCACGGCTTGCGGAGATGAAGCCGTCCGCATGTCCCGCCCTCGCCGGCTTTGCCGATGAAGCGGCCGGGATCCTGGACATCATCCCGCTCCGCGCTGTCACGGACGCGCGGCTCGAGGTCGGCGATCCCTTGCTCGCACCCATCCTGCGCCAGCTCGAGGAATTTCCACCGGCGCTGGTCGCGGTGGTGGACAAGGAGCAGGGCCGGATCTTTGCCGCAATCCTCGGCGATGTGTGGCCACTCGAGCATCTCACCGGCGAGGATGTCAAATACACCCGAAGCGGCGGAACGTCTGCGGCAAGCAACCAGCGCAAGGCGGACAACCAAACGCGGGCCAACCTGGAGCATGTCGTGACGACCGTGGAACACGAGATGGCCACGGGCGCTTACAGCGGCCTGTACGTCGCCGGGACCACCGAGGCTCGCGCCTGGTTCGAGAAGCTGCTGCCGGCGTCCTTGAAGTCGAAGATCACGGGCCGCCTGCCCGCCCTGCTCGACTCGCCGACTTTGCAGCACGAGCTGCGCCAAAAGCTGATCGGAGCGAGCCCCGTTAAGGCGTAAAGCTCTTGGCCAGGAAGTCGAGGACCGTCCGCTCGTACAGCGCGTTGTCCGTGTAATAAGCCTGCACGTGCCCGGCGCCGGGAACCTCGAGCAGCTGCTTAGGACCAGCGGCGGCCTTGTAGAGGGCCAGCCCTTCCGCCGGCGGCACGATCGTGTCGGCCGCCCCGACGATCGCCAGCAGCGGTTTGTGGAGCCGAGCCGCCATCGCGACCGGCTGCACGTTCCACAGCGACGTGCCGATGTCCAGCTGGGCGAATCCGACGAGGGGGGCCGCCCACGGCGCGTCCGGAAGGTGGGTCACCTCGCTGAAGCGGGCCATGAACACGTCGCCCGCGGAGCTGAAGCCGCTGTCCTCGACGACCGCCGTGACGCCAGGGTTGATCGCCGCCTCTTCGACCGACACCGCCGCGCCCAACGAGTAGCCGATGAGCGCGATGGGACCCGGGCTGAGCGAGCGAGCCTCGGTCACCGCCGCGCTGACGTCCGCCGGCTCACGGTAGCCCATCGTGCTCCCGCTCCCGTCTGACTGGCCCGACCCGCGCAGGTCGAAGACGAGCATGTTGTAACCCGCCTGGTGCAGGTACCCGGCCTTGTCGAAACCCTCGCTTCGGTTGTTGGACAGGCCGTGGACCATGACCACCGTCTGGTCTCGAGTGCCGGGTATCCACCACCCGCGGAGCGTGAGACCGTCCGAAGTCTTGAAGCTCACGTCGTCATAGCTCATGCCACGCGCGGCGGGGGTCGGGCCGAGAGCGCGCCGCGGGGGATGCAGGGTCGTGCGTTCGGCGATGAAGCTGGCCGCCAGCCAAACCACCAAGAGAATGGCGAGCGCGCGCAGCGCGAAGAGAGCTGAGAGGCGGGGAAGGGGATTGAGTCGCGCGCGGGCGACCGGAAGGGCTTGAGTGGCGATTGGGGGCATGTTACCAGCACCGCCGAGCCCGTTCTGCGCGTGGCCGAACGTCCCCAACGGGGTGCGGCTGACGGCCCTGTCACGGTGCCCTGTCGTGTTGAAGACTTGGAGCATGAGAGTGGCCGCGCTCGTTGCCCTGACCGTCCTGCTTGTCGCGTGTGGCTCGGTGCCGCCTGGCGGCAACCCGGCTTCGTCGCCCAACCCGAGCGCGTCTCCTTCGGCCGAAAGCACGCCGACCCCGTCTCAACCGTCCCCGTCTCCGGTGCCCTCGCCTTCGTCTCTGCCGACACCTTCACCCAGCCCGTCGGTGTCGCCGAGTCCAATCGCCTGCGCGCCCGTACAGGGGGGGACCTCGGCCATGGCGACCATCACCGATGTCCGGGTAGGGTCTCACCCTGGTTACGACCGCCTCGTCGTCGAGTTCAGCGGAGGCATGCCCGAGTACAAGCTGGTGGCGCAGGACCCGTCGACGTTCGTGGGGCCCTTCAGCGGGCTTCCGATCAGCGTCGCAGGCAGCGCGGGGATGCACCTGTTCCTGTACCACCAGGACATCCCGCCGTCCTATCAGCACGGGACCAACTTGAAACCCGGGTACAGCGTGCTGAAGCAGGTTGTCGTGATGGCCGACTTCGAAGGCCAGGCCGACATCGCGATCGGCCTTGGCCGGGTCGCGTGTCCTGCTGTCTCCACGCTGAGCAGCCCACCCCGCCTGGTGATCGACTTCCCCACGCAGTAGGTGCGCTACGAGGCGATCGGCCCGCTCCTCGCCACCGGCGACCCGGCGTTGCCGGGGCTGTTGGGCCGAGGCCTCGATGGATCGCAGTGCACGCCCAACCACGCGGGCGAAATGCTCGGGCTCATGGTCGCCGCGGGCGAGGAGAGCCTTCGCAGTCTCTTCACGGGCGCCCAGGAATCGCTGGTCAAGCTCTTCCGCCACTAGAGACTCGCGGCGGCGGCGTCAGCGGTTGGCGACCAGCAGCTCCAGCGAATCGATCAGCCGCGGTCCCGGCCGGTTGAAGTAAGCGGAACCGTCGAGGACCAGTACGCGGCTGGCGCCGACCTCGTCGATCTCGCGCTGCACCAGCTGCGCCTCGCGCTCGGCGCGCCCCTGGTCGAAGCCGCACGGCGCCAGGATGAGAAGGTCGGGACGCGCCGAGCGCACGTCGGCCCAGGAAAGCCCGACGGATGGCACGCCGGCCCGCGCGAGTGGGTCGTCGATCCCCGCCAGCGACAAAAGGTCGGGGGTCCAGTGCCCGGCGCGGTAGGGAGGATCCAGCCATTCCAGGAACACGCCTCTGACGCGGGACGACTCGGCCGCTTTGCGGCAGGCCGCCTCGAGGCGGCGGTCGAGACTGCGCATCAGGGGCGCCGGGTCGGCATCGCATGCGTCGGCCAGCTCTTCGATGCCGGCGATGACTTCGGCGAGCGTGTGCGGGTGCTGCCGGATCATCGGGATTCCCGCAAGCTCGCTCGCAACCTGGTCGGCCGGGATCGCGCAGACGTCACAGATGTCCTGCGCGACCACGAGGTCTGGGCGCAGCCGCAGGATCGCCTGCGTGTCGACCTCGTAGAGAGACCGGCCCTCCAGGGCTGCGAGCGAGACCGCCTGCTCGATTCCCGAGCTCTGCTTGCCCTCGAGCCCGAGCGTCGAGCGCGTCACGCAGGGCAAGGTGCGCGCCTCGGTTGGAAAGTCGCACTCGTGCGTGACTGCGACCAGGCGGTCGCCGAGGCCAAGCGCGAACAGCGACTCGGTCGCGCTCGGTAGGAGCGAGACGATCCTCATCAACCGCTTTCTACGAGCCTGTCGACGACCTGCCGGAAAGACTCGTACGGGTGGGCGCCGACCACCAGGTAGCGGCGTCCGAAGATGTGGGCGGGAATGGCGTCGATGCCGGCGGAGGTGGCGACTCTGCGGTTCTCGTCGATCACGCTTTCGTATCGATCGGTTTCGATGGCGGCCCTGAGCTCGGCCTCGTCGAGCCCTACGCCGGCCCCGATGCGAACCAGGTCGTCGACGTCTTCCAGCCGGCCGGTCTGCTCCCAGTGCGCCTTGAAAAGCGCGTGGTGCATCTCGTCGAACTTCTCGTGCTCCCGTGCGAACTCGGCCGCACCGAGGGCCCGACGCGAGTTGATGATCACGTCGCGAGGCTCCATGGAGAGCCCGACCTCATGAGCGATCGACTGAAGGTGCGCGCGCATCTGCTCGGAGCGCGCGCGGCCGACGTACTGGTCCCGCGGGACGCCCTCTACAGAAGCTTCGGGGTGGAGCTCAAACGGAAGCCAGGTCACGCGCACGAGCCCCTCCCTTTCCAGCTGCTCGACTCTGACCGAGTCGATGTAGCACCAGGGTCAAACGTAGTCGGAGAACACGACCAGGTCGACGGGCGGGGTCTGGGCCATCTGGAGTAACAACGCGTGGGGGGCTCCGGGGATTCCCCAAGTCTTCCTGATCGGTTAATGGGAAGGTGGAGGTGGACCATATGTCGGGAGGTCCCGTCCTACTGGATGGTCCAGTTCGCCGTCGCAGACGTGGACAAAGCCTTCGAGAAGGCGCTGTCGAGCGGTGGGCACGAGATGCTGTCGCCGCTGGATTCTCCGGTGGACGCTTTGCGATCGTGTCAGACCCGCAGGGCGCGGCCTCCGGGCCCATGAAGATGCAGCAGTAGCGGAATCAGCTTCCGACCGGCGGGATCGTGCTCGACCCGCCGATTTCTTCATCCGCCCAGTCCGGCGAAAACGCGCGCGACCTGGGCGGCGATGCGGCCGTTGTTGACGACCAGCTCGACGTTCACCTCGACCGACCTTCCACCTGAAAGCTCGGCCATGCGCGCCAGCAGGCGGGGCGTGACATCGGCGCCGGACACGCCGGCGACCTCGCGGACGGCCCTGTCCGCAATGTCCTGCGCCTCCTCCAGCTCGGAGGGAGGCGGAATCGCCACCACGATCCCGTGCGAGCCGGTCTGCCACGCCGCGCGCAGCACCCGGGCCGTCTCCTCTGCTCCGTCGACCCGGCTGACGCGGCCGGGACTGTGTCGCGTGTAGAAGGCGGGGAACTCGTCGCAGCCGTACCCGAGCACGGGCACGGCCAGGCTGTCCAGCTTTTCGAGCGTGGTCGACAGGTCCAGGATGATCTTGGCTCCGGCGCAGAACACCGCGACCGGCGTCCGGCCCAGCTCTTCGAGGTCGGCAGACTGGTCCTCGGGATGGCCGCGGTGGGCGCCGCCGATTCCACCGGTCGCGAAGAAACGGATTCCGGCCATCGACGCGATGCGCATCGTGGCGGCGACCGTGGTCGCACCGGCGGCGCCTTTGGCCAGGGCCGGGCCGAGGTCGCGTGAGCTCACCTTGATCGCGCCGGAGGCGATTCGCTCGAGGTCGCGGTCGTCGAGGCCCACGCGCAGGCGGCCGTCGAGCACCGCCACCGTCGCCGGCACCGCCCCTTCCATTCTTATCGCAGCCTCTGACTCGCGCGCCGCGCGAAGGTTGTGCGGGGAGGGAAGGCCCTGGCCGACGATCGAGGTCTCCAGCGCGACCACCGGGCGTCCTTCCCGCAGGGCCGCCGCCACCTCCGCGGAGATCGCGAGCAGGTCGCTCAACGCGGCCTCGCTCCTGCCCGCGTCGTCGAATCGGCGGCCACGACGACGGCCCGTTCGGCGGACTCGTACGGCGGCGCGCCGCCGAGCCATGCGCTGCAGAAGGCGGCGGCGAAAGCGTCACCCGCGCCGGTCGGATCGACCACGTGCACCTGGGGCGCGGGGACGGTGCGCCCGAAGACGATGCACCCCGACGGCCCGAGCTTGACGACGGGAACCTGCGCCAGGTGTCCTAGCGGCACACCGAGAGTGTCAGATTCCGCCTGGGTTGCGAACAGCACCTCAGGCTTGAGTCGCGCCAGCACATACGCCATCCGGGACGGCCCGAACTCGCGCAGTCCCGCGGCCGACGACAGGTCGACCGCCAGCATCCCCCCGGCCCCGCGAACGCGCCCGATCGCGACCCGGGTGGCCGAGGCCAGCGGCTCGACGAAGAGCGAGTACGCCGGGACGTGGATGAGCTTGACGTCACCCAGCCAGGCCTCGGACAGGTCCTCGACGGTCAGCCCAACGCTCGCGCCCCGCTGGGTCGCCATCGTCCGCCTGCCCCCGGGTTCGACGAGCACGGCGATCGCGCCGGTCGGCTCCGCCGACCAGACCGCGCAGACCTCGACGCCCGTGGATTCGAGGTCGGCCACGAGCCGCCGCCCGCGTTCGTCATCGCCGACCCGCGTGATCAGGCGGGTCGGCTCCGAGAGGGCGGCCGTCCAGGCGCAGAAGTTGGCGGCCTGGCCACCGCCGCCGATGGTGATCACGGCCGGCGAATCGTCGTCGGGGCGCAGCTCGCCGTCGGGGACGATCGAGATGTCGAGCAGGAGGTCGCCGATCGATGCGATCACGTCCGTCGAGGATAACGGCGACTCTGACCCACGCGCGGCTGAGTCCGCGGGTGCGATCTCTAAGAAAGGACGGGGTCGGGCGCCGAGGCCGTGAGCAGGTTCCAACCGGCGAGCTGCTCCCGCAGACGCGCCTTCAATCGCTCATCGAGCTCCTGGACAGGGGGAGCCAGCCATGGCTCGCAAACGCCCTGGAGTTGCAGGGCGGCCTTGATGGCGCCTGGGAAAACGCCGGCTCGGACGGCCACGACGAGCTGGTAGAGAGCGTCCTGGCTCTTGCGCGCCGCCGCGAGGTCTCCGCGCCGGTACTCGTCGTAGATGCGAGCCACCCAGTGAGGCGCCACGTTGGCCGCACCGCAGATCGTCCCGGCGCCACCCATCGCCAACGACGGCAGCAGCATCGTGTCGCTACCGGTGAAGATGCGAAACCCGGGAAGGTCGCGGGTCGCGATGCACACGCCCTCGAAGTACTCGAAGTCGCGGCTCGAATCCTTGATGCCCGCGATGGTTCCCTCGCGCGCCAGCACAGCCACGCTGGCCGGCTCGGTGACGACTTTTGTGAACTGGGGGATGTGATAAAGGAAGATCGGTAGCGGGCTTTGCGCCGCAAGCTCTCGAAAGAACGCGAGCACGCCGAGCTGGTCCATCGGGTAGTAGAAAGGCGGGGCGACCAGGGCTGCGTCGGCGCCCAGGCGCGCAGCGGCTTCGAGCTCGGCTCGCGCGGCCGCCAGGTGGCTTTGCGCCACGCCGCACAGGACGGGCACGCGGCCGCCAGCCGCCTTGACCACCGCGTCGAGGACCTTGCGCCTCGATGCCTCGTCGAGGGAAGCGGTCTCGCCGGTCGAGCCAAGCGCGAGCAGGCCGTGGACCCCACCGTCGAGCATGTGTTGAACGAGGCGCGGGATGGCCGCCTCGTCCACTGTGCCGTCCCTTTTCAAAGGCGACACCAGCGCCGGCAGAACGCCGGCCAGCTCGTCGATGTTGAACACCCCTTTAAGGCTACTCGCGCGCACCAAGCGACTAGGCTTGCCCCGACTTGGCCTCCTCGCGGTCGACCAGCAGATTGACGCCCTCGATCGACTGGCTGTTGGTCTTCATTCCGGTTTCGATCGCGGCCGACTTCCTGGGCCTGACAGTGGCCTTGTTCGTCAGCTCCGCCCTGGCGATCATCCCGCTGGCCGGCTTGATCGGGCGCTCTACTGAACAGGTGGCGACCCGGGTGGGCGCGCGCCTCGGCGGCCTGCTGAACGCCACGCTGGGCAACATCACCGAGCTGATCGTGTCCGTGTTTCTCATCAGCGCCGGTGACTTCGCGATTGTCAAGGCATCCCTCGTCGGCTCGATCCTGGGCAACCTCGCTTGTCTTGGGCATCTCTCTTGCTGCGGGCGGCATCGGCCACAAGGAGCAGAGCTTCGACTCGCGCGCCGCCGGCGTGCACTCGGCTTCGCTGCTGCTGGCGGTCGCCGGGCTGGTGATGCCCGCGCTGCTGATCATCACAACGCCGCAGTCGGGCTTCGTGGAACGCGAAGTCCTCAGCAGCGTCGTGGCGATTGTCCTGATCGCTCTGTATTTCGCGGCCCTCGTGTTCACCCAGATCACGCACGCGCACCTGTTCCACGTCCCCGGATACGTCTCCCAGTCGACCTGGACGATGCGCAGGTCGGTCGTTGCGCTCTCGCTCGCGGCGATCCTGGTCGCCGTCGAGTCCGAGCTCCTGGTGGGTTCACTCAGGCCGGCGATCCAGATCCTCGACCTGCCGGCGCTTTTCGTGGGCCTGATCCTTATCCCGATCATCGGCAACGCCGCCGAGCACGCGTCAGCCGTGTTCTTCGCGCTCACGGACCGAGTCGACCTGACGCTCGAGATTGCCGTCGGTTCGTCCACCCAGATCGCCATGTTCGTGGCGCCGCTGCTCGTGTTCATCAGCCTCGTGATCGGCCACCCCATGGATTTCGTGTTCACGGCCTTCGAGATCGCTGTGGTTTCGCTCGCGACCTCATCGTGGGCTTCATCTCGCTGGACGGGCGCAGCAACTGGCTGGCCGGCGTCCAGCTGGCCGGAGCCTACGTGGCGATCGCCGCTACGGCATATTTCGTCAAGTAGCCCGCGTCGCGCGTTCGGCGATTCGGACCACGAGCTCGCGCTGGTCGCTGTCGAAGAAAGGAGGTGTACCGCCGCGGGCGTTCTCGATGACGCGCTCTACGTGCTGGGTCGCGGTCAGCACGGTCGTCACGCGAGGGTCGCTGGCGATCCATTTCAAAACGGCCTGGGCCCAGGTCTCGACACCCAGCTCGTTCATCTCCCGGGCTGACGGTCGCCGCTCCAGGATGCCGTGCTGGAGTGGGCTCATCACGAGGACTCCGAGCCCGAGCGACTCAGCCAGCGGCAGGAGCTTGCTTTCCGCAGCGCGGCGCAGCGGGTTGTACGGCACCTGGAGCATGTCGATCCGGCCGCTCGACATGAGCGCCATCAGCTCGTCGAAGGCGGGCTCCTGGTAGTGGGTGGCGCCGACGGCTCTCACCTTGCCCTGCTCCTTCAAGCGTTCGAGCATCGCGAGCTGTGCCGGCACGTTGACCAGGTTGTGGACCTGATAGATGTCGACGTGGCCGAACAGCCCGAGCGCGCGCTCGGCCTGGCGGCTGCCGTCCGCCTCATCCGGGGTCCAGACCTTGGTGGCGATGATCAGGTTCTCCCGCCGGCCCTCGACCGCGCGGGCCAGAACGTCCTCGGCGCGCCCGTACATCGGCGACGAGTCGAAGAGGTCGACGCCTGCCTCCAGCGCGGCGCTGACGAGCGCGCGGCGGTCGTCGGAGGTGTCGAACGTTCGCCAGGTGCCCATCCCGATCACGGGCGCCTCGATGTCGGTGCGCCCCAGCTTCCGCCGCTCCACGGACCCGACCTTAACGGAGGTCCCTAACCGTGGGCGGCGAGGCGCTCTCCCACAATGGTGAGCTCGGTGCCGATGAGCTCGTCGATCCCCGGTATCACGGGGGCACTGCGGAGGGCTTCTGCGATTTTGCACAACGTCGCGCTGCTGATCGGCCGTCCGCGGCGCGCGCCCGAGATCGTGGCCGCGCTGCATCCCGATGCCCGCGCCAGGTCGGTCGCATTCCACCCGCGGCGCGCGAGCTCCCGGTCCAGCTGATCCGCGTTCATTCGCACTGTCATCGACTCCATACCTGTACCTGCTCTGGTTACTATCGACCTGACGGCGGTATTCTTTCCGGCGGATCACGATGGCTCGCCTCCACCTGACGCAACGCCAATGGAGGGTCTACCTGGTGGTCTGGCTGGTGGCCCTTGCGGCGATCGCCGGCACGCTGGCCGGAATCCTGCTGCCTCGCGTGTTGGCTTCACCTCCCCGCCCGGTGCTGGGCGGCGGGCTGGTGATGGGCGCGCGCCAGATCGCGGCCCCCGACTTCACGCTGCGAGACCAGACGGGCGCGACGGTGTCGCTGCGGCAGCTGCGCGGCACCGTGCTCGCGCTGACGTTCCTGGACACCCAGTGCCAGAACCTCTGCCCCCTGCAGGCGAGCTTTCTCGGCAGCGCCCAGTCCGACCTGGCCCCCCGGACGCCGCTCGACGTCGTCATCGTCAGCGTGCGCCCCGACGCCGACACCCCTGCCAACATCGCCACCTTCGCCAGCGCACATGGCCTCGGACACCATTACCTGTGGCTGACCGGCACCCCTCAAGGCCTCCAGAGCGTCTGGAACAGCTACGGCGTGGCCGTGCAGGTGGCCCAGGGCGATCTGGCGCACAGCTCGGTCATCTATCTGATCGACCGCAGCGGCTACGAGAGGGTCGGTTTCGAGGACGTTCCAGGTACTGCGGCCTTCGAGACCGATGTCCAGATTCTCAACGCAAGCTGAAGCGGCGCCCAAGGGCGTTCGCGATTCTTCAGCCAAATTTGGGGATTTACAAAGATTATGCGGGCTGTTACTCTCCCACGGAACGTGACCGATTCAAGCACCCCGAGATACGGCAACCGAGCCGCAGTCCTCGTCCTCGTCGTCGCGACCCTCGTGGTCTTCTTGGCTGTTTTCATCACGCGCTTCGTCGAGACTTTTCCCTACACGCTTACTTCGGAGGTGGCCTCTCAGCCGAGGGTGGTCCTCGCGGGGACGGGCGGAACGGAGACGGTGATCCACCTCGAGACCGTGGGCGCCATATCGGATGCGATCGATTTTCCGAAGCCGAGTGATCCGCATCAGGACTGGGTGAGCTACCTGCCCACCACCACGTTCAAGGTGCCGGCCAACTCGGTTGTCACGATGGTGATCGACCAGGAGGACTCCGCTTCAGGGCTGCGCAACCCGTTCTGGGCCAAGGCGCAGGGCATCATCGGCCCCTTCCACATGAAGTACTACGACCAGAACGGCAACCCGCAAGAGGGTGACTTCACACAGCTCGACGACGCCTCGACGCCGGCCCACACATTTGCCATCCCGGATCTCGGCGTTTTCGTGCCGCTGCTCGGCATCTCTGATGCCGCCCCGGCCGGCAGCATCAACACCATCACCTTCTCGTTCCGTGTGGGCAAAGCCGGTACGTACCACTGGCAGTGCTTCGTCCCCTGTGGTTCGGGCACCATCTATGGCAACGGCGGCCCCATGCAGACGCTCGGCTACATGGGCGGCTTCCTGGTAGTCCAGTAACGAATTGAATACGTCAGAGCGCACACACACACTGCGACTCGCGGTGGCCTGGGCAGTCCTGAGCGTGATCGGCGTCGTAGTGGCGCTGCAGGTCAACATGCCGCCTGGTAACCAGACGCAGCAGGCGTCGGACGAGAGCTCCCTGCTCCATCTGATGCTGATCCTGTCCACGCCGGTGTGCATCGGCGTGGTGCTCTTCATCCTCTACTCGGTTTTCGCCTTCCGAGCGGCCCCGGGGAAGCTCGACGATGGGCCGTCTCGGCGAGGCAACCTTCGGATGCAGTGGGCCTGGGTGGTCGCCACGGCTGTGATCGTGTTTGCGCTCGCCGGCATCGGGATCAACGGCCTGGCGAACTCTTCTGCGGCGACGACGTTCGCCTCCTCGGGCGCTTCGCTCGGCTCGCAGACGGTCGGCACATCCGCCAGCGACCGCCTGCAGGTGCAGGTGATCGCGCAGCAGTGGTACTTCACCTATCGGTACCCGAGCTACGGTGGCGCCGAGTCGACGCACCTGGTGCTGCCGGTGAACGCCAACATCGAGTTCCACGTGACCTCGACCGACGTCATCCACTCGTTCTGGGCGTACGAGCTTGGCGTGAAAGCCGACGCCAACCCCGGCGTCGACAACATCACCTATGTCACGACGACGAGCACGGGCTCGTTCACGGTGCGCTGCGCGGAGCTGTGCGGCATCTGGCACGGGAACATGTTCGACACCGAGGGCAAGGTGGTGAGTCAGGGCGATTTCGCAACCTGGGTGGCGAATCTCCAGTCGTCCGAATCGAGCATCACGCTCCCGCCGTACGCGCCGCAATATTTCCCAAGCCCGCGAGTAAAGGGGACCTAGATGAGTGAAGTGACGACGGGGGGAACGATGCTTCAGCCGAGCGTGAGGCGCATGGCTCTGCCGACCAACGCCCTCACCGGACTCGTGCTCGGAGTCTTGGGCTACTGGGCCGGGGTCCAGATCGGCAACGGTCTGGGGTTCAACGACTCGGGGAACACAGGTGTTCTGGCAGGTTACGCGCTGGGCTCGATCATGTTCCTGGTCGGGATCGGTTTCGCCTCGTACCCGCTCGGCCGGCTGTTCGGGTGGGTCACGCCGTCGCAGCCGGCTTACGACGAGCAGAAAGGGGTGTGGCGGTACCTGAGCCTGAGCTTCGACCACAAGGTCATCGGAATCCAGTACCTGATCGTGATGCTGATGGCGATGCTGTTCGGAGGCATCGGCGCGATGTTCGTACGCACGAACCTGCTCTCGCCTGACACGCCCATCTTCCCACCGGACAAGTACTTGACCCTGGTCAGCATGCACAGCGTCTTGATGATCTTTGTCGCCAGCGCGGCCATCGTCGGGCCGTTCGGCAACTTCTTCGTCCCACTGATGATCGGCACCAACCGCATGGCGTTCCCGCGGCTGGAAGCGCTCTCCCTATGGTTGGTACCCCCGGCGCTCGTAGTCATGCTTCTCACGCCGGTGTTCGGCGGATTCCAGACCGGATGGACCGGCTACACGCCACTATCAGAACAGGGAGGCCAGGGATTCGACAGCTACATCGTCGGGTTCACCCTGATCGGCATTGCGCTGGTGGTGTCCGGGGTCAACATGCTGACTACGGTCATCACCCTGCGCGCGCCGGGTATGACCTGGACGCGGATGCCTATCTTCGTTTGGGGCGTGTTCTCGGCTTCCATCCTCGGCACCTTTGCCGCGCCGGTGCTGGCGGCGGCCCTGTCGATGCAGGCGCTTGACCGCACCATGAACACGAGCTTTTACGTCTCCTCGAACGGAGGCAGCCCCTACCTGTGGCAGAACCTCTTCTGGATCTTCGGCCACCCGGAGGTCTACATCTTCATCCTGCCGGCCTTCGGCATCGTGATGGAGCTGATCCCGCACTTCGCCCGTAAACCCCTGTGGGGCTACCGGACCGCCGTCGTCGGCCTGCTCGGCGTGACCCTGCTGAGCTGGTTCGTATGGCAGCACCACCTGTTCGTGAGCGGCATCGCGCCCGCCCTGCGGCCGTTCTACATGCTCTCGACCGAGATGATCTCGATCCCGACCGGCATCGTGTTCCTGGTCGCGTTTGGAACGCTGTGGCGCTCGCGGATCTCGATGACGGTGCCGATGCTCTTCTGTCTCGGCTTTCTCTACAACTTCCTCATCGGGGGAATCTCCGGCGTCTTCCTTTCCGACGTGCCGAGTGACATCACGCTGCACGGCAGCTACTTCTCCATGGCCCACTTCCACTTCACGATCGTCGGTGGCGAGATCTTTGCCATCGTGGCGGCCATCTACTACTGGTTCCCGAAGATGACCGGAAGGATGCTGAACGCAACGGCGGGCAAGATCCACTTTTGGTGGATGTTCATCAGCTTCAACCTTGCATTCACGCCCCTGTTCGCGGCTGGCATCCTGGACATGCCGCGGCGCGTTTCGACCTACGCGCCCAGCCTGCAGGGCCTCAACGACTGGGTCACGATCTGGGCCTACGTGCTCTTCGCTTCAATGTTGTTCTTCGCCGGGATCGTGATCTGGGGCTGGTTCTTCAATTCCAAGCTCGCCGTGGCCGATCCCTGGCACGCGCGCTCGATCGAGTGGGAGCTTCCGACCCCGCTTCCGCGCCGCAACTTCACGCGCATTCCAACCTTCACCCGGCCCCCATATGACTACGGAGAAGGCGATGCGCGACCGCTGATCGAGCCGAACGCCGAGCCGGCGCCCGCATGAGCGAGCGCGCCATGTCAGAGAAGACATCGGGAATCGTGGAGTCGACCACCACGCCCGCCGAGTGGGCGCCCGAGGTGGATGCGCGAGTCACCCAGCTGGGCATGAGGCTCTTTGTGGGTGCTGACGCCTTCTTCTTCTTCGCCTTCTTCTTCGCCTTCTTCTACCTGCGCTCGATGAACAACGACTACTCGTGGCTGCCTGCCGGCACCACGCACCCAACTCGCGGCGTTGGCGCTTTGATCGAGGTGCTCGCGATACTGATCGCGCTCTTCTTCATGGGCGCCATGCGCAGCGCCTCGGTGAGCCGCACGATGTTGTGGCTCGCGCTCGTCGCCGGTGTCCTGTTCCTGGGGGCCCAGGTCTACGAGTTCCAAAACCTGGGGTTCGACCCGCAACAGGGCGGCGGCTATCCCAGCGTTTTCGTGGGCTTCAATGGCGTGATCATGGTTCAGACCGCAGGCGCGCTTCTGTGGCTGGGTACTCTCATCGCCCAAGCGAGACCCGGCGGTGACATGGTGCTCAGGCGGGCGACCGCGGCGAGCTTCTCGATGTTCCTGTGGTTCCTGGCCGGCGTCGGCCTCCTCGCGTACATCGTCCTGTACTTCGTCTGAGGCCCTTCGTGCCTCTCATCTGGTCGTGGCCCTTCGAGCCCGTCGTCCTGATCGGCGTGGAGATAGCTGCGGTCCTCTACATCGTCGGAGGCATGGGGCGCCGAACTGAGCCCTGGCGCGACGTCGCCTTCTGGTCCGCACTCGTGACGATCCTGGTCGCGCTCCAGAGCCCGCTGGAGATGCTCGCGCGCCAGCTCTTCTGGATCCACATGGTCCAGCACCTGCTGCTGATGGTCGTCGCGGCCCCGCTGCTCGCGCTGGCGTCCCCGTGGACCAGGCTGTGGCGCGCGCTCCCCCGGGGCCTGCGTCGGGGGATCGCCCGCCCGCTTTTCAAAAGCCCAAGCCTCGCGCCGGTCAGGGCGGCGTACCGGGTGGTGTCACGTCCGACGGTCATCTGGTTTCTCGCGGCCGGCAACCTGTGGCTATGGCACATCCCGGCCATGTACAACCTGACCCTTCGCTACCACCTCGTGCACCACCTGGAGCACACGCTTTTCCTCGGCCTGGCCATCGCGTTCTGGGCCCAGCTGATCGACCAGTATCCGTTTCGCTCTCCGCTCAGCACTCTGGGTCGGGCTACGTACGTCTTCACCGCCATGATCCAGTCCTGGGGACTGGCTGCCGTCTTGTCGTTCGCCACCGCGCCGCTCTATGCCTACGCGCTGCTGCCCAGCCGCCCAGGCGGGATCTCGGCCTTGACGGACCAGCAGCTCGGCGGCGGCATGATGTGGGTGCCCGGGGCGATCACTTATTCGCTTGCGTTTGTCTGGCTGCTCTTCCGCTGGCTGGCGGAAGAGGACGCGCGCACGCCGGCCGGGGCGGCTGTCGAGAGGAGCCACACGATTGGCGGTTGAGTCCCGCGTCCATCCCGCACCGGACCTTTCGGGCCGGCTGCTTCGCGTCGCCGCAGACTATGCCGCGCTGCTCAAGCCGAAGATCATTCTGCTGCTCGTCGTCACCGAGCTGGGCGCGATGATCGCGGCCGCCCGTGGGTGGCCTGCCCCGGGACCGCTGCTCGGCGGGCTGGCCGGCGGTGCGATGGCGGCCGGGGGCGCAGGCGCCATCAACTGCTGGTTCGACCGTGACATCGACGCGGTCATGCCAAGGACAAAAAGGCGGCCGATCCCGGCGGGCAGGATTGCCCCCGTGCACGGCCTGGGGTTCGGCATCGCCGTCGCGCTGGCCGGCGTCGCGTTGATCGCCGTTTCGAGCCACGTCCTCGCGGCCGCCCTCGCCGCCGCCGGCGGGGTGTTCTATGTGTTCGTGTACACGATGTGGCTGAAGCGCACGACGACCCAGAACATCGTCATCGGCGGCGCGGCCGGCGCGTTCCCGCCGCTGGTCGGCTGGGCGGTGGTCACCGGGTCCCTGAGCCCGCTGGCCTGGGCGCTTTTCGCGATCATCTTCTTCTGGACCCCGCCGCATTTCTGGGCGCTCGCGCTGCTGCTGCGGCGTCAGTACTCCGCGGTCAACGTGCCGATGCTGCCGGTGGTGGCAGGACCGGCTCGAACGCGGCGCGCCATCCTCGCCTACACCGCCATCATGGTGGCGGTCAGCTTGGTCCCGGTCGTATGGCTGGGCTTTGCGTACGGGTCCGCAAGCCTGATCCTCGGGAGCGCATTCCTCTATCTGGCTTGGCGCGCGGTTCGCGCCGAGGACGGGCCGTCTGCGATGGCTTTGTTCCATTACTCGCTCGCGTACCTGGCACTGATCTTCGTCGCCGTCGCAATCTCCGCGGTGGTGCCTGTTTGATCTTGTCCGGCCTGGGTCTCTCCGGACCCCATCGCTCGAGAACCCACCCGGTCCCGATGTGGTCGCTGGCGCTGCCTATTTTGGTGGTCGTCGCCGCGGTGGCCGTAGCGTCGTTTCTCGTTCTCTCGAATTCCGGGACGAAAACCGCCTCGGTTGACCCCGGCCTTGCCCAGGTGGGGAAGAAGGCGCCGGGTTTCACATCGTGGGACCTGGGCGGGAGAAAGGTCAGCCTTGACGAGTTCAAGGGAAAGCCCGTGCTTCTCACCTTCTGGGCGACCTGGTGCACGGCCTGCCAGGAGGAGCTCCCCGCGCTGCAGCAGATCGGCGAGCAGTACAGGTCGAGCGGGCTCACGGTCCTAGCGGTCGATTACCGGGAGACAGACACTGCGAGGATGAGCCAGTTCCTCACCGGCCTCCACGTCAACATGGAGGCGGTCGTCGATCCTCAGGGGGCGATTGCCGGCGCGTTCGGCGTGGACCTGGGCCTGCCCGTCAACGTGTGGCTCGACCGCAGCCACGTCGTCGCGCGCGTCATGGTGGGCGCGCAGCCGGCGAGCACCCTCGACGACGCCGCCGCGCAGCTCGCCGCGTCGACCTAGCGCGGGCGCCCCACGCCCTCGCACACCGACCATTAACTCGAGATGGCCTTACGCGCACGGCGAGCGCGAGCCCGATGACGACGGGGGCCAGCGAGCCAATGGGGCCCGACAGAGCGATGACCGTCACTCCTTCTACGGGCTCGCCATCGGCTTCACCGTCGCGGCCGGCACATTCGCCGTAGGTCCGATCCGGGGCTGCCTTCAACCGCGCCGTCGGGCCTGACGCCACGGCCGTCGCGGAACATGGCACGTGGTCGCACCTGTGGCTTTACATCGTCGGTCCGTTGGCGGGCGCCGCGATCGGCGCTGCCGTCCACGGACTCCAGGGACCGGCGATCCCGCTGCCGCCGGAACAGACGGAGCAGATGCCGCAGCGATCCTGAATTCGGTCCGGCGCCTCATTGAGCGTGCCGGGAAAGGGGCCGCCGCCGGGCGCGGCAGCCTCTTTCATTTCTATGTCAGTCGCGAGACGTTGTCACGAACCTGTTCCGCAGCATTCCGATCCCCTCGATCTCGGACTCCATCACGTCGCCCGGGCGTAGGTACTCCGGCGGGGTCCTGGCGAAGCCGACGCCATCGGGCGTCCCGGTCGCGATCACGGCCCCGGGTAAAAGGGTCATCCCCTTCGAGGCCCACTCGATGGTGGCGTCGACCGGGTAGATCATGTCGCGGGTGTTGCCATCCTGCTTCACGATGCCGTTGACCTTGAGCGTGAGGCGGAGGGACTGCGGGTCCGTCAGCTCATCACTCGTGACGATCCACGGGCCGGTGGGGCACGAACGGTCGAGGCTCTTGCCCTTGAAGTATTGTCCGCCCCAGCCGCTCTGGATGTCGCGCATCGTGACGTCGTTGAGCACCGTGTAGCCGAAGATATGTTCGCGCGCGTCCGCCTGCTTGATGTTGGCGCCACGCTTGCCGATCACGACCGCCAGCTCGACCTCCCAGTCGATCTTGTCGCTGATGGCGGGGTCAATCGCGATGTCGGCGAAGGGCTCGGTCAGCGACGTGATCGCCTTGGTGAAGATGGTGGGCGGGCTGGCGGCCTTGCCCTCCATCGCGGCGGTCTCCTCCGCGTGCTTCTGGTAGTTGCGGCCCATGGCGATCACGTTGCCGCGCGGGTTGTCGAGCGGCGCGAGCAGCTCCAGGTCCAAGAGCCGGTGCGTCTTGCCTTTCCCGCCCGAGACCTCAGCGCGAACCTTCGCGAGGCCGGCTTCCCCGGCGTCGATCAGGGCCAGCATGTCGGCGGCCCCCGAGAGCTCGATCACCTCATCGTCGTGACCGGGCCGCAGCGCGCCCAGCTTCCGCCTCCCGCCCGAACGGAACATCAACAATTTCATGAGTCCTCCTCGTTGTCCTCTGGCACGGCCGTTGGGGCCGTCCCCGCACCCAAAAACAGCTCCTCAAAGTCCTGGCGCTTGAGGAGATCGCCCGGGCGACCTTCCAACCGCGTGGTTCCGGAGACCAGAACGCTCGTCCAGTCGGCGATCTGCAGGGCTGCCCGCGCCCTTTGCTCCACCAGCAAGACCGCTTTGCCGAGGCCGGCGAGCCTTTTAACGTGCTCGCGGAGCAGGCTGTCGGCCAGCTTCGGGGACAGGTTCGCCGTCGGCTCGTCGAGGATGAGGACCCTGGGGTCCAGCATCAGGACGCGCGCGATGGCGAGCATCTTGCGCTCGCCCCCGCTCAGCTTGTCCGCCCTGCGTTTGAGCATCGGCGGCAGAGCGGGGAAGACCTGGCCGACCTCGTCCACCCGCGCTCGCACCCGTTTCGGCTGCAGCAGGTAGCCGCCCATCTCGAGGTTCTCGAGCACCGTGAGCGGTTCGAAGATGTCGTTGACCTGCGGTACGTAGCCGACGCCACGGCGCGCGAGGTCCTCCGGTGGATGGTTGGTCACGTCTTCCGTCCCGAGCAGGATTCTTCCGCCTGTCACTCGCAGGATGCCGACCAGGCTTTTCAGCAAAGTGCTCTTCCCGGCGCCGTTCGGACCGATGATTGCCACGATCTCGCCGGGCCCGACCGAGAGCGACACATCGCGGATCACTGGTACGGCGCCGTAGCCGGCCGTGATCCCCTCGGCCCGAAGGCTGGGAGCGGGTCGATCCTTCATGGCTTCTTGTTTATCCGACGAGGTAAGCGTCAACAATCTCCTGCTGCCGCCTGAGCGTCGCCATGGTCCCGCTGCCGATGACCTTGCCCTGGGCCATGACGACCACCGAGTCGCAGAGCTGCTCGACGAGGTGCAGCTCGTGCTCGACCATGAGGATGGTCAGGCCGTCCGCGCGAAGGGACTGGAGGTAGTACTTGATCTCATCGACGATCCT
>DATKSS010000051.1:0-2728 GCA_035531515.1 Candidatus Dormiibacterota bacterium | reverse complement strand
CGTGGTCGAGAGCGGCAGGCCGGATCCCACGCCACAGGACGCCCGCCCGCCGATCGAGCACCTGGTCCGTCACATCGAGCGCGTCCCGCTCGGCACGTCGTACATCGACGTCGTGGAAAAGGTCGCCCACGTCGCCGAGGTCGTCGCCGCATCGTTCGGTCAGTCGGTGATGACCGTGGTCGACGCAACGGGCGTAGGCCGGCCCGTGGTCGACATGTTGCGTCGCCGCCTCGCGCTGCCGCTGCGCGCGGTGACCTTCACCGCGGCCGCGGACGAGGTGCACCCGGACCCGCACGCCTATCGAGTGCCGAAACGTGACCTCGTGCAGTCACTCGAGGTGGTGCTGCAGGGGCGCCGCCTGCACACGGCACCAGGTCTGCTGCTCGCCGAGGACCTGCGCGCCGAGCTGCAAGCCTTTCAGGTGAACCTCAGCGCGCATGGCCACGACAGTTACGAAGCGTCCCGCGGCAACCACGATGACCTGGTGATGGCGCTGTGTCTCGCGGTCTGGTGGGGCTCACGGCGTGGCCAGGGTTCGGCGTTCGTTGAGTTTTGGAGGCGAAGGGCAGCGAGGCCCCGATGACAAAAGTGAAAAGGAGAACGCAAATGACACCTATCTCGCCGCCCTCCAGCTGGACCTCGCGCCTACGTGAGTCCTGGCGCACGTGCCACACCCCGGGCGAATACTTGGGCCTCATCGTGGGCGTGGTTTTCTACATCGTGCCCGCGCTCGTCACTGGCGCGTTCAAGGGCATCGTCGAGGGGCTGAGGAGGCCGATCAGAAATGGGCGCAGGTAGCCCCCTCCCGCCCTTGGTCGGAGTTTTGCGCGGTGACGTCAGTCATTTTGTTGGAAGCATGAAGGCCGCGACGGCCGAGGCCCACGCCGCGTCGTCCAAGGCCTCGTCGGCGTTCAATGGACTCGCAGGCGTCGGTAAGGTCGCCTTAGTGGCGAGCGGTGCAGCGATGGTCGGCCTCGCCGGCATTGCCATGGAGCTCGCGAACCGTGTCGAGGCCTCAGGCCAAGCCGCCTATGACATGTCAGAAAAGTTCGGCATTCTGCCCGGCGTCGCATCGGCGTGGACGGCGGTCGCGTCGCAACTCGGCGTCAGCACTGACACGATCGGCAACGGCTTCAAGTTCCTGACCAGGAACGCGGAGACGATGAACCTCCAGCTGCAGGCTTCCGGCAAGATCACCGCCCTCACTGCGCAACCGTGGAAAGACCTCGGGATCAACGTGCTCGGCACTGGCGGCCATTTGAAGGACACCAACGAGTTGATGCTCGAGGCGGCGGATTCCTTCTCGAAGATGCCGGACGGCGCGGAGAAGGCGGCGCTCGCGATGAAGCTCTTCGGGCGCGCCGGTGCGGACCTGATCCCCGTGCTGGACCTCGGGCGCTCGGGCATCGAGAAGTACATCACGCAAGGCAAGGCGATGGGCGCGGTGATGAGCGGGCCCCAGGTGATCGCCGCGCACAACATGTTCCTCGCGCACAAGCAATTGGACACGGCGATCGGCGGCGTGACCACTCAGCTCGGCATCGGGCTGATGCCGGTGGCGACGCAGTTCTTCGGTTACGCGAGCGGCACCGCCATACCCACGATGGAGCGCCTGACCGGCTGGTTCAGCAAGCACACGACCGTGGCCAAGATCCTCGCCGGCGTGGTCGGTGGCGTGCTCGGCGTGGCGATCGGCGCCTACCTGATTCAGCAGGGGATCGCCATCACACAGACCACGATTCACACGGCCGGGATCGTCGCGAACACCGTGGCGAAGATCGCCACCGCGGCCGCCACCGGCGGATGGACTGCTGCCCAATGGGCGCTGAACGTTGCGCTCGACGCGAACCCCATCGGTCTCATCGTGATTGCCATCGCGGCCCTGGTCGTCGGGCTCGTGCTCGCCTACAACCACGTGGGTTGGTTTCGCGATGCAGTCAATAACGCCTGGTCAGGGCTGAAGGCTTTCGGCAGCTGGATCTCCAGCACCTTCGGGCCAATCCTCGGTGCCATGGGCGGCGCGCTCAAGACCGCCGGCGGCTTCCTCAATGCGATCAACCCGTGGGCCAAGCACTCGCCGTCACTGGTCGAGAACGTGCAGACGGGCGTGGCGGCCATCACCGGGCACTACGCGAACATGGCGCGCTCCGTCGGTTCCAGCATGGGCGCGATCGGCGGCACGTCTGGAGTCGGCGCTTTCGGTACTGCGTCGAGCAGCTCCGCGGGCAACGCATCGTCCTCGGCGCTAGGCGGTGATCCGAATCAATTCGGGCAGCAGCTCGCCGCGGCGTTCGCTCAAAATCTCCGGAATATCCGCGTGGTCGTGCGCATCGGCGACAAGGATTTCAGCGGCTACCTCGACGCCAAAATCGGGACGGCGCTCGCCGGATGACGATGGGCATTGGCATCGCCTGCGACGAGGGAGTGGTCGTGCTGACGGACAGCATTATGCGCAGCGACTCGGGCCCGGACGCGCCGACGGTCGTGAATTTGCGAAGAGGATTTCAGTGGCTACCCGCCGCCCGCTTGGCGGTCGTGGCGTCCGGCTCCTTCCCTCAAGGTGCGGTCGACGAGGCCTGCGCTCAGCTGCACAACGAGTCAAACCCGGACCAGGCAGGCGCGGAGCTCTTCGCCCGCCTGGTGGCCGCGATGAGGGATGGCATCGACAGCGTGCGGCAGTGGATGTCAGAGGAGCAGCTGCAGAACAGCAGCGCGACCGGGCCGCATC
>DATKSS010000050.1:0-61576 GCA_035531515.1 Candidatus Dormiibacterota bacterium | reverse complement strand
CGGGCGGGGAGGGCGCGGCGGCTCGGCCAACGTTCATTGGCAGAAAGCCCAGGGGTTGGTTCGCAATGTCGGTCACGCCGCGGCCACCTCTTGACTCAGGTCGTAAAGCAGATGAGAGTTGAAACTGGAGCGGGAGACGGGCTTCGAACCCGCTACCTCGACCTTGGCAAGGTCGCGCTCTACCAAGTGAGCTACTCCCGCTCGGGTAGAGAAATGATTCTACCTTGGCCCGTCAGAGCGGCCGTCAGGCCGAGATCGGAGTCCGGCACGGAACGAATCGGCGCCCGAACTTGTCTCGAAGGGCGTTGACACGCATGGCCGATGCGTGGAGGGCGCTTCGGTCGAGCCGGCCCGACAGCACGGCCGCCCGGACCGCGGCCATCGCGTCCGCCTCGTAGCCTGGGTCCCCGTTGCTGAGCAGCACCAGGTCGTTGCCCGCGGCCACCGCGAGGACGGCAGCATCAGGCAGGGACCACCTCGCCCCGATCCCACCCATGCTCAAAGAGTCGGTCATGATCACGCCGCCGAATCCGAGCTGGGTCCGCAGCTTCGACACCACGGGAGCGGAGAGCATGGCCGGCATCGTGCCCCCTCCCAGGCCGGGCACGTAGACCGCCGTGGTCATCACGGCGTCCGCGCCCGCCGCAATGCCCGCCTGGAACGTCGGCATCTGGACCCGCTCCCACTGTGCCTCCGACTCGGGGTCGGTCGGGATGGCGACGTGCGGATCGCCCGCCGCCCCTCCCAGGCCTGGGAAGTGCTTCAGCGTCGCGCCCACCCCCCCGTCGTGCAGACCCTGCACCGCCGCGGTGACCAGTGGCGCAACGTAGCCCGTGTTCGAACCGAAGGACCTGTCGCCGATCACGTTGTCGAGCGGGTTGGTGCGCACATCGGCGACCGGCGCCAGGTCCAGGCCGAGGCCGGCGGAGCGAAGACCGACCGCCGACGTGCGCTCGAGAGCGCGCACGTGATCCGGGCCGCCGGCGCCCGCGACGAGCTCCGACGGTGGCGCAAAGCCCGCCCGCACCTGGGCGACCTGCCCTCCTTCTTCGTCGGTCATCAGTAGGATCGGATGGTCCAGGCATGCGCTCGAGGCGATGGCCTGCAGCCGATCGCTCCAGGCCTTCAGCCCGGCAGCGCTGCCTCCGAAGTTCGAGCCGAAAAGGAGCAGGCCGCCAACCTTGCCGTCGGTCAAGAGTGCCCGGAGTGCCGGCGAGATATCGGTCCCGCGGGTCGAGACGACCATGATCGAACCGATGTCGTCGTCGAGGTTGCCGAGGTCGGCCCCGGGGGCCTGCGTAGGCGCCGTCGTCGGGGAGGGTTGCGCCGGCGAGGATGGGCTGTCCATTGCCGCGGCGAGCCGGGGCGCGGCCGGCCGGCCGACCAGGATCATGCCGGCGAGCACGGCCACCACGACGACCAGCCCCAGTAGTCCGAGGCGCCTCCCCCTTGACACCGGGCGTCAGTCTACGGCCGGTAGACGCCTACCGGCGGTAGCGGTACCGCAGCGCCAGGATCGCCGTGGCAAGCCCCCACAGGATCGCCATCAGGGGCAGCACGAACACCGAGTTCAGGTTCGGCATCCCCGTGCCTTCGAGGAACCCGTAAGCGAAGGTCACCAGGGCCGTCATGCCCAGGGCGAAACCGAACGCCTGGATCTGGATCCACTTCTGCAGGTCGCTGAGGCGCCCCACGAGGCGTACGAGGAGCCAGGCGAGGAAAACAGCCGGTGCCAGCGGCAGCGCCGCCACGTAGTACCGCCAAGCAGCGGTCGGATTGGCCTGCACCACGGTCACGCACCCGACCATGACCATCAGAAAAGCAAGCACGACCAGGCCGAACTCGATCTGCGCGCGGTAGAGGATCCACGTCGAAGCGACCGGAGGGATCGGCGGTGCCGGGAGCTTGGCCGGCATGGGCGCCTCGGTGCGGATGAAAGGCGAGGCCGGGTGCGTGAAGGCCGGCTCGACCGGGGCTTCCGGGCCTGGAGCCAAGGGATCTAGTTCAGTCATGGCCCGGCCATCGTAAACCGGCGACCTCAACCGGCAGCCCCACAAACCAAGGCGCCGGCGACCCCTCTGAGATCGCCGGCGCCCGGACGGCAGGACACGTCTCTCACCATGTCACGAACCTCCAACGCTGCCCCGGACCTGATCGGTCGCTTGGCATGTCGATTCGGCAGGCGGCCGCTCCGCGCGGCTCAGACCCGCGCCGAGAACCTGTCCAGGTAGTTGACGTCGCCGACCTTCTTCAGGATCGCCAGGCCCGCCTCGGTTTCGCTAGGGTCGCCACGCAATGCGCCCCGCTCGGCCCGGGCGCGCCCCAGGTTGGGCAGTGCCCCGATCCTCTGCCAGATCACAGCCGACAGGTCGAGCTCGGCGGGGTCGCCGCGTGCGAGGCCGATCGTGCGCCTGACCTCGCCTTCGAGGGTGGGCAAGCGATCACCGACCGCGCGCCTGAGCACCACCTCCCGGACGACCTCGGGCACGGGTTGATGGTTGTCGTTGGCCAGCGAAAGACGCCGCTCGATCATCTCGGCCGGGTGTCTGCCCGTGACGCTGGGGTCGTCCTCGGTGAAGCTGGCCTGTCCCTTGACGTACGACCGCATGACCTGGTTCTGGTGGTCCAGAGGAAAGCGGCCGAGGATCGATTCCATCGCGTCCGACGCGGCGGCGACGAGCCGCCCATCGCCCCGGCCGACGCCGATGCTCAGACCGGCCATGAAGCCGCGAAGGGCGTAGCCGCCAGCGAGGCTGCCGGCATCGTGCCAGGCTTCCAGTGCCCGGTAGAAGATGGCGGTCGCCTCATCCCAGCGGCCGAGCATCATCAAGGTGAGCGTCCGCCAGGCAAACAGGTGCAGAGCGGGGTATGGCGCCTGGCCCGGCAGCAAGCGCCCCACCATCTCGCCTGAGTCGCGCTCGGCGGTGGCCAGGTCTCCCATCAAATAGGACATCCAGGCCACCATCGAGTGCGCGTCGAGCCTCTCGTAGAGGCCGAGCCGATCCTCGAACTTGAGACGCTGCCTGGCTGATTCGATGGCCCAGGCCCAGTCGTTCTTGGAGGTGGCCACTCCGCTCAAGGCGTCGAGCCCGGCGCTGGCCAGCTCGGGATCGTCCAGTTGGGTCGCGATCGCGATCGCGCGTTCGGCGCTGGCCTGGGCCTCGGCCAGCGAAGCCTCGTCCGGGGTGCGGTCGGCCTGGAGCCAGAACGGGTAAAAGGCGTCCGCAGCGAGGAAGCGCCCGATCGATCGTGGATCGTCGGCTCGTTCGAGGAGCCCGCGGCCCTTGGCGCGTAGCGCATCCATCCACTCCCCTGATGGCCGGTCGCCGACCGAGCCCTGCCATCGGGTCGCCACCATGAGCATGCCGGCCAGGGCTCGAAGCTGGTCGTCGACGGGTGCCCCCTGCTGCTCGTATCCCTCCAGGGCCATCCCGTATTCGTCCAGGCCGGTGTCCCCGGCCGTCAGGTCACCGATGCGCTCGTGAAGTCGCGGCAGGCGAGAGGCCTCCACGAAGTCGAAAGACGAGCGGATGTGTCGGACTGCCTCGGGAGTGGCTCCGGCTGCGGCAGCCGCGTCGGCTGCGGTCAACTGCCACTGGGCCGCCTTGTGGCGAGCTCGGGTCGTGCTGTCCGCAGTCGGGTCAAGCGCAGTCAGAAGGACCGCCGCCTCCTGGTAGTGGAACGCCAGGATCTCGGCCAGCACGAGGTCGCGGCCTTCGCTCATCGACTCCACCCAGCGCGCGGCCTCCGCATGAAGGCGCGCCCGCTCCGAGCGGGTCAGGGTGCCGTAAGCGACCTCCTGGATGAGGATGTGGCGGAAGTGGTAGCGGTCGCCGTCCACCTGGCGGATGAGGTCGCGGTCGGCGAGCTCGTCGCACAGCTGCCGCGCGTGGCCGGCAAGACCCGGCTCCAGCGCCTGCACCCCCGACGCCCGAAACGAGCGGCCGAACACGCTGCCGAGCTGCAGCAAGCGGCGCTCCATCGGCGGCAGAAGGTCGAGCCTGGCGAGCACCGTGGCCTGCACGGTGTCCGGCAGACTGGCGAGGGAGCCCTGCTCGAGGTACGAGCGCACCAGCTCGCCGGCATAGAAAGGATTGCCCTCCGAGCGCTCCGCGACCAGCTTGATCACGTCCGGCGCGTCGGTCTCGAGCAGGTGCGTGACCAGGTTCGCGATGGCGGCGCCTCCAAGGGGCTCGAGCGCTATGGCGAGATGGTTGAGGCGGCCGCCACCCCAGTTCGGCCGGCGGTCGAGCAGCTCGGGACGGGCGAGCACGATCATCAGCACCGCGGCCTCGCCGCGCGGCTGCATCACGAACTCCGCGAGGTCGAGCAGGCTGTCGCTCGACCAGTGCAGGTCTTCGAACACGATTACGAGCGGCGTGCGCCTTGACACGGCTTCGAGGGCTGAGCGCCACGCAGCGAAAAGCTGGTCCTTGTCGACGCCCTCGGTGCCCATCTCGCCGACGGTGGCGGCGAGCAGCTTCGCGTTGCGGTCGGCGTCTTCCACCCCGAGGCCGCGCAGCCACTCTGCGATGTCCTCCCGCATGTGGGCCGGCATCGCGTCTTCGCGGTGGCCGGTCAGGTTGAACAACACCTGGCGCATCGGCCAGTACGTGAGCTGCTGGCCGTAAGGCAGGCATTGGGCGGTTGCGATCACCGCGTTGGGCGCAAGAGTCGGCAGCCAGTCGAGGAACTCCTCTACCAGGCGCGTTTTGCCGGTGCCTGCAGGCGCGATCACGCTCACCATCGAGGGCCGCTTCTCGTTGACCGCCCGGCGGGCCACCAGCTGCAGCTGCGCCAGGTCGTTCTCGCGGCCGACCAGCGGCATCCGTGCCGGACGATGGGCCTTCGCCTTACGCGGGCCGAGCACCTGTCGCGCCGCGACCGGCGCGGACTTTCCCTTCGCAGTGACCGACAGCTCTTCCCCGAACTCGAAGTTGACGACCGCGCGCGCCGTGCGGTCGCTCGCGAGGATGGCCCATGTGTCGGCCGCCTGCTGCAGCCGCGCCGCGACGTTGGTCGCATCGCCCGTAATCAGAAAGTCGCCCGCCGACTGGTCGCGGCTGGCCACCACCTCGCCAGTGCTGATGCCGAAACGCACGGCGATGCGGCCCTGGAGCAGCGTGTCCGCGCGGATGTGCTCGCGCATCGCAAGCGCGGCGGCCACCGCCCGATCGGGATCGTCGCCATGCGCGGTAGGCAGACCGAACACCGCCATCACGGCGTCCCCGATGAACTTCTCGACCGTCCCCCCGTGCTGCTCCACGCTCTCGCGCGCGATCGCGTAATAGCGGGCCAGGATGCGCCGCATCTCCTCCGGGTCGAGGTCCTCTCCAAGCGCGGTGGAGCCCGCCATGTCGGCGAAAAGCACTGTCACGATCCGGCGTTCTTCAGTCGAGATGGGCATGCCCGGTGGCTAGGGTACCGAGGTCCTCAGCTGTCGGAGCTGTAGCCAAACGTCGTGGTGAAGCCGCACACGCCCGAGTAGCGGAACTCGAACCCCGCTTCGCCGACCGACAACAACCTGGCATGCACCTCGGTACCGGGGTGATCGTGGCCTGGGATGCCGCAGGAAACGGAGCCATCGCCGGACGCCGGTCCACCGGCCTCCACCTCGATCGCCTCCTCGACGTCGATCCGCTCGTGACCCTGGCGGTGGTCGAGGCGGATCCTGGCCGGGCGGATAGAACGGATCTCGCCGATCGACCCCGAGTAATTGGCCATCGGAGTGCCGCCGGCACGGCCCAGGAAGATCTCGGCGAGGGCGGACTGAGCGCGCATCGACGCGCGATCGTCCACCAGCAGGGCGACCGTCCAAGGAGTGGAGCGTTCGCCATCCTCGTATGAGCCGGCCATCACCACCGCCATGCCGTCGAGGCTCTCGTCGCCGTGGTGGCCCTTGTCGACGCGCCACGAGAGCGCGAAATCGCAGACCCCGTGGGTGGAACGGCCGCCTTCAGCCCCGTCGGTGCTCCGACACGGGCAGATCGCGTCGCAGTTGCACGACTCGAAGTAGGTCCCGGCTACGTGCCAGGACGCGGTCAAGCGACCGCGATCGCGAAAAGACCGCCAGCGATACAGGCGAGTCCGACCGCTTTCGACAGCGCGACTCCAGAGCGCCAGTTCTTCTCCAGGAAGAACAGCACTGCGAAGCCGGCCATCCACGCGACGTTCATCAGGCCGAGAACCGCCAGCACCGCCATGAGTGCCCAGCAGCAGCCCAGGCAGTACAGGCCATGCGACAAGCCCGACCTCGCCGCCGCCGCCGCGCCGCCCCCGAAGTCGTGCGTCAGCACGAAACCGAGGGGCGACCGGCAGGCCTTGAGGCAGACGTTCTTGAGCGGGGTCAGCTGGTAGACGCCGGCGAGCACGATCATCCCGCCTGCAAGCCTGGGCAGCCACCCCGCGACGGGCACAGCGAATGACGACGAGAGAACCTGGATGACGGCCAGCGGCACGAGGCCGGCGGCTGACCAGGCCACCAGGTAGCCGGCCACGAATGCGGCCGTGGGCAGGTTTCCGGCGCCACGCGAGCGCGACACCGAGGCGTGCGCCAGCACGACGGGTACGACCGAGGGGAACATCATCGCGACCATCATCACGACCCAGGTCAAAAGGAACAGGCCGGCATCCATCATCGCCACTCCGCCCATGCCCATCGAGGCCGCCTCCCTGATGGTCAGGAGCCAGGCGGCGGCGGCACAGGCCACGAGCACGGCGACGATGGCGCCCGCAACCGGCCGCGGCAGTGCGGAGACGCGCGCAATCGACTGCAGTGGCCTGCCGATCAGCTTGACCAGTGGAATGGAGCCGAGAACGCGCTCTTGTCGGCGTTCTTCATGTCCATTCCGAAACCTTTGATGCGCGAGCTGGTCGGCCGCGCAATGGTTAAGGTCGAGTTGGACGGGTGGAACACACCCGACACCTTGGTCGGTTCGGACGCGCCCTGGGCCATGTAGTCCTCGACCTCGATCGCGATGTCGCCACCGATACGGACGTGGTGTCGGTTGCCATCGTCCTTGTAATCGATCGGGAGCCGCTCGATGCCCAGGACCTCACCATCAACGGCGCGATGTTCGCCATGGGCCCGCCCATCTGGCCGGAGAAGACGCCCGCGAGCTTGTCCGCCTGCTCCTTGGACGCCTTGTCGTCGATGATGAGCCCGACCTTCCAGTTGCCGTCGAGCATTCTCTTCGGCGCGTCGGCGAGGATCGACACGCTGTGGCCGCTGACGTCTACGCCGTCGATCTGGCCATGCTGCACGTGGTAGTTGAGGATGACCGTGCACCGGTCTTCAGTCGCCGGAGAGGCGAAGCTCGTGACCGTGCAGGGACAGACCCAGTCGCAGTTGCAGTTCTCGAAGTAGGTTCCGTCGACCTTCCAGCTCATCCCACCCTTCCCGTGACCGTTGCCGCGTATCGCTCGTCAGTATGGGCATTCGAGGTGAGGCGTCAATGCCCCAATATCGGCCTTAGGATCGTGCTGGAGGTGGAGTGATGAGCCCGATTGCAAGAGGACCCATGAAGCTGCCCAGGCCGAGCGAGGAGGCGAAAGCCGCGTTCGCCAAACTGGTGCCGGACGGGCCCGGGGTGACCTTGAAGCCGATGTTCGGCCAGCTGTCGGCATTCGTGAACGGCAACATGTTCTGCGGGCTCTTCGGTGAAGACCTGGTGGTGCGTCTCCCGGAGCCCGAAATCGCGAAGGTCAAGCAGCAGGGCGGCCGCGACTTCGAGCCCGTGGCCGGCCACCGGATGGGCGGTTACGTGATGGTGCCCGGGGACTGGCAGGCCAGGCCTGCGCCCGCCTCCACGCTCATCAAGCACGCGCTCGCGCTCACAGTCGCGATGCCGGCCAAAGCTCCCAAGAAGGCCACCGCCAAAAATCCCGCCATGCGACCCGCCAGGCGCTGAGGTGGCGCCCCTCCACGTTCGGGAATGGGGATCGGGCGACCGCCACGCCGTGCTCATCCACGGCCTCAGCGGATATTCGGCGACCTGGACCTGGTTGGCGCCGGAGCTGGTGATGCGGGGTTACCACGTGCTGGCCCCCGACCTGCGCGGGCACGGCGAGAGCCCTCGCGGTACGTATTCGATCCACGAGTGGACCGGCGACCTCGTGGAGAACCTCCCGCCCGCGCCGGAGCTCGCGGTCGGCCACTCCATGGGCGGCGCGCTGCTGCTGGCCGCGGTCCCACGGTTGAAGCCCGCGCGCGCCGTCTACGAGGATCCTGCCTGGGGACTGCCGGTCGACGCCGCGAGGAGCATCGTCGAGTTCGAGGCCCGCAAGCGCTTGACCGTCGAGGACATCGCGAGGGCCAATCCTCGCTGGCCGGCCGAGGTGCTGAGATCGCGGCAGGCGGGCCTCGCGATGTGGGATGAGAAGACCGCCGGCGCGTTCATCGGGCGCCAGGGCGATCTCACGCCGGCTGAGCCTCCGGCCGGCCCGTCGCTCGTCGTCCTGGCCGAAGGCAGCCCGTATGTGCCCGAGCCTGCAGCCGATCGACTTCGTTCGATGGGCTGGACCGTGGAGACGATCCCAGGCACGGGACACCACGTGCACATCGACGACCAAGCGGCCTTCCTGTCGACCGTCCTCGATTGGGTGGCCGGACCGAATCGCGCCGCCGGCGGCTAGCGGCGCCTTCCCTTCGGCTGGACCTTGGCGGGCTGGGCTTCCGGCTCGGCAGCGGCGGCCTCTTCGGCCTCCGGCTCCTGTGCCACCGGCTCCTCGACGGCCTGCTTGCCCATCGACACCTTGCCGCTGAAAGTCGCGCCGTCACGCACCTCTAGGCGCGTGACCCTCACGTCGCCGATCAGCGAGCCCGAGCTGCCGACCACGAGCTTCTGGCGGGCCGTGACCGGGCCTTTGACCTGGCCGCCGCCGTCGATCTCCACGTCCCCTGTCGCCTCGAGGGCGCCATCGACCGTGCCGACGATGCGCACGTCACCTTCGACGTAAAGGCGGCCGACCAGCCGGTCCTTGGGCCCCAGGACGACCGAGTTGTGCTGCCCGGAGGAGCCGTCCTCCACCGGGAGCGCGGCGGAGGCCCTAGTGGCCGGACGCCTGCTGCTCACCGTCTCCCATACGGACGTGGCCGTTGAGCGTGGCGCCATCCTCGATCTGGAGCCTCCGCACTACGATGTCGCCGCTGAGCTTGGCGTTCTTGCCCAGGGTGAGCTTGTCGCGCGCCGTCACGGCGCCCTCGACATGCCCCTTCAGCGTCACGTTCGCGCCCTCGAGCAGGGCCTTGACCGCGGCGCCCGCAGCGACGTCGATGTTGCCGGACACATGAAGCTCGCCTTCGGCCCGTCCGTCGACGTGGACCGAACCGTCATAGGTGAGCTTGCCTTCCAGGCTGTCGTTCGGGCCCATCGTGAACTTGCGCTGCCCGTCTCGCCTCGCCTCGCCGTTCTCTTCGGCCGAAGCTCCGGCGGAGCTCTCCGCCACCGCCTCTTGAACGTCCATGAAACTCAATCACCCCCGACTTTGATGAGTGCCCCGGCACCATGCGAACCAGGCGCTAAAGGTTAGAACAGATCGGCCGCGATTCAAGGACAGTAGGTTCAGCGTTCGGCTGGCAATCGGGTGTTGCCTGCTCATGAATCAGCGGTTGGCGGGGTTCACTCAGCCCTTTGCGGCAGCGCTTCCAGTGCTTTCGCGAAACCTCGCAAGGCACGTTCCACCAAGCCGTCATTCGCCGTGAGCGAGATCCGAAACCAGCCTGGAAGCTCGAACACGTTGCCGGGCATCACGAAGACATTGTCCTGTGCCTGGGTTCGACGCTCGCCGCCATGGCGCGCGCCGTCGCACCCGCCACGCTCACGCGAACTCGCCCAGCAAGCCTGTGGCAGCCAGGCCAGACGCTCGCGACGAGACCGTGACGTATGGCTCGTGGCCGTAGCCCTTCTCCATGAGAAACGGCTGCTCACGTACCGCGATGCGCCAGTCCTCAAGCTGGCTCTTGTGGCAGTCGATCGCGCGCAATTTCATCATCACCTCGTCGGAGCTGAGGTCGATCACGACATCGACGTGGTCCCAGGCGACCAGGGGCAACCCTTTCTCGCCGGTGAGACGAAACGCAGCCACGTAGAAGTCTTTCAGCTGCTCGTCGACGGCGATGTGATACAGCGCCGGACGCTCACCCTCGGTCATCGCCGCCACGGCCGCATCAGTGCAGGCTCCCATCGCGATGTGGTCGGGATGCCCATAACCGCCATCGGGCCCCCAGCCCGCCACGGCCCGCGGGCGCCGCCTCGTGATCTCCTCCCAGATGCGCTGGGTGATCTCCTGCTGGTTTGATGCGGGCACCCCGCCGTCGGGGTAATCCCACAGCTCGACACCGCCGATCCCCAGGGCGCCGGCCGCCTCCTCGAGCTCGGTGGCGCGGATCTCGGCAAGGTCCTCGCGCCTGGCGCCGATCGGCTTGCCGCTCCAGCCGGCCTCGCCATACGTGGCGCAGATGAGATGGACTGGGATCCCGGCGCGGGTGTGGCGGAGGATGAGGCCGCCGCACCCCATGGACTCGTCATCGGGGTGCGCCATCACCAAGAGAAGGCCTCCCGAAGGGCTCTCCATACAGGAGATCAGGGTATGCGGTCTTCGATCTCCCAGGCGTGGTCGAGCGCGTGCCATGCGGTGCGCCTGGCGGCGTAGGCCGCCGGCCACTTCGCCGCCGGATCTGGGTTGGCCAGCCCGTCGAGGATCGCATTGCGGAAAGCCCGCACGGCGGTCCTGTCCCTGCCGTCCGGCTGCTTGGGCCGCACGCCGATCGCCCTCGCGTACATCGCTTCGGCCCCGAGCACGTGGTCGAACATCGCGTCGCGGTCCCTACCCCCTCCGCGCGGGCCCTTGCGAAGAGAGGCGGGCGCTTTCGCCACCACCTGGTCGAGATACTTCCAGGAGGCTTCCAGGAGATCGCACATCCGCCGGGCCTCGGCCGGGGTCAACGTTCGCGACTCGTCCTTCGCGGGAATCCCCGGCGCGCCGAAATCGGTGGTCGCGTTTCCAACCTCGCGCTCGACCACCTCGAACCCGGTCGCAGTGGCCGGAAAGGCGACGTCGGCGAGCCTGGCGACGCGGGCGTAGCGCGGCCCGTAGGCGGCGAGGGCCTCGAGAGCCGCCTCCTCGCTTTTCGCCCCGCGGCACCAGCCCGGCCAGGCGGCCGCGCTGGCAAAGGCGCGCTTTGCCCCCTGCTCGATGAAGACGCGCGTTTTGGTGCCCAGAACGTCAGATTAACCCCTGCTCTCAGCCTCCTTCGCGGCGCTTGGCCTTCCGCCATGACGACGATGTTTCACGACGCGCAGAGGGAGCTTCAGGACCTCTTCGACACCCGGCGCCTCGCGGACCGCATCGAGGAGCGCCTCGTTCACGACTTCATCGACGAGCACGATGCCCGGTTCATCGCGGCCCGCGACATGTTCTTCCTCGCGACGGTCGACCCCGAAGGCAGGCCGAACTGCTCGTACAAAGGGGGCGACCCGGGCTTCGTGCGCGTGGTCGACGAGCGCACGCTTGCCTTTCCCAACTACGACGGAAACGGCATGTACCTGTCGATGGGAAACGCCCTCGCCACCAAAGAGGTGGGGATGCTCTTCATCGATTTCGAGCGGCGCAACCGAATGCGAGTCAACGGCTCGGCCGGCGTCGACCAGGACGATCCGCTGATGGCGGAGTACCCGCTAGCTCAATTCATCGTGCGCGTGACGGTGCGAGAGGTGTTCCCGAACTGTCCTCGCTACATCCACCGCTACAGCTGGTGGAGCGATCGAGGTTCGTCCCCAAAAAGACGGGGCGACCGCCCGTCCCGGACCGGAAGCTCTCGGATTGGGCGTGTGACGTCTTGCCCGACAACGACCCGGCCAGGTTGCCAGATCCCTCGGAGTAAGCCGGGTCGGGGTACGAGCGCCGAGACGGCGCCCGTACCTGGAGGACCCGGATCGTGGCTACTTCGTCGGCGACGGCGAGGCCGCGGCTGCGTTCTCCTGCGCCTCTCGAGCGGCGCTCTCGCCGGCCTCGTGGCTGGCGGCCTCGTTGGAGTGACCGCTGAACGCGCCGCCTGGACCTGACGGGTGGAACGTGCCGTTGTTCTCGGCAGCTTCCTGCGCCGCCGACTCACCCTTTTCGTGGGTCGGGTCTTCGTTTGACTTGAACCCGGGCGACGGCGACGCGGCGGTGTAGGCCGCGTTCGCTGCCGTGAGCGTGGATCTCGACATGGCGGTGGCGCCGAGCACCCCGCCGAAGACCATGGCCGCGGCTACGACGGACGCGAAAACGAGGGTACGTGTGGTGATCATGCGATGGAGTTTTCCGGGCCTACCTCAAAACGGGCTTGGAATCCGGTATGAGTTTTGAGGCGGGATTATTGTTACCCGCAGATTGAAGGTCATCGAACCGGCCACCGAGAAGGTCCTCGCCGAGCTCGAGGAAGCGAGCGTGGAGGATGCCGACCGCGCCGTGGCGCGCGCCAAGGCCGCCTACCCGGCCTGGAAGGCCGTGACGCCGAAGGACCGGGCCAACCTCCTGCGCCGCCTGGCCGCGGCCGTCGAGGCGAAGCACGAGGAACTGGCTCAGCTCGAAGCCCGCAACGCGGGCAAGCCGATCAGCGACGCCCGCGGCGAGGTCGGCATGGTGGTCGACGTCTTCAACTACTACGCCGGCGCGCCCGAACGATTGCTCGGCAGCACCATCCCGGTGGCGGGAGGGGTCGACATGACCTTCCGCGAGCCGATCGGCGTGGTCGGGCTGATCGTGCCCTGGAACTTCCCCATCGCAATCACGTCGTGGAAGGTCGGGCCGGCCCTGGCAGCAGGCAACACGATCGTGCTCAAGCCGGCCGCGCTGACGCCGATGACCGCCGTCGAGCTCGGCCGCATCGCGCTCGAGGCCGGCCTGCCCGAGGGCGTGCTCAACGTCGTGGTCGGCGCGGGACGCACGGTGGGCGAGCGATTGGTGCAGCACCCCGACGTCGCCAAGATCGCGTTCACAGGCTCGACCGAGGTCGGCCAGCGCATCGGCGCCCTGGCCGCGGCCAGTATCAAGCGAGTGACGCTGGAGCTGGGCGGCAAGTCGGCCAACATCGTGTTCGCCGACGCCGACCTGGAGAAGGCCGCGGCGTCTGCGCCCATGGCGGTGTTCGGCAACGCAGGGCAGGACTGCTGCGCCCGCTCCCGCATCCTCGTCGAGCACTCGGCGGTCGAGTACTTCATGCGCGCGCTCGAGACGGCGGTGAAGGCCGTGAGGGTGGGCGACCCGCTCGACGACAGGACCGAGATGGGCCCTTTGATCTCCGCCGACCACCGCGCCAAGGTCGCCTCCTACCTCGACGACGGCGCTCATGTGGCGTTTCGCGGAAGCGCGCCCAGCGGCGCAGGCTACTGGTTTGCCCCGACCGTGCTCTCTCCCGTCGCGCCGTCGGACCGCGCCGCCCGCGAGGAGATCTTCGGACCGATCGTCGCGGTCATTCCGTTCCGAGACGAGGAAGACGCGATCCGCATCGCCAACGACACCGTGTACGGGCTGTCGGGCTCCATCTGGACCTCCGATGCCGGCCGCGCGATGCGCGTCGCGCGCGCGCTGGAGACGGGGACGATATCGATCAACTCCAACAACTCGGTTCGCGTGACGACGCCATTTGGCGGGTTCAAGCAATCGGGCATCGGTCGCGAGCTCGGGCCTTTCGCGCTCGACCACTACACCGAGCTCAAAAACGTCTTCCTGTCCACGACCTGAGGCCAAAGTGGAGCGGGCGATGGGAATCGAACCCACGTAAACAGCTTGGAAGGCTGCCGCACTACCATTGTGCTACGCCCGCTTGTGGCCTCGCCTGGTGGCCCGTAGGAAACAACAGGCCAGCAATTAGAGTAGCTACGTGGCCCCGTCGTCTAGTGGCCTAGGACGCGGCCCTTTCAAGGCTGAGATCGCGGGTTCGAATCCCGCCGGGGCTACCAACTTCTTGCCCCACGACTTCGTGGACGCCCGACGCGGCGAACGGGCCGAGGCGATTCGATATGTAGGAAACGGGTTGGTGGGCGGCGAGGGTTTCGAACCCCCGACCTCCAGCATGTCAAGCTGGCGCTCTCCCAACTGAGCTAGCCGCCCGTCTGTTTTTGGGGGTCGCGCAATGGGCCCGAATGAACGACTTATTGTAGTTCCCGTGCCTCCTTACATCGGCCGGCCCATGCGCCGGGTCGAGGACGAGCGACTCATCACCGGGCGCGGCCGCTTCGCCGGTGACATCAAGCTCGACGGGCTGGCCCACGTCGCCTTCTGCCGCTCGACCCTGGCACACGCGCGGATCAGGGCCGTCGACCGGAGCGTGGCGGCGAGCATGCCCGGCGTGGTTGCGGTCTGGACCGCAGACGACCTCCCGGAGGTCGCGGCAGGCCTGAGCGACTTCGGACCGCCGGGTATCGAGCAGCGCGGCCGGCCCATCCTCAACCGCGACGAGGTGAACTACATCGGTGAGGCTTTCGCACTGGTGGTCGCCGAGACCGCCTACCAGGCCCAGGACGCCGCCGAGCAGGTGATCGCGGACCTTGATCCGCTGCTCGGCGTCGGCAATGTCGCGGCGGCGACCGCACCGGGCGCGGCCACGGTGCACGCCGACATGAAGAGCAACGTCGCGCAGACGTATTCGACGACGTACGGCGACATCAAGGTGGCGTTCGCTTCGGACAGCGTGACGGCCAAGATCAGGCTGACCACGGCTCGCGTTGCGGGCGCGGCCATAGAGCCGCGCACGGTCACGGCGACGCCTGATTCAGACACTGACGGCCTCAAGGTCTGGACCTCCACGCAGAACGTGTTCGGCGTCCGAGCCGCGATCGCGTCGGCGCTCGGACTCGAAGAAGGGAAGGTCCGCGTGCTGGCCGAGGACGTGGGCGGCGGGTTCGGCGCCAAGGGCAGTCCGTTTCCCGAAGAGGTGCTGACCGCGCTGGCCGCCTGGCGGCTCAAGCGGCCAGTGCGCTGGGTCGCGACGCGGAGCGAGGACGGGGCCACCACGGCACAAGGGCATGGGTCGGTCATCGAGCTCGAGCTGGCGTCCGACCGCGACGGCAAGCTGCGCGGGCTGAGGGGCCGCCTGTTCCACGACGTGGGCGCCTACGCGGGATCGGCCACGGGCCAGCCCGGGATCATCATCTCGCACATGGTCTCGGCATACGTGCTGCCGGCCATGGACGTGGAGGCGCAGCTCGTCTACACGAATGCAGTGCCCGGCGGCTTCATCCGCGGGGGCGGCCGGCCCCTGGGCAACTACGGGATGGAGCGGGTCATGGACCAGCTGGCGCGCAAGCTCGGTATCGAGCCGGCCGAGCTTCGGCGCCGCAACTTCATCCAGCCGGAGCAGATCCCCTACACGACCGGCTTCCCGGCCGGCCGCAGCGGCATGGTGTACGACAGCGGCGACTATCCGCGCCTTCTGGCCGTGGCGCTGAAGCAGCTCGGCGACGTCGACCGGGCCGACACGGCGGACGGCCGGCTGGTGGGAGTCGGAATCGCGTGCTGCGTCGAATCGACTGGGTTCGGCCGGGGAGAGCCGGCCCGGCTGCGGCTCGACAAGGACGGCACGGCGCACCTTTACGTCGGGTCGACGCCGCAGGGACAGGGTCACGAGACGATGGCAGCCCAGGTCGCCGCGGACCGCCTGGGCTGGCCGGTCGACAAGATCAAGGTGACGGCTGGAGACACCAAGCAGGTCCCGTTCGCCCTGCTCACGGCGGGCAGCCGGAGCGCGGTGATGGTGGGCAACGCGGTCGCGAGAGCCGGGACTGCGATGCGCAAAGCGGTGCTCGAGCGCGCGGGCGAGGTGCTCGAGGCCGACGTGCAGGACCTGGTGCTGGAAGATGGCGTCATCGGCGTGCGAGGCGCGCCGTCGAAGAGCGTGCCCGCGACCGACGTCCTGCCCGAAGAAGGGCTTGAGGTTCTCGAGAGCTTCGACCCGGTGCGGCCGACGGCCTTCTCGAGCGGGTGCCACGCGGCAGTCGTCGCTGTCGACCCGGAGACCGGCCAGGTGGAGGTGCTGCGCTACGTGATCGCCCACGACGTCGGCCAGGCCATCAACACCATGCTGGTCGAGGGCCAGATGCAAGGCGGCTTCGCGCACGGGCTGGGGTACGCGCTCCACGAGGCCGCGATCTACGACGCGGACGGCGGATACCGCACAGCCAGCTTCCTCGACTACAGCATCGTGACCACGGGAGAGGTCACCGCCATCCCGGAGCTTGTGCACATCGAAACCCCCACCGACGCCAACCCCGAAGGCTTCAAGGGTGCGGGCGAGAGCGGGACGATCCCGGTTCCGGCCGCCATCTCGAGCGCGGTCGAGGACGCGCTGCGCCGTCGAAAGCCGGACGCGGTCATCGACAGCATCCCGATCACCTCCGACCGAATCGTCGACCTGCTGGGATCCTGACCCTGTCGACGGACCCTCAGGCGACGACGCCCCCGATCAACCCGGGAGGGGTTGACTGGCGCCGCAACCTGGCGGCCCTGTGGTTCGCGGAGTTCACGGCCATCTTCGGCTTCAGCTTCGCGTTTCCATTCCTCTCGATCTTCATCAACCAGGACCTTGGCGTGCACGACAACCAGGCCCTCTACCTCTGGACGGCGGCGGCTGCAAGCGCGTCCGGCCTCTCGATGGGGATCGCAAGCCCGATCTGGGGCGTGATGGGCGACCGATATGGGCGCAAGCCGATGCTCCTGCGCTCGATGATCGGGGGCGCTCTCACCGTCGGGCTGATCTACTTCGCCCGCACCCCCACGGAGCTCCTGGTGCTGCGTTTCCTGCAGGGGGCGACCAGCGGCACGGTCGCCGCCGCGACGGCCCTCGTCGCGGTTGAGACGCCACGCAATCGCGTCGGTTGGGCGCTCGGAGTTGTCACCTCGGCCGTCGCGATGGGCGGAGCCATCGGTCCGGTCGTCGGGGGCCTGGCCGCCTCGGTGTTCGGGCTGCGCCTTGTCTTTTTGGGCGGCGGCGTGCTGCTGCTCCTTTCGCTGATCCCCGTGATAGCGATCGTGCGCGAGAGCCCGATCGTGCGCCGGGGCGGGCCGGGGCTGGGGACGCTGGCCATGATCGGACAGGTCCCCGACTTGAAGAAAGCCCTCAGCGTGCTGGTCGGCGCGCAAGGGCTGATCAGCGTCGCGAACTCTGCAACCCAGCAGCTGGTCGTGCTGCGGCTCCTCACGATGACGAGCAGCGGCGTGACCACGATCACCGGGATCGGTTTCGGCCTCGCCGGCGTCGCGAGCAGCGGCGCTGCGGTCTTCTACACCGCGGTGACCAGGCGGCTGGGTTATGTGAAGACGACTGCGGTGGCCGCGGTGCTAGTGGCGGTGGCGGTCGCCCTGATCGGCGTTTCACCCTGGATCACCGTCGTGGTCATCGCGATTGGTCTCAACGGCCTCTTCAGCGGAGTGCTCATTCCCGCGACCGCGAGCATGATCGGCCTCGAAACGCCTCACGAAGCTCAGAGCACCGTGTTCGGGATCAACGCGAGCTCGGTCGCGTTCGGTTTCTTCCTCGGACCGCTGATCGGCGGCTCGGTGGCCGCGGCGACCTCCAACGTGTCTGCCGCCCTGGTCGTCGTTGCGGTCCTGGCGCTTGTCCTTGCCGTGCTGCTGTACACCGGGGCCCGCGAGCCGACGCGATGACGCGCTGGGCCTAACTGCCCAGCGCTTCCCGGATGCTCTTGAGGTGGCCCCGGGGATGCCTCAGGGCGGCGCTGGCCACCCAGGCCACCTCCTGCCGGCCGGCCCAGGCGAACTCCCGGGTCTGGTGAAGCTGCGGTTCGGTCAAGGAGCGGATGGCTTTCGATGTGCTTTTCGAGCCGCCTTTCAAGTCCTGGACCGTCTCGGCTCGCGGCCGGGTCGCCGCCCGACGGGCATGGTCGGCGTTGCGGGCGTTCAGCTCCTCGGGCGTCAGGGGGACAGAACGGCCGGCCAGGAACTCCTGGATCCAGGCGACCACCTGGGGGTTGCCCTCGGCGATGTGGTCGAAGACCACACCCACGGTGCGCTCCTCGGTGGGGCATGGCACGTTCGCTCGTCGGAGCACGATTCGGCCACCTCGATCACCTGGGCCATCATGGCGTCATACTCGTCGGCCAGTTGCGACGCGGCGCTCACACCCGTCAGGATATCCAGCCTCGTGTCCATCGTGCCGTCCCACAGATCACCTGACTTGCCGGCCCCGAAGCGGATTCTCGCGATCGCCGCGGTGGCCGTTTCCCTGGCGGCCTGCGGCTCCGATCAAACCGGCGGTGCGGCGACCTCCTTCGCCCCGGGCTGCAACAATGAGATCGTTACCTGCATGGAACAGAGGACCACGCCGCCGCCCACCGTCATCGACCAGGCCAAGAAGTACACCGCGACCGTGCACACCACGCGGGGCGACTTCGTGATCACGTTCGTCGACCCCAAGGTCGCTCCTCAGACGGTCAACAACTTCGTGTACCTGTCGCAGAACCACTTCTACAACGGCCTGACCTTCCACCGCGTCGTCCCCGGGTTCGTCGTGCAGGGCGGCGACCCGCTGGGCAACGGCACCGGCGGCCCCGCCTACAAGCTGCCGGACGAGTCCAACCCTTCGCAGTGGCCGCGCGGCACGGTGGGCATGGCGTCCAGCGCAGCCGGGGTCAGCGGCTCGCAGTTCTTCATCACGCTGGGTGACGCGCCTTTTCTCGCCAGCAACGGCGTGTACAACCACTTCGGCCAGATCACCTCGGGAATGGAGGTCGTCGACAAGATCCAGGTGGGCGACACCATGAGCTCGATCGACATCGCGGCCTCGTGAGGAGATCGCTCCTCACCGTACTCACCGTCGCCGCGTTCGCCGCGACGGCGTGCGGATACTCGGATCCATACGCAAGCACGGGGCCGGTCGCCAACGAGAGCCCGGGGGCCTCTTCCTCGCCGGTCGTATCCCCGGGGGCTGACGACTTCAACGCCGGCGCGGGCCTGCCCGTGATCACGCTCCCGGACGGCCTCAAGTTCATCGACCTCACGGTCGGCACCGGGGACGCTGCCAAGACGCTCGAGAACGTGACCGTGCAGTACACCGGCTGGCTATCGACCGGCGGCACGCCCTTCGACACGAGCCGGCAGCCGGGCCGCACCGCCTTCACGGTCCAGCTCGGCGTGGGACAGGTCATCCCGGGCTGGGACGAGGGCATCCCGGGGATGAAGATCGGAGGCAAGCGCAAGCTCATCATCCCGCCGGCGCTCGGTTACGGTACCCAGGGCCAGACCGACCCCAACACCGGCGCGGTGATCATCCCCGGCAACGCCACCCTGGTCTTCGACGTCGAGCTGATCGGCGTCGCGCCGGGACCGAGCCCCTCGCCCGTGCCGACCCCGACCCCGACCCCGTCGCCGAGCCCGTCGCCGACCCCGACCTAGAAGGCGCGCACGGCTGCGCTACGTGACGGTCAGCGTTCCCTTCATGCCCGAGGCCTCGTGCCCGGTCTGATCGCAGTAGAAGGGGTAGGTTCCGGCAGCGATGTTGTCGACCGTGAAGACGATGCTGTCGCCCGCCGAGATCAGATCGCTCCCGGCCACCCGGTTGTCGGAGCTGTCACTGATGATCATGTCGTGGGAGATCGTCCCTGCGTTGACGAGGTAGAACACGACCTTGCCGCTGGGAGCGCTGATGCTCGAAGGGCTGAAGCTGAACTCGGTCAGGGTCACCAAGATGGAACCGGCCGGCTGGCCTGAGGTCCCGCCACCGCCGCCGCACGCCGCCAGCACCGCGGCCGCCGTGGCGGCGACGGCAAGCGCTTTCATCGGAAAAGCGCCACACCGACGTAGAGGATCGTGAAGAGGAAGAACCAGACCACGTCCACGAAGTGCCAGTACAACGTGACCGCGGCCACGCCGACGTGATGCCGGGACGAGAACTGTCCCTTCGCGGCTCGATAAAGGATGAGCGACAGGAGCACGAGGCCCCCGAGCACGTGGGCACCGTGAAAGCCCGTCATGATGAAAAAGGCGCTGGCGAAGCTGTTGGCGGTGAGGCTCATTCCGCGCCCGAAGGCGGATATGAACTCGTAAAGCTGACCGAACTCGAAGGCGAGGCCCAGGAGGATGGTCGCGGTCCACAGGATGTAGAAGCGGCGCCGGTTGTCGCGCGCCAGCGCATCAGCCCCGAAGTGGCACGTGAAAGCGCTGGAGAACAGCACGATCGTGTTGATCACGGGAACCGGATACCAGTTGACGTAGAACTCGCTCGTGGTCGGAGGCGGGGGCGGCCACACGATGTGCGAGCCGTAGAGGTAGAAGTAAACGGCGAACAGGCTGCCGAAGAACATGACCTCCGACGCCAGGAAGATGTACATGCCGGTCATCCCGGGCTTGATCGCGGGGTACTGCGGCGTCTTTTCCGGGTGGATGCTGGCGACGGCCATCAGTGGTGAGCCTCGCCGTGTGTCTGGGGGCCGTCACTCGGAAACATCTGCATGTCCTCGATCAGGACCCAACCCACCACGCCCACGAGGAAGATCACCCCGCCGATCACCGCTAGGACGATGCGGGCGACGGATGGGAATGGAATCGCGCCAAGGGCGAGGAAGAGCAGGCCGAAGCAGATGATGAAAGGCGAGCTGCTGCTCGGGAACAGATGGATGCCCAGGTCGTGAGCGCGGGCGGCGAAATCCACCGTGTCGTCGACGAAAACCGGGAGCTCCATGTCGAATCGCGATGCAGCCGCCCGCGAGGGATCGGCGCTTCGCCACGCTTTGAAAGCCGCCGAGGCCATGGTGCTCGAGGGCCACAGCTTGTACCCGCAGTTGCGGCAGTGGTCGATAAACCTGGCCGTCCTCAGCCCGCAGCGCGGGCAATCGACAGCAAGGTCAGTGTTGGCCACGTCTACGTATCGAGGCTTGCTGGCTACCGCCACGTTCGGTTTTGGAGTCTATCCGGTTGCTGAGGCGCCACGCCGGGCGCTCCTCCCGCCGCCGATATACTTCTTCGCCGTGACTGCACGCGAAGTTCCACGAACTCCGAGGCTACGCCGTGAGTTCGCGGGGACCCCGGTCATCGTTCGTGCGCCGCTCACCTTCGCGGGCCTGGTGCTCGCGGCGCTCCTTCTCAGCTCATGTGGGACTGGCGGCCTCTCCCCCATCTTCCCGACCCCGGTCTCCCCCAACGGACAGGACATCTACAACCTCTACATCGGGATCTCGGTCGTCGCGATCATCGTCTTCTTGGGAGTCGAGGCGTCGATCTTGTGGGTCGTGCTGAAATACCGGCGCTCTCGGCAACCGGTTGGTTATGTGCCGCCGCAGATCCACGGCCACAACGGGCTGGAGATCGCATGGACGCTGGCGCCGCTCGTCATCGTGCTGGTGATCGTGGGCTTCAGCTTCGCGGAGCTCCAGCGAGACTTCCAGCCCATCAACAACCCGGACATGACCATCGTCGTTTCGGCTCACCAGTTCGGCTGGGAGTACAGGTATCCGATGGACGGCATCGTGGTGCACCAGGAGGGGACCCTGGCGAGAAACGTCACGCCGTTCGTGGTCCCAACCAACACGCTCATCAAGCTGCAGTTCGACAGCACGGACGTGATCCACTCCTGGTGGGTGCCGGCGATCACAGGAAAGACCGATGCCGTTCCCGGCTACGACAACTTCTCGTGGATGAAGATCGACCAGCCGGGTACTTGGCGTGGCGAATGCGCCGAGCTTTGCGGTGCCGGGCACAGCACCATGCAGATCATCGTCCAAGCCATGAGCCAGAGCGATTTCGACCAGTGGGTCCAGCAGCAGGCGGCGGCGCAGCAGCCCTCGGCCAGCCCTTCGGCATCGCCGAGTTAGCATAGGAATCAGATGGCAGCCACCACCGTCCTGCCTCGCCCCAAGGCTTACGACGACACGTTCTTCAAGCCGATCAGCCTCTGGCTGACGACCACCGATCACAAGTTGATCGGGATCATGTACATGGTCACGGGCATCCTGAGCTTCGTGGTCGGCGGCATCTTCGCCCTGATCATCCGGTTGCAGCTCGCCCAGCCAAACCTGTCAGTGGTCAACGCGGAGACGTACAACCAGCTCATCTCCGCGCACGGAGTGACGATGATCTTCTTCTTCGTCACGATCTTCCTGACCGGGATCGCCAACTACATGGTCCCGGTCATGATCGGCGCGAGGGACATGGCATTCCCGCGCGTGAACCTGCTGGGCTTCTGGCTGGTGCCGGTCTCGATCATCCTGTACTACAGCGGCTTCTTCACTGGCGGTGCGCTCGACGCGGGCTGGACCGGCTACGCCCCGCTCACCGAGAAGGCATACCAGTCGCACAGCCTCGGGGTCGACTTCTGGGCGTTGAGCATCATCGTCTGGGCGATCAGCGGCATCATGGCCTCGACCAACTTCCTGACCACGATCATCGCGCTGCGCGCCCCGGGCATGAAGCTGACCCGGCTCCCACTGTTCGTGTGGGCGCAGATCTCGACCTCGATCCTTCTTCTCGTGGTCGGAGCACCGCTGGCCGCCGCGATGATCCTGGTCGAGTTCGACCGCCAGCTCGGGACCCAGTTCTTCACCACCCAGGGTCGGCCGGTGCTCTACCAGCACCTGTTCTGGTTCTTCGGTCACCCCGAGGTCTACATCATGATTCTGCCCGGGTTCGGGATGATCTCCGAAATCATCCCCGTCTTCGCGCGCAAGCCGATCTTCGGCTACATGTCGATGGTCGCCGCGCTGTTCGGCATCGTGTTCCTGTCGATGACCGTGTGGGCTCACCACATGTTCACGGTCGGCATGAACACTTACGTCGAAGGTTTCTTCATGTTGATGACGATGCTGATCGCCGTCCCGACCGGCATCAAGTTCTTCAACTGGATCGCGACCGCCTGGTGGGGATCGATCGAGTTCACGATCCCGATGAAGTTCGCGTTCGGCTTCCTCGCCACATTCCTCATCGGCGGGATCACCGGGGTCTACCTTGCCTCGGTCCCGGTCGACACCCAGCTCCACCAGTCCTACTACGTCGTGGCCCATCTCCACTACGTGCTGTTCGGCGGAAGCGTGTTCACGATCTTCGCCGGCATCTACTACTGGTTCCCGAAGATCACCGGGCGCATGCTCAACCGCAAGCTCGGCGAATGGAACTTCTGGACGCTGTTCATAGGCTTCAACGGCACGTTCTTGATCATGCACACCCTTGGGCTCGAGGGCATGCCGCGCCGTATCGCGACCTACACCAACACCGAGTGGGCGACGACCAACCTGATCATCACCATCTCGTCGTTCTTGATCGCGTTCTCAGTCCTGCTCTTCCTCATCAACGTGGTCCGCAGCTGGCGCCACGGCGAGATCGCAGGCGACGACCCCTGGCAGGCCAACACGCTCGAATGGGCGACCACCTCGCCGCCTCCGCCCTACAACTTCGAGCGCGTGCCGCCGGTGCGGAGCTTCATGCCGCTTCACGACCTGCGGGAATCTGGCGAGATGGTCGACAGCAGGCCGGAGCCTGCCCGAGCCTAACCCGCTCCGGTCGCGTCGTCCGGGTGTGGCCGGACCTCAAGGCCCGATTCCGGGGACCAACGTAGCAATCGGCGTTTTCCGCCGAAGCTGATGAAGCCGGCGCGCTCGACGTCGAATGCGAACAGGTGGTACGGCTCCGGCGGACGCCACGTGATGGCGGCGTCCACGGTGTCGGCGTACTGGACTCGGCGTTCCTGATTTGGCACATCGACCACTGACCCGTACATCTTCAGATCGCCGTGGACAGGCTCACGTTCGGTTTGCGGCGTGGCGACAGTCAGGCGCGGGTCTCGCAGGAGATCGAGCGCTTTTTTCGATCGCCACATCATGCCGAGCATGAGGTCGCCGTCGACGATGTAGGCCTCGCATGGGCTGATCCGAGGCCATCCATCAGCGCGAATGGTGCCGAGCAGCACGATGCTGGTGGCCTCGAGCCGCTGTGCCATGAAGGTCGCAAGCTCGGGCGCGGCGGCGGCGAACCCGGCCCAGCGAACTAGTGGTGAGCCTCTTTAGGTTCGGCAGGAGTCGCCGCGTCGGCGGCTTCCTCGGCGGCACGGTTGCGCGCATCGCCGCGCAGAACCCACCATCCAAGACCGACCACGCCGAGGCTGGCCACCAAGAACGTGATGCTCATCGCGAGCCACGCTGGCACCCATTCCCCGGCGAGGTAGATCACGTCTCAATTATCGCCGACGCACAACCTCCAGGCATAAACCGCCGCTAGGGTGTTAGCAGGGATACAGGATGTAGATGATCAACCTGATCGACCTCGTGATCGCAGCCGCCGTGGTGATCGGCCTGGCCAACGGGTACCGGCGCGGCTTCTGGCTGTCGCTGGCCCAGTACGTCGGGCTCACCATCGGCGTCGTGCTCGGCGCACTCGCGGCGGGTCCGGTGCTCAATTACCTTCAGATCGACAACCCGACCGCAAGGCCGTTGGGCGCCGTGCTGGTGCTCGTGATCGGGGGCAGTCTCGGTTCCAGCATCGGCTTTGCTGCAGGGGAACCCGTCCGTCGCGGCATCCTGCGGGCCGGGATCCACACCTCGACCGACTCCATCGCCGGCACGGCCCTGTCGGCGGTGGCGGTCATGGCGATGTGCTGGTTCCTAGGCTTGAGCTTCTCGAGGGGGCCGAGCCAGGAGATTGCGCAGCAGATCCAGAGGTCGGTCCTTCTTCGGACGATCGATTCGATGGGCATGAAGCCCCCTGTGTTCCTCGCCAGCGTCGAAGGGATCCTGGCCGGGGTCTCGTTTCCGTCCGCCTTTGCGGGCCTCGAGCCGACGCTACAAGCCCTTCCCGTCCCGACCTCCGTCGGCACGGCCGGAGTCAACCGCGTCGCCGAATCCGTCGTCAAAGTGTCCAGCTTCGGGTGTGGCGGGCTGGTCACCGGCAGCGGATTCCCCGTCGGCGTCGGGTACTTCGTCACCAACGCCCACGTTGTCTCAGGGACGAGCAACCACGTCATCATCACGCCCGGAGGTCGGGAGATGAAGGCTGCGGTGGTCTTCTTCGACCCCGAAAAGGACGTGGCCGTTCTGTACGTGCCGGAGTCCTCAGGCCCGGGACTCACATTCGGTCCGGCGCAGCGCGGCACTAAGGCCGCGGTCATCGGCTATCCAGGGGGTGGCCCGGAGAAGGTGGTGCCTGCCGTCGTCGACGCCACGATCGACGCGGAAGGCCGCGACATCTACAACGAAAACCTCGTGACCCGCCAGATCTACGTCATGCAGGCCGGCGTGCACCCCGGCAACTCGGGCGGGCCGCTCGTCGACCTACAGGGACGGGTGCTCGGAATCGTCTTCGCAACGTCGGCGGGTGACCCGAACCAGGCCTATGCGCTGACGGACGACGAGATCGCGACCGACATCCGCGACGCCCAGACGAGCACATCCCCGAGGGACACGAGCCAGTACGCCTGCGCGGCGTGACCCCACGGGAGCCGGACGCAGGCCCATCCCCCGGCGTCGCCGGGTAGGTTGGTTGCCTCAGTCCTTCTCCGGTTTGGCTTCTTCGATCAGCATCACCGGGATGCCGTCCACGATCGGATAGAGCACCTTGCACTGGGGACAGCGCAGCTGATCGGGCTCCTTGAGCTCCACCTTGGTGTGGCATTTGGGGCACGCCAGGATTTCGAGCAGTTCATGAGAGATCACCCGCGCATGGTAGTACGGTTTCGCCAGTGATTCTGAGGCGGCTGTACCTGTACCTGGTCAGCGCCGCGGCGCTGGGCCTGTTCGCGTTCGGGCTGGCCCTCCTCGGGTCCACCGTCCTGCTCTTCCTCTTCAACGATCCATCGGCGCAGAGCAGCCGCACTTCGCTGGCCGGCTTCAGCGCGATGGTGCTGGTCGCGGGACCGGTGTGGGCCATCCACTTCTGGTTCGCGCGCCGCTTCGCGATGCGCGATCCCCATGACCGCGCGTCGGCCATCCGCCGCCTCTACGTGTATTGGGCAAGCTTGGGGGGGGCCATCGGTGCCCTGGTCGCGCTGGCGATCACTGCGGGCGACCTGCTCCGTCCGCTCATCGATTCCTGTCCCGTCACCGACGTCACGCAGCTCAATAAAGGTGGAGCTTCCGCCTTTGGCTCATGTCCGGCGAACCAGAGCTGGCTGACGACCTCGCAGGCCGGATGGATCGCAGTCGTCTTCCTGGTGATCTGGGCCTTCCATTTCTGGACCGCAGCGCAGGATCGCGCTGCGGTCGGGGAGACCGGGGCGTCGGCGACCCTGCGGCGCTGGTACATGTACATCGCCCTCCTCGTCGGGATGCTCGTGATGCTCAGCGGCGCGAGCAGCCTCATCGACGTCGTCTGGCTCAAAGCCGTGAACAGTCCGCTCGGGGTCAACGTGTACATCGGGGATGCGGCCGGCCTGCTCATCGCCGGCCTGTTGCTTTGGGGCTTCCATGCGCGCACCATCGCTCGAAATCACCTCGCCGACGACCGCCACTCCACGCTTCGAGCGCTGCAGGGTTTCATCGCGGTCGCGGTTGCGATCGGCACTGCGTTGTTCGGAGCGAGCCAGATCCTCTACTACGCTCTGGCGCGGGTGCTGGGCGTCAGCAGCCCCGGCGGGGTCAACGCCAACGACATCCTCGGCGCCTTGGCAGCGCCCGCATCGGCGCTGCTCGTGTACGGCATCGCGTGGGTCCTCATCCGCCGCCGGTTGGCGCGCGACGCTGGTACCCAGGAGGCGGACCGCCAGGCGGGCATCCGCCGGCTGTACACCAACCTGGCGGCTCTGGTCTCGCTCGGCGCATGGTCGGTCGGCGCGGCCGGCCTCTTGTGGGTGGTGGCGGAGCAGATCGAGGCGCCGATCATCGGGGTCGGCGCGGCGAGCTGGAAGGACCCGGCCAGCCTGTGGGGCACGCTGCTGCTGGTCGGGGCAGGCGTGTGGATCGCGCACTGGCGACAGGCCCCGTGGGCGGCCGACCGCCAATCGCTCAGCCGCCGCCTGTACGTCTGGGCCGCCCTGCTCGCCAGCGTCCTGGCGGTGCTGGGCGGCGGCGTGGGCATGCTCAACTCGCTGCTCCAGCAGCTGTTCAGCGCTCATCCCACTCTCAAAGACACATCCAACCTCGACTTCGGCCACTACCTCGCGGTCATCGTGGTCGCGGCCGGCGTCGCGGTTTACCATTGGCGCGTCTTGCGGGCGGACGCCGCCGCCCGCCCCCCCAGGCCGGCCATCGCCCCTCGGGCGGAGGCGCCCCCACCTCTTCGGACATCCGAGCCCGGCCCGGCCGCTGTGCCGGCGCCTGTCGCAACCGAGGATCAGCGTTCCCGCCACTACACGCTGGTCGTTTCGGATGCCACCGACGATGACGTGCACCAGGCCCTCGCCGGACTCCCACCGCAGGCGAGCTACAAGCTGACGCCAAGCGAGCCGCCCGTTGACGGACGCTGAATCGCAGGCTTTCCTCGACCTCGTCGACTGGCGGCGCCGGGTGGGTGATCTCTACCGCATCACCGGCCCGGATGCGGTCGGGCGGTTCCGAGCCTCGCGCGATCACCTGTTCCGGACGCACCCTCAGTCGCCGGTCGAGCCGGACGAGCGCGCATCGTTCGGGGGCTTGCACTACTTTGCTCACGATCCCGCCTTCCGTGTCGGCGCCCGCTTCAAGCCTGGCGACGGGACCGAGATCGAGATCGAGACAGGCGGCGACGACGGGGCGGTGCGCTATCGGCGGGCGGGACTGCTCACGTTTCACCTCGGAGGTGAAGCGTGCCGCCTCACCATCCTCAGCCTGGTCCAGTACGCCGGCGGCCTCTTCGTGCCGTTTCGCGACGCCACCTCGGGGCGCGAGACGTACGGCGGCGGCCGCTACCTGTTCGATACCGCCAAGGACACCGACGGCCTGGTCCTCGAGATCACGCCGGGATCACTCGAGCTGACCATCGACTTCAACTACGCCTACAACGCGTCCTGCGCCTACAGCTCGCGCTGGGCATGCCCGCTCGCCCCGCCGGAGAACCGCCTGCGGGTCCCCGTGCGTGCTGGCGAGAGGGTCTACAAAGACGTTCCCTAGGCGACCTGGCTTCCTCGGACGAGCTTGATCAGCTCGCCCGCGAGGGCGATCGATTCCGGGTTCGGCTGCGTCATGTTGCTCAAGGTGAAGCCGCCAAAGCCCGCGTCCAGGTACGGCCGCAGCGTCTCGGCAGCCTTGACAGGAGTGGCAACCGAAACCATCGAGCGGCGCTGTTCGGGGACGCGCTCGACCGCGGCCGCCGCGTCCTTCTCGTTCGCGACCAGGACGATGTTCATCCCGATGGTCAGCGTCACCGTCGACGGGTCGCGTCCTTCCGCCTCGCAGTGCTGCTCGAAGATGCCCTTCTTTCGCTTCAGGTCTTCGAGCGGGCCGCCGAACCAGTGGCCGATGTCGCCGTGGCGCGCGAGCAGTCGCAGCGTGCGCTTCTCGCCTCCGCCGCCGACCAGGATCTTGGGACCGCCGGGCTGGACCGGCCGCGGCACATTCAGGGCTCGGTCGATGCGGTAGTGCTTGCCCTCGAATGACGGGCGGTCCTCGGTGAACATGAGCTTGATGATGGTCAGGGCTTCGTCGAGGCGGTCCATCCGCTGTCCGATGGGCGGGAACTCGATGCCGTAACCGACGGCCTCCGAGTCGTTCCACGCCGCCCCGATGCCCATCATCGCGCGCCCGCCCGAGATGACGTCCAGCGTGGTGACCGTCTTGGCCAGCACCGCCGGGTTGCGATAGACCACGCCGGTGACCAGGGTGCCGAGCTTGACACGGCTCGTCTGTGTCGCCAGCGCGGCGAGGGTGGGGTACGCCTCGAGCATCGGGTCGGTCTCGGGCCCCACGCCTCGGATCTGATAGAAGTGGTCCATCACGGTGACGAGGTCGAAGCCCGCCGCCTCGGCAGCCCTCGCATTTTCCGCGACCCGCTGGAACAGGCGGTCATCGGGGACTCCGGGAAACGTGAAGTTGGGCATGTGGTATCCGAAAAATGCAGCCATATCGAAGACAACACGTCCGCACCCGCCACTAATTCCGTAACCCGTTCGCGCCGGCGCGCGTTGGCCTCGGCATGAAATGGAGCACGCTCGTGTGGCTGGCCGCGGCGCTCGTCGCCCTGCTCTTCGGGACCGTGCTCGTCTTTCAGGCTTTCGACCGCAACTCCAACTCGGCGAGCGACACCATCCGGCCGTTCGTGATCACGATGGCCCCGGTCTGGGCGGTAGCGTTGGCCACCGCGAGAGTGCTGCTCCGACGCCCACCGCCCTGAACTCGCCGTCCGCACCTCAACCGGCCGGTATAGATAGAATTTGTCGATTCGGCCGTGGCCATAGACGAATCGCGTAACGGCAAGGCAAGCGGGATCCAGCTCGTGCAGGTCGAGGGGTTCCTGGAGGTGGCCAGGCGCGGCAGCGTCAGCCGGGCCGCCGAGGCCCTGTTCATCACCCAGCCCACCCTCACCGCGCGCCTGCACGGGTTGGAGCGGGAGCTTGGGGCGGCCCTGTTCTTGCGCACGTCGCACGGTATGCGCCTCACGGATGCGGGAAGGGCCTGGGTCCCTTTCGCGGAGCGCGCCCTGCGCGCCCTGGTCGAGGGCCGCGACGCGCTGGAGCAGGTGATGACCGCTTCAGCCGGCCACCTCATGATCGCCGCAGCGCCGGCTGTGAGCACTTACGTGCTCCCCGAGCTCCTCGAGCGCTTCGTCGCGGAGCATCCCAGGGTCGAGGTTTCGGTGCGCACCGGGCACTCCGAGGACGTGGTCGACCTGGTCCTGCGCGACGAGGTCCAGATCGGCCTGGGCCGCGCGATCCGGCATCCCGACATCGAGCTGACGCCCTTCCACACCGAGGAGCTCGTTTTGGTCTGCGCCCCGGACCACCCGTTCACGAAACGCGAGGAAGTCCCAATGTCCGACGTGGCCGCGCAGAAGCTGATCATGTTCGACCGGACGTCGAGCTATTACGAGATCACGCAGGGAGCGTTCATCTCGGCGGGCGTGAAACCGCGTGGACTCATGGAGCTCGACTCGATCGAAGCGGCCAAGAAGATGGTCGAGCGCGGGCTGGGGGTGGCGCTTCTGCCCGGGAGTGCGGTGGCCCGCGAGGTTACGGGAGGGACGCTGTGCGTGGTCAAGATGAAAGACGCCCCGCCGATGCACAACACGATCGTCGCGTATCGGCGGCGTGACGCCGGCAAGCCGGAAGGCATCGTCGCCGCCTTCCTCACTCTCCTGGAAAAGCGGGTCTGACCAGGCGGAAACGCACCGGCCGTTCCCGAATTCACATCGATTTTTCCGATGGGTTGTATCAAATCAATTAATTGGATTTATATCGACCGCCTTGTTAACTTGGGCTCATGGATGGTCACGACCGATCGCAAGAGCTGGAGACCGAGCCCTCGGCCCATGAGTGCGAGTGCCCCGAACCCTGCAACTGCGACCACGAGAACGAGTAGTAGTCACCTCGGGCGCGTCGCCCGATCGAGAACCTGATCTAAGGAGGCCCGGAATGGACCTTGTCTCGACGCCCCTTCTCCCGGAGGGGTTCAAAGTCCCGGCGTCGCGAAACGAGGAGCCGAGCAAGCGGCTGCGGCGGCTGCTCGCCACCAAGCCATATGTCTTCGGCCCCGGCGTGTACGACCCCATGGGGGCCGAGCTGGTCATGTACCACGGCTTCGACGCCGTCTACTTCAGCGGCTACTCCTTCGCCGTCGGTCACCTCGGCACCACCGACATGGACCTCTACTCCTCGGTCGAGATCGCGGACGGCGCCCGCCGTACGGTGAGCGCGCTGCGCAAGTTCCAGCTCACCATGGCGATGGGAGACCCGGAGAAAGGCTCTCCGCCGGTCCACCTCGAAATGCCGCCGGTGGTCGTCGACATGGACGCCGGCTACGGAAACCTTTTCAACGTCCAGCGGACGGTCGACCTTTATGTTCGCGCCGGAGTCGCCGCAGCCCACCTGGAGGACCAGGTCATGCCCAAGCGCTGCGGGCACATTGCCGGCAAAGCGCTCATCTCGGCCGACGAGTACGTGGGCAAGTTGAAGATGATGCGCAACGCGGCGGACGACCTTGGGCACAAGGACTTTCTCATCATCGCGCGCACCGACGGCGTGTCGGCGACCGAGGCGCCCGAGTCGAAACGCGGGATCGAGCTGGCCATCGATCGCGGGCTGCGCTACATGGACAGCGGTGTGCCCGACCTTCTATGGTGCGAGTTCCCCACCGCCGAGCGCGGGCCGTCGGAGAGGTTCTTCACCGAGATCCGCAAGCGGTATCCGAAGGCGCGATTTGCATTCAACTACTCGTCGTCCTTCAAGTGGTTCAACGAGAAGGACCCGATCACGTGGGATGAGCTGGGCCAGCAGGGCGTCGGTTTCATCTTCATCACGCTGGCGCTGCAGCACGCGGCCGGCCACGGGATATCCATGCTCCTCGAGGGACTGAAGAACAACAAAGAAGAGGGTTACATGGCCCTGCAGCGGCAGGAATGGGCGCCCGGCGCCGACATCCCGACCCGGTCTCACCACCTGTTCACGGGGGTGCCCTATCACCAGCATGTCGGTCATGAGTACGGCGCGTCGCGGCTGAGCGAGGATCTGGGACAGGAGCTCGAGATCTCGAAGGTGGTCTGAGCCCGCCCTCTCGGTAGACTCACTCGAAGAGAGGCGGGGTTTCAGTGCTCCTTTTTCCGTTCCGCTATGCGTGGTGGTTGCTCACGAGCGTCCGGCGCTCGCTGGCCACTCCGCCTGACGTCGTCGAGTTCCTGATCGAAGAGAGCCTCCCGGCTCTGCCCGATCCCCCGCGCCCGTTGTGGCAGCGTTTCACCTCGCGGCCACGTCTGAGCATCAAAGAGCTCGGCGAGCGGTTCGAGGCGATCGGGCGCGACTCTCGCATCAAAGGAGTCGTGTTGCACCTTCGACCCGTCGGGATGCCGATGGCCTCACTGCAAGACCTGCGAGAGCTGGTGGCCACGCTGCGCAAGTCGGGCAAGCGCGTGGTCGCGTGGGCGCCCTACTACACCACCGGCACCTACTACCTCGCATGCGCCTGCGACGAGATCCTGCTCATGCCGGTCGGCGCCATCCAGCCGCTCGGAATCGCGACCACCGCGATGTTCCTCGCCGACGGGCTGGCGTGGCTTGGCGTCAAAGCGGACTTCGTGGCGATCTCTCCATACAAGACGGCGGCCGACACGCTGACACGGTCGACCATGTCCGAGGCGTACCGCGACCAGGTGACCTGGCTGCTCGACTCCCATTACGGCGAGCTGGTGGCGGCGATCGCCGAGAGCCGGCAGGTCGACGAGAAGGGTGCCAGGGGGATCATCGACGGGTCTCCGTACGGCGATGAGGCGGCTTCGGCACAGCACGTCGTGGACGGCATCGTCCCCGAGGAGGAGATCGCCGCCCACCTCGGCCGGGGTGGCGCCAAGCCGGTGGCCATCGGGACCTGGGAGAGAGCACGCCGCGCGATGCGCGCGCCGGCGCCGATGCTGGGCCGGGGCAGGTACGTGGCGCTGATCCGCATCGAAGGCACGATCGTCGACGGCCGCTCGAGCCGCACGCCCATCCAGCCGCCCGTGGAGATACCGTTGCTGGGCGACGAGCGCGCAGGCGATCTCACCGTGGTACAGGTTGCGCGCCAGGTGGCTGCGGACAAGCGCGCTGCAGCGGCGGTGCTCTACGTGAACTCGCGCGGAGGCTCGGCCACGGCGTCCGAGGCGATGCGCCAGGCGCTCGCCCAGGTGGCGGCACGCAAGCCGCTCGTGGTAGTCATGGGACCGGTCGCCGGCTCAGGCGGCTACTGGGTCGCCACGCCCGGCTCGTGGATCGTCTCGCGGCCGGGCACGCTGACCGGGTCGATCGGGGTGCTGACCGGCAAGCTCGTGACGGGGGCAATGTGGGCCAAGCTGCTGCTCAACCGAGAGACCATCGCGTTCGGCGACCACGTCACGCTCGAGACCGACGAGCGCCCGTACTCCGATGAGCAGCGGGCGATGGTGAGGCGCGAGGTCGAGCGCATCTACGGCCTGTTCGTGGACGTGGTGTCCAGGGCTCGGAAGATGACCACCGACGAGGTGCAGCACATCGCGGCGGGCCGGGTCTGGACTGGACGGCAGGCCTTCGAGCGCAAGCTGGTCGACGAGATGGGCGGCCTGGACGCCGGCGTTCGCAGGGCCCGTTCCCTGGCCGGGCTCCCCGATTCGGCTACCGTCCGCGAGGCGCGGCCTCCGAAGCGGGCCATCCCACCCCTGGCGGCGGCCGCTGCCGGGGGGTGGCTGGGCTATGCGCTCGAAGGCATTTCCATGTTGAGCCGCGCCCCCGCCCTGGCGGTGATGTACTACCTGCCGGCCGGGCCAGCTTAGGCCTCGAGCGAGTCAGGAGTCCAGCGCCGGGAACCTCCAGGGCTGGCGCTCCCGCACGATCTGGTACACAGCCTCGACCACGCTCTCCCGGTTGGGCTTGGTGAAGTAGTCTCCGTCCGGGCCGTACGCCGGGCGGTTGGGCGAGGCCGGCAGGGTACGCGGCGCAGCGTCGAGGTGCCACCACCCTTTCTGCGCCTCGAGGATCTGCTGCAGCATGAAGGCCGACGCCCCGCCCGGCACGTCTTCGTCGAGGCACACCAGCGCGTGCGTCTTCTCGACCGACCGCACGATCGAGTGGCCGAGGTCGAACGGGTTCAAAGTCTGCACGTCGATGACCTCGCATGACACGCCAAGGCTCTCGAGCGCTTTCGCCGCGTCAAGCGCGACGGCGCAGCAGGCGCCATACGTCACTACCGTCGCATCGGTCCCCTCGCGGAGGACCTCCGGGACGCCGAGCGGGACGGTGAACTCGCCGATGTTGTCCGGCACACGCTCTTTGAGCCGGTAGCCGTTGAGCACCTCGATCACCATGCCCGGGTTGTCGCCACGGAACAGCGTGTTGTAGAAGCCGGCGGCCTGGGTCATGTTGCGAGGCACCGCGATGTAGATGCCCTGCAGCGCATTGAGCAGGACCGACATCGGAGAGCCCGAGTGCCAGATGCCGACCAGACGGTGGCCCTTGGTCCTGATCACGACGGGCGCCTTCTGCCCGCCGACCGAGCGCCAGTGCAGCGTCGCGAGGTCGTCGGACGCCGTCTGCAGCGCGTACAGAAAGTAGTCGAGGTACTGGATGTCGCAAATGGGACGAAGCCCGCGCATCGCGGCGCCGATCGCCTGTCCGAGGATGGTCGCCTCGCGTATGCCCGTGTCGGTCAGGCGGAGGTCGCCATACCTGGCCTGAAGTCCTTCGAAGACCAGGTTCACGTCGCCCAGGCGACCGACGTCCTCGCCGATCACGAAGATGCGTGGGTCGCGTGCAAAGTTGGCGTCGAAATTGCGGAGAAGGACCTGGCGGCCGTCGACCAGCGGCGACCTGTCGGTGTACACAGCCGCCACCGCCGGCACCTTCAGCGGTGATTCATCGGAGCGGCTGTAGAGGTGCGAGTTGTAGCGCTCGTGGTTCTGCCGCCTGTACTCCTCGACGAACCGCGCGAGCTCGGTCCGCGCCGGCGTCTCGATGCCGCGCAGCTGGTGCAGCGCGCGGGCGGTCGTGGACATCACGAGCGAACGCGTCACTTTGCCGGCGTCCTCCAGCTCGCTCCTGAGGCCGGCCATCTCCGGCATGTCAGCGCTTTTGAGGATCGCCACGGCGCGATCCCGCTCGGCCCGGATCGGGTTTTGAAACGCCTCCCACGCGAGGTCGCGCGCGGCCTCGACCGCCTCTTTGTCGGCCGCCTCCCAACCTTCGAGCTGGGACTCGCTCGCGATGCCGGACTCGATGATCCAGTCCCGCATGCGGGTCACGCAGTCGTACTCGCTCTCGAAGCGCAGGCGTTCCTTCGTCTTGTAGCGTTCGTGGCTGCCGCTGGTCGAATGGCCCTGCGGCTGGGTCATCTCGGTGACGTGGAAGAGCGCGGGCTTCTGCTCGCGCCGGACCTTTTCGATCCCGGTCGCGTAGGTCTCGACGAGCGCCTGGTAGTCCCAGCCGCGCACGACGTGGATGTCGATCCCGGGCCGGTCGTCGGGCGTGAAGCCGCGGAGCACGTCCGAGATGGACGCTTTGGTGGTCTCGGCGGTGATCGGGACGCTGATCCCATAGCCGTCGTCCCAGACCGACATCGCCATCGGAACCTGCAGCACGCCCGCCGCGTTGATCGACTCCCAGAACAGACCCTCGCTGGTGGCGGCATCCCCGATCGTGCCGAAGGCGACCTCGTCGCCCTTGACGGAGAAGCCGTCCTGGGCCGTCTTGAGCTGCGGGTTCTCGCGATAGAGCTTGGAGGCGTAGGCGAGGCCGACCAGTCGAGGCATCCAGCCTGCGATGTTGGAGACGTCGGCGCTAGAGTTCGGCATGTCGACGGACCTGGTGAAAGCTCCGCCCTCGTCCAGGAATCGGGTGGCGAAATGGTTGCCCATCTGCCGGCCGCCCGAGGCGGGGTCCGCGTCAAGGCTTGCGTTGCCGTAGAGCTGGGCGAAGAAGTCGCGCACGTTGGACATGCGCGTCGCCCACATGAAGGTCTGATCGCGGTAGTAGCCGGCACGCCAGTCGCCGGGGCGGAAGGTTTTCGCCATGGCGAGCTGGGCGACCTCTTTGCCGTCGCCGAAGATGCCGAACGTGGCATTGCCGCGGAGCACCTCGGCGCGCCCGATGATGCTGGCGCGGCGGCTGCTGTACGCCAGTCGATAGTCGGCGACTATCGATTGCGCGGTCAGGGAGAACTTGGTGTTGCGGAGCGCTTTCGCCAGGTCGGAGAACCTCCCCTACGCCTTTGGAGTCGCCGCCGGAACGGCAAGCCTACGTTATCACGCACCGCGCGGAATTCCGCTTCGGCGGGTACGCGGTGCCGGCGATGCGCTGCTAGCCCGAGCTCCCGGCCTGGCGCTTTAAGCTCTCGGAGGCGCCCTCGCGGATCGCGCCGGAGCGGCTTGCCTGTAGCGCCATCTTCATCTGGGCGTAGGCCTCAGCGACATCGCCGCGCCTCTCCAGGATCTCGGCATAGATCCCGTGGCACTGGAGCAGCCTCTCCTGGGCCCCCAGCTGCCCGAAGCCGAGGATGGCGACCTCGAACTCCCGGTCCGTGGCCTCCGCGTCGCCCAGGCGGTCGGCTATGCGGCCAAGCCAGACGTGGGCCTGCGCGACGGACGAGGCTTCGTTAAGGCTCATCGCGAGCTTGAGCGCTTCCTGGGCGTAAGCGCTCGCCTGGTCCACTTCGCCCTGGTCGAGGCACAGCTCGCACAGGCTCAGCAGCACCAGGCTGCGCCCTGCGCCGAGCTCCGATTCGGGTGACAGCTCGTGCGAACGTTCGAGGTGCTGCCGAGCGGCGGCGACCTCGCCGCGCGCCTTCAAGAGCAGTCCGAGTGCGTTTTCCGAGCGGGCCAGCGAGACCCGATCACGCAGGATCTCGAGTAGGGCCACCGAGCGCATCGCGTACCTGGCGGCGGTGTCGACCTGCCCCAGGGCGTGGTACGCGCGGCCCAGCCCGCTGTAAGTCGCCGACAGCCGCTTGAGGTCGAACAGCGGGCCCGAGGCTTCGATGGCGGACTCGTACATCTCGATCGCCTTGTCCCAGTCCTGGTTTGCCAAATGGGCGGTCGCGAGGATTCCGAGGAGTCGCGCTTCAGTCGGCAGCGGGACCGGGTTCAGCGACCGGCACACCTCGAGCGCCCTTTCCGCCAGCAGAAGGGCATCGGGTCGCTGTGTCATGTAGGCCAGGGTTGCTTGCGCCCCGAGGCACTCGGCCAGCATCACACCGTCGTTGATGGCTTCGAAATGGGCCCGCGCGTCCGCGAGCAGGGCGACGCCTCGCTCGGGCTGGGCGAGCTGCAGGTGGGCCATGGCCAGCAAGTACCGGATCCTCCCCAACCTGTAGGCGGACGTCCCAAGCTCCAACAGCGATGCCCCGAGCTCGACCGCGTCGGGGTAGCGGCCCTCGGCGACCATAGCCTCCAGCTCGGCCAGCTTGGCCTGGGTCTCGTCAGCTCCGCCGGCGGGATCCGCGAGGAAGAACTCGACCGGCTTGCCCGTGCGCTGGGCGATGTGCTCGAGCGTGGGGAGCGATGGTCGGGTCCGGCCCGTCTCGATCAGGTAGATCGCGGGTGCCGTGACGCGGCCCTTGCCCACCTGGGCCAGGCTGAGGCCGGCCTCGTGCCTGGCCTGCTTGACCGAGCCTGGGCGTAGGGCGACTCCAGGGAGGCGGCGGCGGTGCGCCTGCGGGTGACCGGATTCTGCATCTGGAACGTTCCTGACCCCAGCCACGGGGCAACACTCTAGCGGAAACAGTCACCACTGAAGTAGGCGACAACCACCAAGCTTGTCGGAACCCGGTAGGTGACAACCACCAAGCCTGGTCAGAACCCGGTGCGGTGATGCAAACCAGGGCTGAATGCTGGACTTAATGGGGCTGTTAAGTTACCTTGGCCGTCGCAGGTCGCGGTCAACGTGCTTCCCGCCGCGGCCTGCGCTCCCCTCCCCTTCCCGGGTGCCGGGAACAGGCCGGGACGCGCTGCCCCCGCCTATGGCTGGGCCGCCGGGTACGTCCCGAACAACCTGATCTCTGCGCTGGCCTCTTCCAGGTCGTTCAACGCCGCCTCGGCCGAATCAACGCTGCCATTGACGGCGAAGTCGAGGTAGAAGCGGTACTCGAACGGCCGGCCTTGCATCGGCCGGCTGTCGAGACGGGTGAGGTTGATGTCTCGCCGCGCGAAGCAGTCGAGCGCCTGGGCAAGGCTGCCCGGACGGTGGGCCGCCACGAAGGCGAGCGAGCACTTGGCCGGGCCGGTCGCGGCGGCGGGGCGTGACGCCTCTCCACGCTCGACCACGATGAAGCGTGTCCGGTTCCCGGAGTCGTCCTGGATCCCTTCGGCCAGCACGTACAGCCCGTAGCGCGCGGCCGCCGACCGGCTGGCAATGGCCGCGGTGCCGGGCTCGCGGCGCTCCGCGACGGCACGGGCCGCCCCGGCAGTGTCGTAGTACGCGACAGAGCGGATCTGTCGCGAGTGCAGGTAGCGGTCGCACTGCGCCAGGGCCTGCGGATGGGACAGTGCGCGCTCGACCGGGCCCGGCCAGCCGAGAAGGCAGTGGCGAACGGGCTGCACGTGCTCGCGCACGATGCGCAGGCCGGGCGTCTCCCAGAAGAGATCGGAGACCTCCTGCACCACGCCGGCCGTCGTGTTCTCGACGGGAAGCACGGCCGCATCGGCGGCCCCGACGGTGAGCGCCTCAAAGGTCAGCCGGAACGTCGCGAAGCCGACCGCCTGAGCCCCTTCGAACAGGGCAGCGACCGCTTCGTCCGAGTAGGCACCGGGCTCCCCCTGGTAGGCGACCTTTGGCCCCACGAAATCCGAGGCTTCGCCGTGATTTCGTGGGGACCCTTGTGTCTTCATCCGACGTCAGCCGAAAATGAGGTGGCGCAGCGTGTCGGCGACGTGGTTGTGGTCGTGCAGCTGGTCGGTCACGGGCGGATGCCCGTTGCCCTCGTGGCCGTTGCCGCTTGATTCCGCGGCCGCAACGATCTTGCGCAGGTCTTCGTCCGTCACCTCTTTCTTGGTGTCCGCGACCGCGAGGAAACGCTGCCACGCGGCCTCTACCTTGCCTTCGGGGAGGGTGATGCCGAGCCGGTCGAGGCGGTGGTGGAACGCGTGCCGGCCCGAACGCGCGGTGAGCACGATGCGCGAGTCGGACAGGCCGACATCCTCCGGCTTCATGATCTCGTAGTTCAGCCGGTCCTTCAGCACGCCGTCCTGGTGAATGCCCGACGCATGCGCGAAGGCGTTCGCGCCGACGACCGCCTTGTTCGGCTGAACCGGCGTGCCGGTCAGCTCGGCGACCAGCCGCGAAGTGCGGGTGATCTCCTGCGTCTCGACGCCGCACTCCAGGCCAAGCTTGGCCTGCCGCACTCGGAGCAGCATCACCACCTCTTCGAGCGAGGTGTTGCCGGCTCGTTCGCCGATCCCGTTGATCGTGCATTCGACCCGACGCGCGCCCGCCGACAGCGCCGCGAGCGTGTTGGCCACAGCCAGCCCCAGGTCGTTGTGACAGTGCACCGAGAACAGGGCCTTCTCGCTGCCACGCGCCTCGGTGATGGCGCGCCGGACGATCTCGCCGAACTCCCACGGCAGGCAGTAACCGGTCGTGTCCGGGATGTTGATGACGTTGGCTCCCGCGGCGATCATCGTCTCGACGGTCTCGACCAGGTAGTCGATGTCGGCGCGTCCCGCGTCCTCAGGCGAGTACTGGACGTCGTCGCACAGCGAGCGCGCGTACGCGACCATCTCGGCGCCCTTCTTCAGGACCTGCTCCCTGGTCATGCCCAGCTTGCGGTCGATGTGAACGTCTGAGACCGACAGCACGATATGGATCTGGGGCTTCTCCGCCTCTTTGATCGCTCCCCATACGGCGTCGATGTCCTCGCGCACCGCGCGGGCCAGCGCGGTCACGCTCGCGCCCCGGATCTCTCTGGCGATGCGGCGGCAGGCTTCGAAGTCACCAGGCGATGAGATCGGGAACCCGGCCTCGATGACGTCCACCCCGAGCTTCTCCAACTGCCGCGCGATACGGAGCTTGGAGTTGGCGTCAAGGTGAAAGCCGGGCGACTGCTCGCCATCGCGCAGAGTGGTGTCGAAGATGAATACTCGGTCCGGGTTCGACTCGCTCATTTCTCTACAGGCTCCAACCAGGTCATCATCGAGCGAAGCTCGCGCCCGACCTTCTCGACGGGGTGCTCGGCGTCCTTGCGGCGCATGGTCATGAATCCTTCCCTCCCGTTCGAGTTCTCGTCCAGCCAGCGCTCCGCGAAGGTGCCGTCCTGGATCTCGTGCAGCACCTGTCGCATCTGCTCGCGCACGTGCGAGTCGATCACTCGAGGGCCCGAAACGTAATCCCCGTACTCCGCAGTGTCGGAGACCGAGTAGCGCATGAACCCAAGCCCGCCGCGGTACATCAGGTCGACGATGAGCTTGAGCTCGTGTAGGACCTCGAAGTACGCGACCTCGGGCTGGTAGCCGGCCTCGACCAGCGTCTCGAAACCGGTCTTCACCAGCGAGCTGACGCCGCCGCAAAGCACAGCCTGCTCGCCGAACAGGTCTGTCTCCGTCTCTTCCTTGAACGAGGTCTCGAGGATCCCGGCACGGCCGGCGCCCAACGATCGCGCATAGGCGAGCGTGCGCTGCCACGCGCGGCCGGTCGAGTCCTGGTGCACCGCGATCAGCGCCGGGACGCCCTGGCCCTGGACGTAGGTGCTGCGCACGAGGTGACCGGGGCCCTTGGGCGCGATCATCGCGACGTCGATGTCCTGTTCAGGTTTGATCTGCGCGAAGTGGATCGAGAAGCCGTGGGCGAACAGGAGCAGAGTGCCCGGCTGCAGGTTCTTCTCGATCGACTCTCGAAAGAGCTTGCCCTGTCCGGCGTCGGGCGTCAGCACCATCACGACGGTCGCCTCCGATACCGCTTCCGGCACCGGCACCGCCCGCAGGCCGTCCTCTTCCACGCGTGCGATGGACTTGCTGCCGGGATAGAGCCCGACGCGGACGTCCTCGCCGCTGTCGCGCAGGTTCAACGCGTGAGCGCGGCCCTGGCTGCCGTAACCGATCACCGCCACGGGCTCGCCCAGGCTGGGTGGGCAGTCGCGGTCGTAATGGATCTTCATGCGGTCCTCCTCAAGACGACGGGACCTGAGCGGACCACGTCGACGATTCCATGCCGGGTCAACTCGTTGACGAAGTCCCCGACGTCCTTGCCTTCTCCCGCGAACTCGACCGTCGTTCCGTCCGGGCCGCTGTCCAGGACACGCGCGCCACGCTGCAACAGACCGTCGACCTCCCCGGCGGAGACCCTGGCCACCACGAGCTCACGGCTGTGCACCTCGTGGCCGGTGAGGTCGTGGACCTCGAGCACCTCGACGAGGCGGTCGAGCTGCTTTCGCACCTGGTCCACCTCGGCGTGGCCGGCGTCGATCGTCAGGGTCATCACCGAGCGGCCCGCTTGCTTGCTCGGACCCACCGAGATGGAGCGCACGTGAAAGCCGCGGCGCCGGATGAGCCCCGAAACCTTGCTCAGGGTGTTGGAGCCGTCCTCGACTAGGACGGAAAGCACCCGGATCCTCGATTCGGCGTGGGCTGCCGCCGGTGCCTGTTGCTGGCTGGCGATCGTGGTCATTTGTCGGGTGCCTCCCAGAAGTCGTTCAAGCCCTTGCCCAGCGGGACGATCGGGTACACGTTCGCCTCGGGGTCGATACGGAAGTCGATGAGGAACGGGCCCTTGGTGCGCTCGGCGGCGTCCATCGCGGGCGCCACGTCGGCGAGCCGGTCGACGCGGACCGCAGGCAGCCCATAAGCCTCGGCGAGCTTCACGAAGTCCGGCATGTGGGTCAGGTCGACCTGGGATCGCACGCCGCCGTAGAAGTCGTCCTGGAACTGGCGGACCATGCCGAGCGACGAGTTGTTGAGAATGACGATCTTGACGTCGAGCTGGTGCTCGGCCGCGACCGAAAGCTCTTGCGCGGTCATGACGAAGCCGCCTTCACCGGCGACGCACCACACGGGCAGCTCGGGCCTGCCGAACTTGGCGCCGATGGCCGCGGGGAGGGCGAAGCCCATGGTCCCGGCGCCGCCCGAGTTGATGAACAGGCCCGGACGGTCATAGTTCCACCAGAGGGCGGCCCAGATCTGGTTCTGGCCGACGTCGGCGACCACGATCGCCTCACTTCGGCATCGCCTGTACATGTCGATCAAAACGTCCTGCGGCTGCAGGTGCCCGTTGGAACGCGTGAACCGGAGCGGGTGCTCCTCGCGCCAGGCATCGATCTGCGCCAGCCACTGGCCACGGCCGGCGTCGACCGGCCCGACGTGCGGGATCATCGCCTCGATGGCGTTGCGGGCATCGGCCACCAGCTCGATGTGAGAGCGGACGTTCTTGCCCATCTCCGACCCGTCGATGTCCACGTGGATGAAGGTCTTGACCTTCGGGGCGAAGTCGGCGAGTCGCGCGGTGACCCGGTCGTCGACCCGCATGCCGACCATCATCAGCACGTCGGCGTTCTGCACCGCCTTGATGTTCCACCCCGTGCCCATGAAACCTGTCATGTGCAGCGAGAGCGGGTGCTGAACCGGAAAGGCGCCGATGCCCAGAAGGGTCGTACCCACCGGGGCGCCAGCCTTCTCCGCGAGCTGCATGAGCTCTCGCTCGGCGTGGCTCAGCAGCACGCCGTGACCGGCCAGGATGACCGGGCGCTCGGCGGCCGAGAGCGCCTTCGCCGCCTTCTCCGCGTCAGCCAGGTCGACGTGGCCGTTCAGCCGGTAACCGGGGATCTCGAGGCGCTCGGGGGTGACGCGCTGGGCATCGGCCTGCTGCACGTCCTTGCAGATGTCGATCAGGACCGGCCCCGGCCGCCCGGTGGTCGCGATGTGGAACGCCTCATGGATGACGCGCGGCAGCTGGTCGATGCTCGTGACCAGGTAGCTGTGCTTGGTCACCGAGCTCGTGGCGCCGATCACGTCGGACTCCTGGAACGCGTCGCGCCCGACCTGAGTGCTGTTGACCTGGCCGGTGATGGCGACCATGGGCACCGAGTCCATGTAAGCGGTGCAGAGCCCGGTGACCAGGTTCAGCGCGCCCGGGCCAGAGGTGGCGAAGACGACGCCCGGCTTGCCGCAGGCACGCGCGTATCCGTCGGCCATGTGGGCCGCCCCCTGCTCGTGGCGGACCAGGATGTGCCGCAGCTTCGGATGCTCGGGCAGGTGCTGGTAGATGGGCAGGTTGGCGCCGCCGGGGTAGCCGAATATGAATTCGACTCCCTCGCGCTCCAGCGCTTCCAGCACCATGTCGGCTCCGGTCAATTCAGGACTCCTCAACTATCTTGAAAAATGAAGAAGCCCCCTACCTCTCGGTCGGGGGCTTTTGCGATCTACTCGGTGGTGTCTGTTAGTTCGCGCGCGCCCCCGTCGGGAGAATGCCAAGAAGGCCAAGGAGGCCAAGGAGGCCAAGGAGCGCTACCAGGCCGCGGGCGGGCTGTGCCATCTGTTTGTGCATATTAGCGAGCAGGACCGCCTCGGGAGTTGTTTCCCAGCCACAAATTCTTGGCCACAAGCTTTGGGTAAAGTTGGCGTCCCGATGGAAAAGAAGGCGCGAACGCTCGCCCAGAAGCTCTGGGACGCGCATGTCGTCCGTACCGCCCCGGGGGAGCCGGACCTGCTCTTCGTCGACCTGCACCTGGTCCACGAGGTCACCTCGCCCCAGGCTTTCGAAGGCCTCAAGCTTGCCGGTCGGCGGGTGCGGCGGCCCGACCTGACCGTGGCAACCATGGACCACAACGTCCCTACGCGCGGCGGCTTGCGGGCGGCCGACGATCTCTCCCGCAAGCAGATGGAGGTGCTGGCCGAGAACTGCCGGCGCGAGGGCATCCCGCTCCACCAGATCGGCAGCCGTCGGCAGGGGATCGTCCATGTGATCGGGCCGGAGCTGGGCCTGACCCAACCCGGGATGCTCATCGTCTGCGGCGACTCGCATACGTCGACCCACGGCGCTTTCGGCGCCCTGGCCTTCGGCATAGGCACGTCCGAGGTCGAGCTCGTGCTCGCCACGCAGTGCCTGCCCCAGAACCGGCTGGGCGATCTATCGGTGACGGTCGAGGGCGAGCTGCCTATCGGCGTCACGGCCAAGGACATAGTGCTCGGAGTGATCGGCAAGACCGGGATCTCGGAGGGCCAGGGGCATCTGGTCGAGTACCGCGGCCCTGCCATCCGCAACCTGAGCATGGAAGGTCGCATGACGGTCTGCAACATGTCGATCGAATGGGGCGCGAAGGCCGGCATGGTGGCACCGGACGAGACGACGTTCGCATACGTGGAGGGGCGGCCCCACGCACCACGCGGCGCGGCCTGGGAGGCGGCGCTCGACTACTGGCGGTCGCTGTCGACCGACGAAGGGGCGCCCTTCGGCGCCGACATCTCGATCGACGCGTCGCACCTCGAGCCGCACGTCACGTGGGGCACCAATCCCGGCCAGGTGGTTGCCATCACCGGCCGAGTTCCGGCGCCTCGATCGGACACTGACGAACGCGCCCTCAAGTACATGGACCTCAAGCCGGGCATGGCGCTGGCCGACATCGCGATCGACCGCGTGTTCATCGGCTCGTGCACCAACGCACGCCTGGAAGACCTGCGCGCGGCCGCCCGGGTGGTCGAGGGCAAGCACGTGCACCCGCAAGTGCGGGCCATGGTGGTGCCGGGTTCGACCTCGGTGAAGCGCGCAGCCGAGGACGAGGGGCTCGACCTCGTGTTCAAGGCTGCCGGCTTCGAGTGGCGAAACGCCGGGTGCTCGATGTGCCTCGGCATGAACCCGGACATCCTGGCGCCCGGCGAGCGCTGCGCGTCGACCTCGAACCGGAACTTCGAGGGGCGCCAGGGTTCTGGCGGCCGCACGCACCTGATGAGCCCTCCCATGGCGGCCGCGGCCGCCGTCACCGGCCACCTCGTCGATGTGCGGGAGCTCCTGTAGGCCGTCATGGAACCGGTGACCCGAGTCTCGGGCCGGATGGCGCCGCTCGACCGGGCGGACGTCGACACCGACCAGATCATCCCGAAGCAGTTCCTCAAGCGCATCGAGCGCACGGGTTATGGGCCATTCCTTTTCTTCGACTGGCGCGCCGGGGGTGATTTCGTGCTGGACAATCCGGAGCACGCCGGCGCCTCGGTGCTGGTGACGGGCGGGAACTTCGGGTGCGGTTCGTCGCGCGAGCACGCCCCGTGGGCGTTGCGCGACTTCGGGTTCAAGGCGATCATCGCCCCGAGCTTCGCCGACATCTTCCGCGCCAACTGCTTCAAGACGGGTTTGCTGGCGGTGACGCTGCCCGAGAGCCAGGTGCGACATCTCATCGACCTGGCGGCAGAGGATCCGGCCGCCGAGGTGACAGTCGACCTGCAGGCGCAGCAGGTCCGCGGCGAGGGGTTCGCATATCGGTTCGAGATCGACCCCTTCTCGCGCGATTGCCTGCTGGGCGGGCTGGACGAGATCGGGTTGGTCGAACGGCACGATTCAGAGATCGCGAGCTACGAGTCCAGGCGGGCTGCCTGGCTGCCCGCCGTCAAATAACGGTCAAGTCCAGCGGGTTGAGACCGGTCACGGCTTGAGCATCGCCCCTTCGGAGGCGCTCCCGACGAGCATCGCGTAGCGGGCGAGCACGCCCCGCCTGTAGTGTGGCTCCGGCGGCGACCAACCCTTCATGCGGGCCGCAATGTCGATTCCGTCCACCGCCAGCCGGCGAGTCTCCACGTCGATGTCGATGACGTCGCCGTCATGGAGCGCGGCAAGCGGCCCGCCCGCGGCCGCCTCGGGCGCCACGTGGCCGACCATGAGCCCACTTGTCGCCCCCGAAAACCGACCGTCGGTGACCATCGCGACGGACTCACCCAGGCCCTCGCCGACGATCGCCGCCGTCACCTGGAGCATCTCCCGCATGCCTGGCCCGCCCTTCGGCCCTTCATACCGGATGACGACCACGTCGCCCGGCTTGATCCGACCCGCGTAGACGGCCGCGAACGCGTCCTCCTCGCGGTTGAAGACCCGGGCCGGTCCACGATGCGACACCGTCGTGTGCTGCGTGATCTTGACCACGGCCCCTTCCGGGGCCAGGTTCCCGCGCAGGATCACCAGGCCGCCCTCGGCCCGCAGGGGGTGCGAAAGGGGTGCGACGACCTCTTGACCCACCGTCTCGGTCACCGCCTCGCACTCCTCGCCGAGCGAGCGGCCGGTCACCGTGATGGCGTCTCCGTCGACGTACCCGCCGTCGAGCAATCGCTGCGTCAGCAAAGCGATCCCGCCCGCTCGGTGCAGCTCGACAGCCGCAAACCGCCCGCCCGGCTTGAGGTCGCACAGAAGCGGGGTGCGCCGGCTGATGCGGTCGATGTCGTCGATCGCCAGCTCGACGCCGACCTCGCGCGCCAGGGCCAGGAGGTGCAGGACCGCGTTGGTGGAGCCGCCGCTCGCGGCCACCGCGGCGATCGCGTTGTCGAAGGCACGCCGGGTGAGGATCTTCGAGGGGCGCAGGTCCTGCTCGAGAAGGTTCATCGCGACGGGCCCCAGCGCCTGGGCGGCGCGGTGCTTCGCAGGGTCGGTCGCGGGTATCGAGTTGAACCCTACCGGCGAGAGGCCGATCACCTCCATGACCATCGACATCGTGTTGGCCGTGTACTGTCCGCCGCACGCACCGGCCCCCGGACAGGCCACCGCCTCGAGCTCGGCCAGGTCCGCGTCGCTGATCTTCCCCGCGGCGGCGGCGCCGATCGCCTCGTAAACGTCTCCGACCGCGACCTGGCGTCCCCGGAAAGTGCCCGGCATGATCGAGCCGCCGTACAAGACCATGCCCGGGCGGTCGAGGCGCGCGAGCGCAATGGCCGAGGCGGGGATCGTCTTGTCGCATGCGCAAAGGCAGCACATGGCATCGAACATGTGGCCTCGCGCGACGAGCTCGATCGAATCCGCGATGACCTCGCGGCTCACGAGCGACGTCTTCATGCCTTCGGTGCCCATCGTGATGCCGTCGGAGATGGCGATGGTGTTGAACTCCATCGGGTTCGCGCCGGCGCCGCGGATGCCTGACTTCAGCGGTGTCGCGAGCTCGCGAAGCCCGAAGTTGCAGGGCATGGTCTCGGACCAGCAGTTGGACACGCCGACGAAGGGCTTGTCGATGTCGGCGGCGGTCAGCCCGATGGCATGTAGGAAGGACCGCGCTGCCGCCCGGTCACGGCCCTGGTAAAGGGCCCGGCTGGGCAGATCGAATGGCGCCATTTCCGGAAAAGCTTATGCGAACCGCGTGCCGCGATCGCCCTTCGTGGTGGCGTTCTCCGAGTTTTCTCAGCGGTTTCCAAGGCCGAGCGGATAAGCTGTCGCGCTATCAAAACCCAGACCGGTCCTAAGCCTGCGACCAGGCCGGCACGTCGGCTTTTGAGCTCAGGACGGGTCGCAGCCACAGCCATGGGTGTCGCGCTGGGCGTCGTCGTGATCGCCTTCAGCCATCCCGCAAGCATCTGGGCGTCGCTGCAGCACGTGAACCCTCTCTCCGTCCTCGCCGCGCTCCTCCTCAACATCCCGGTGGTCGGGCTCCGAGCGCTGCGCGCCGGCGTGGTGATCGCCCATCTCGGTCACCGAATCCCATTCGGAAGCCAGCTGCGAACCCAGCTCATCGGCACGACCACCAGCAGCCTCACCCCGGCTGCAAGCGGTGACTACATGCGGGCGTACATCTGGCGCAGGGACCACGGCGTTCCCCTGCGCGTCGGCGCCGCAGTGGTGACGTTCGAGCGCGTTTTCAGTCTTGGCTTGATGCTCGTTGTTGCAGTGCTGCTCATCACGCTGCCGCGCCACGGCACCATCGGCTGGTTGGGAGTCGGCGTGGGTCTCGGCGCTGCAACGATCGCCCCCGTGGTTTTCGAACAGATCCCACCCGGCCTTGAGCGGTGGGTCCTCACGAAGGTGACGCGGGGTCCTTTGAGCCGCTTCGCGGAAGGGGCCCTCGAGGTCGTGGACAATTTCCGGCGCCTGCTTCGCTCGCCCACCCTCCTGGCCCAGGCGTCGGGGCTGACGCTCGCCGTCTTCGTCCTCAGTGGGGTCCAGCTCTGGCTGCTGCTGGACGGGCTCGATCATCGCGTGCCGATGACCCAGGCGGTCGCGGCTTACGCCGCGTCGCAGGCCGTGGGAATCCTGTCCACGCTGCCTTTTGGAATCGGCACCACCGATGCGGTGGTGGTGGGCGTCCTTGCGGGATACGGCGTGAATCTTGCCATCGCGGCCACCGTCGCGCTGCTGTTGCGCGCCGTGGCCACCATCCCGCAAGCTCTGGGGGGGATGATCGCCTACGCCACCCTCGAAAGCCACGACAGCGTCATGGCCTCGGGTGAGGCGGCCACCGGGGCCGGCCCAGAGTGAAGAAAATGCGAAAGGCCGGCACCCGGGTCGTCGTCACCGGTGGCGCCGGGTTCATCGGATCTCACACGGTCGAGCAGCTCGTGGCGGCCGGGGCGAGGGTGCTGGTCATCGACGATTACAGCCACGCGTGCGGCGAGCAGCCGCCTTCCGGGGTGGAGACCCTGACGGCCGACTGCGGCTCCACCGAAGCGGCTTCGGCGATCGACGTGTTCCGGCCCGATGCCGTGCTGCACCTCGCGTCCAAGGGAGGGGTGCAGAAGGCCGCCCGCGACCCGGGAGCTCATGTCAAGGCAAGCCTGGCCAGCACTGTCGCGCTGTTCGACGCTGCGGTGAGGGCCGGCGCCCACAGTGTGGTGACCGCGTCCTCCGGCGGAACGATCTATGGCGATGCGGCGAGCCTTCCGGCACGCGAGACGTCCGCGCCGGCGCCGCTATCGGCATACGGGGCGGCGAAGCGGGCGGAGGAGGTCTACCTGGCGACCTTCGGCCGCCGCTTCGGCGTAAGGACCGTCGCGCTGCGGTACGGGAATGTGTACGGCCCGCGACAGGACGGGACGGGCGAGGCGGGCGTGGTGGCGATCACTTGCAACCGTCTTTTGAGTGGAGACGCGCCACGCGTGTTCGGCGACGGCGATCAGACACGCGATTTCACATATGTCGGTGACATCGCCGCCGCCAACGTCGCGGCCCTGTTCGGAAGACGTTCAGGCGAGGTGAACATCGGGACGGCGCGCGAAACGCGAATCAACGAGATCGTCGAGCGACTCGTGGCCGAATCGGCGCAGTCGCAGGCAACCGAATTCCTGCCCGCGCGAGAGTTCGAGGTCAGACGGGTCTGCCTCGACGTGAGTCGAGCACAAGCCTGGTTTGCATGGGCGCCGCGCGTCCAGGTCGGCCAGGGCCTCGCGCTCACGTGGTCGTGGTTCGCCGCCCGGCATCGGGAGTCGCTCATTGATTAGGATGGAACCAGAGTGAGGGTCATCGTTTTCGGCGCCGATGGATACCTGGGCTGGCCGACGGCGATGCATCTCTCGGCCCGCGGCCACGAGGTCATCGCCGCTGACAACCTGATCCGGCGGCGATGGGACCGGGTTTGCGGCACCGAGTCGCTGGTCCCCATCGCGAGCATGAGTCGTCGCGTCGAACGCTGGAAGTCGGTGACCGGACGCGAGATCCTGTGGCAGCACCTCGACCTCTGCGAGCTGCCTGACGTCACCTCGATCATCGCCGAGCACCGGCCTGACGCCGTCGTCCATTTCGCCGAGCAGCGCTCAGCGCCTTACTCGATGATCAGCGCCCACACCGCAGTGGAGACGCAAATGAACAACGTGGTGGGCACCCTCAATCTCCTCTTCGCGCTGCGCGAATCAGCGCCGGAGTGCCACCTCGTCAAGCTCGGCACAATGGGCGAGTACGGCACGCCGAACATCGACATCGAAGAAGGGTTCATCGAGATCGAGCACAACGGCCGCAAGGACCGTTTGCCTTATCCCAAGCAGCCGGGCTCCTTCTACCACCTGTCGAAGGTCCACGACAGCCACAACATTATGTTCACCTGCCGTACGTGGGGCCTGACCGCAACCGACCTCAACCAGGGCGTCGTCTACGGATCGGGCACGCCGGAGACCGACCTGCACCCGGAGCTTCGCACCCGCTTCGACTACGACGACATCTGGGGCACCGTGCTCAACCGGTTCTGCGCTCAGGCTGCGGCCGGGCACGCGCTGACCGTCTACGGCAAGGGCGGGCAGACGCGCGGCTTCCTGGACATTCGCGACACCGTGCGCTGCATCGAGATTGCCATGCTCAATCCGGCGGCCAAAGGCGAGTTCAGGGTCTTCAACCAGTTCACCGAGCAGTTCAGCGTGTCCGAGCTGGCGGAAAGGGTTCACGCGGCACGGAAAGCTCATGGGCTCGAAACGCGAATCGAGCATCTTCCCAACCCGCGCACCGAGTTGGAGAACCACTACTACAACGCTCGCCACCAGCACCTCCTGGACCTCGGCCTCATTCCTCACCGCCTCGAGGACTCGCTGATCGATCGAGTCATCGGCATGGTCGAGCGCTACAAGAAGCGCATCAAGCCCGAGCTCTTCGACCCTCGCGTCGACTGGCGACTCGGAGGCCGCGGCAATTTCGGGACGCTCACGAAGCGGCGCCGGAAGGCGAGCGTCAGGCCGTCCACGACCTCAAGCGTCTGAACCGCGAAAGCGGATCTGCACCAGCTCCTTCGTCGCGCGAAGAATCGGGATCAGACGTCCACCGGATCGGCGACCCATTTTTCGCGGATGGTGGGGAACCCCGACCTGGACGAACCGGCCACCGTGGCCGCGCACCTTCCAGTACAGCTCGGCGTTGATCAGCGCGCTCCGCGAGTGCAGCGTGAAGCGCCGCAGCATGTCGGTCCGAACAACTTTGAGGGCGCAGTTGACATCCTTCACGGGAATGCGAAACGTCATCAGGACGAGGCGGTTGAACACCCCGCTGATCAGCGACCGAAAAGCGGGGTCTTCGCGGGTCAAACGCCAGCCCGCGACCAGCTCCGCGTCTTTCAGGTGCGGGACCAGGAGCTCGAGGTCGGCGACATCGAGCTGGCCGTCGGCGTCTGTGAAAGCGCTGTACTCGAGGTCTGTGGCGCGAAGTCCGTCGCCGACGGCGGCCCCATAGCCCTGCATGCTTTCGTGACGGATCACGAGCAGCTCCATGCCGAGCTCGCCGGCCAGCGAGCGGGCGAGCTCTCCCGTCCCGTCCGTCGACCCGTCGTCGACGATGACCACGTTGAAACGCGAAGCGATGCGCGGGAGCACCTCTTTGATGTGAGGCAGAAGCCAGACGATGTTCTCACGCTCGTTGTGCGCCGGCATGACCAGGCTCAATCCGCTCAACCGGCTGTTTGAAGTTGACAAGCATCGAACATCGTAAGGAAGCCGGGCAGCGCAGACGGTTCCCGCCCGCCCGCATCGCCGCATTCGCACTCATCGTCATCGCGGCGACCGCGTACTCGTGGGTGTCTCTGTACCGTCACGACCACTTCGCGAGCAACGCGTTCGACCTCGCGATCCAGGACCAGACGGTCTGGGGCTACAGCCGGCTGCAGGTCATCCCCAACACCGTGCTCGGGATCCCCAACCTTCTCGGCGATCACTTCCACCCGATCCTGATGGTGCTGGCGCCCTTTTACTGGATCTGGGATTCGGCCGGCGTGCTGCTCGTCGCCCAGGGCGTGCTGCTCGCCGCAGCCGGCTGGCCGATCTACCTGTGGGCCGAGGAGCGTCTCGGCGAGATCCCGGGACTGGCTTTTCTCGGCTGCTACCTGGTCTTCTGGGGCGTCCTCGCCGGTGTCGTGTACGACTTCCACCACGTCGTGTTCGCGGTCCCCGCCCTGTCGACGGCGCTTTACGCGACGATGACGCGACGCAACCGGCTCCTGTGGGCGGCCGTCGGCGTGGCGATGCTCACTCGAGAGGACGTCTCCCTCACCCTCATCGCGCTGGGGTTCTACATCGCGATCGTGCAGCGCCGCGTCGTTCTCGCCGGCGTCCTGGTGGGACTGAACGCGATTTGGTTCGCGCTGCTCATCGGCGTCGTCATGCCCGCGCTTGCGGGCGGGCCTTACCGCCACTGGACCTACGACGCCCTGGGCACCGGCCCGGTCAGCTCGCTCGAGCACGTGGTGCTGCACCCGCTGTCGAGCCTCCAGCTGCTGTTCACCCCGGTGCACAAGACGTTGGTGTGGATCGGGTCCTTCCTGGGCTGGGGATTCCTGCCTCTGCTTTCTCCAATCACCATCATCGCCCTGCCGACGTTCCTCGAACGTTTCTGGTCGTCCTCGCCCAACTTCTGGTCGTTCCAGTACCAGTATTCGATGCTCCCGGCTCCCATCCTCGCGTTCGCGGCGATCGATGCGACGGTTCGGATCAAGTCCTGGCTGCGGGGACGGCCCGCGTCGCTCGCGCCCATCGTCCTGGCGGTCGGCGCGCTGGTCGCCGGCACGGTCTTCACCTTCGGACCGATCAGGCCGTTCGCCGAGCTCAGCACGTACATCTCGGACAGCCGCGCCGCCCAGATCGAGTCGTGCCTGGCGACAATTCCAGGCAACGCCAGCGTGGACGCGTCGAACACGCTCGTACCTCATCTCTCCCATCGTTTCGAGATCTACGTGATCACCCAGCGCCACAACGCCGACTACATCGCGATCGACCCATCCACCTATGGCAGTTTCTTCCCTGGCGAGGAGGGTCAATTGCGCGACATAGCGCGGACCTCGCTGGCCGGCGGTTACGGGGTCGCCTGCGCCAAGGGCCTGACGCTGGTGCTGGCCAAGGGGGCGCAGAGCCAGACGCTGACCCCTGAGCTGGATCGGTGGCTGGCCGGAGACTGCTCCGGCCGGGCCTGCCTCAGCTAGCGGCGGCAGCGGTCACGGCCCGCTCGTGACCGCGTGGGCCTGGTCGGCCCGTTGCTCGGCGCCGAACCAGCGGAAGAAGACCACCAGGGCCGCCAGCGCCAGCGTCGCCTTGCCCAGGATCATCAGCACAGCCCCCGCGATGGTCTGATCGATGAGCGGAGTGAACCCCGGTATCAACCGCGGAACGTGCGTGTAGTACTCATAGAACGGGACGCGCGAGAAGATCAGCGCCAGGGCCACGCCGTCCTGCGGCAGGGTGGCGACGAGCATGTACACCAGGCCCACGCCTGGCGACATCTGCCAGTGGGCGTAAGCAGAAGTCGCGTCGAGCAGCGGCCAGTAGAGGACGATGCCGCCGGCGATGAACGTCAGGTGCTCGAATACGTGCAGCCCTTCGTTGTAGAGAGTCGCGTCGTAGAGAGCCGGTATGTGCCAGCCGACCATGACGACGCCGGCGATGAGCTGCGCTGGGATCGGTTCGGTGACCGAGCGAACTCCCGGCACCCTGACGAGGCTTCCGACCATTCTCGATGACAGGCCGAGCAGCATCAGCGGGGGCGCGACGAATCCGAGCAGGACGTGCTGCAGCATGTGAACGCTGTCAAGGTACTGATCGCTGATGGTGTCCACCGGGGACTCGAGAGCGATCCAAAGGATGAGCACGCCGAGCGCGAAGTAGAACCAGTGGTGGCGCCGCGTATCGCCGGCAGCCCGCGCGAGCCAGGCATATCCGATGCAGAGGGCCAGCAGCCCGGCGTACACGGTCGGATCGAACGGCCACCCGATCACGCGTCCACCCTACCTTCCAGTTGCCTTGGCAGGGCAATCAGGAAGATGAGAAGGACCAGCGCGTGCGCGACCGAGCACCAGACGCAAACGACCCCCAGCCTCACGATCTCCAGGTACACGAGGAAGAGCACGGTGACGAGGCCTATGGCCGACCAGGCCAGCTGCAGCCTCGACCAGACCGGCGCCGAATGACTGAGCCGTACGATGGCGGCCAGGACCGCGCTCACCGCGAACCACAGGATCCCCGCCGCGGACGTCGGTACGGCCGAGCCGGCGACCACCCCGTACGCGCTCGAGAGCACCTGCTCGCAGTTGATCGCCGCGTTGGCCGGGCAGGCCGGCGGGATGCCCGCGATATGGACGGCGGTGAGGTAGATCGACACGCCCACACCGGCCACGGCTGCCAAAAGGGCGACCAGCTGCAGCCTCACGGCGGCCCTTAGCCCAACTTCTTTTCGATGGCCTGGATGGACGCAGACGTGCACACGCTCGACGGCTGGTCGGAGGTCATGCGGCAGACCGCGGCGGTGATCAGGTTGGCCGACCCGATCACTGCTTTGGCCTGGGTCGTGTCGGGCTGGCTGAGCGAGCCTGCGACGGCTTCCCAGCTCATCCCCGCGAGCACGTCGGGCAGGTACATCGCACCGGCGAAGGCGAAGCGGTTTCCCAGGTCTACGAAGGGAATCGACCCGCTCGTGTCGTACTGGTTCACGAGCGCCTGCTGGGCAGCGGTCGGCGTCTCCAGCAGATTCTGGTTTCGGTCGGTCGTCTCGACGGCTTGAAAGTCGATGTACCGGCTCGTGAACGTGGACCCGTGGAAGGTGAACGTCGGCGTGTTCGGATAGATGTCGGTCGAAGACGAGCTGGTGGTCGCGAGGCCCGAAAACGTCCCGAATCGCGACAAGGCCACGATGATCGGCCACCGCTCGGCCCCGCAGTAAGGGCAGTACTCGGCACCGAAATAGAACACCAGCGGCTTCCCCGACGGCCCGGTGAGCGGCGTTCCAGACACAGGCTTGATCAGGTTGCTCGCGGAGCCCTGTCCGATCGAGTCGAGCTCCGCCGCCGGCAGGCCGGCGAGCGAATTGACGACCAGCTGCGCTGCATTGGGTGTCAGAGGCGGCGCCGCCTGCGGCGTCGTGTACCACCGGACGAGCAGGAACCCGGCCACTACGAGCGCGATCGCGGCCACCACCGCGACCGGCGGGACCCATGCAGGGGTGCGAGAGACCGGCTTGCGCATCGGCCTTGAGTGCTTCGACATGGGCTGCCTGCTCATCACGCTCCGCTGGTGATCGGTTGGGCGAGGATCCAGAGGCTCGTCATCGTGTACATCACCATCAGCAGCAGCATGGGGTACTGGCTGAGCAGCGCGCGCTGGGCGGTTCGGAAACGCTCACCGGCTCGCAGGTGCGAGAGGTAGACGGCCACCACGTGGCCCAGAACGATCAGGATGATCTGCGCGTACCAGACGGTCGAGGCCTGCGCCAGCGCGAAGCTGGGCTTGAGGTTCGCCACGGCCGGCCACAGATGCCAGCCCTTCGCGAGCGGATCGTTGAGCAGCGGGATCAACGCCTGCGACTGGACCAGAACGTAGCTGTAGTTGTGCGCTGCGTTGTAGACCAGGGCGATCGGGACGAGGGTCAGCGCGAACATGGAAACAGTGGCTTTCACGTCGACGCGGCGCTTGCCCAGGTAGATCACCATCTCCATGAACGCGACGAAGACGAGGATGAAAGCGCAGGTGAGCAGCAGCAGGCCGAGGGTGCGGACGAAGAAGGAGCCAAACGCGCCCATGGGCAGCCACAGAGGCTCAAGGGATACGGTGAAATCCTGCCAGGGCTGGGTGGCGAGGAGGCCGTCGAAGGCGAGGCTGCTCAGCATCAGGATGACGAAGACCACGCGGTCCCATCCGCTCGCCCCGGGCTTGAGCAGCCCGACTCCCCAGGGGCGCAGCTCGACCGCGATGACACGCCCGCTCTCGTCGCGCTCCGCCTCGACCGGGCCGAAGCGGCCGACGATGTCGAACAGGACGGTGAATCCTTCACAGCTTTGAAGCCACGCGTCGCGCCCGAAAAGGAACATGCCGGCCAGGGTGATCACCGAATACACGACCGCGGCTGTGGCCACGATCGACGGCCGGTTGGCCACTCCGCTCGTGAGCTCCAGGCATGCGAACGACAGGTAGGCGGCCGCCGCGGGCCAGACGCCGACGGCCGGCAGCGTGAAAACGGGCCGGGGCCGGACGAACTTCGCGACCGCGTCGTAGATCGCCGCCCACGGGTTGAGGAGGTACCAGAGATTGCCGACGAGCCCGCTCAGGATCACCGTCGCGGCCCAGAAGTAGATCCACGTCAGGTACTCCGCCGGGTTGTAGTACGGGTTGGTCGATCCGAACCAACCCGTGATCACGACCGAGAGCAGCGCCAGCACGCCGATCAAACCGCCGACGGCTCGTGGCCACGGCGAGCGAGCGATCGGGACGAGGAATGGCAGCTTGCGGCGCGGGTACTCCAGGGCCTTGGCGCCTAGCTGGTCGCCGGCGAACAGCACGACCAGCACGAAGGAGATCAACACCACCCCGCCGGCCGCGAACAGGTAAAGGGTGAGCGAGATGGGCAGGTCATACCGCTGCCCGAAACCGTGAAGCAGGATGCTGGCGGCGGGGATCACGGGCTCACCTGCAGGGTGCCGAGCGGCGTGCTGGTGCTCTCCCACTCGATGTCACACGAGCACGTCGTCGTGGCTTTGAACGTGTGGGTGAGCGTCTGGCCGGCCTTGGTGTTGAAAGCGATGTCGTAAACGTGCAGGTGCACCTCGCCTGTGGTGTCACTCGTGATGTTGATGGTGACGGTGTCGTTCTGATGGGCGTTGAGAGTGCTCGGCGACATCTTCGTGGCGCCGGTGACCGTGACGTTGAAGGTCAGGTTCTGGCCACCACCATGGCCGCCGGAGGTGATCAGCACCCCGCCGGCCGCGGCGAAAAGTACGAGCACGGCAGCGAGGATCAGGACGCGAGTTCGGCTCATTGGCCTCCTCCTTCTATTTATGTGCGCGGCGGCGCGCCTGCGATCAGTTGGAGCTGAAGCGCAGTGGAGAAGGGGGACCGCGCTCGGCTAGAGGAGCCCTCTCGCCGTTGGAGTGAAGAAGCGCACTGTCGGACCCGCTCGCGACCGACTGAAGCAATGGGGCGAACACGGTGTCGAACCGCAGCGGGGCAAAGGCGATGCCGAGCTCCTGGACCGCGGAACGAAAACGGACCAGCAGCCATCGCAGCCCGGCGGCCGCGAGTGCGGCCACGGGAAGCTGTCCCAACGTTCCCCAGAGCAGCAGGACCGTGGGCGACGGCCCGGGAGTGCCGGCGACGGCCGACTCGCTCAGCTCCTGGGCGACGAAGATGGCCAGCTGGATCGTGTACATGGCCGCCACCAACCGCAGATAGGGAAGAGACGTTGATTCCCGGCGAAGCGCGCGGCCGCCGGCGATGCGGGCAAAACCCACCATGAAGAGGCCGCCGACCGTCAAGGCCGCGAGCGTTCCCAGGCCCGTCTTGGCCAGCGCTGGGAAGTAAGCGTGGGCACCTGAGCCCTGGAGGTGCTGGGCGGCGGCCCCGAAACGAAGCTGATAAGCCAGCAGATGCCCCGCCTGTGACGCCAGCACGGCGAGGCCGAGCAGCCCAACCCAAACGCGCCTGCCGCTCACGGTTCTCGATAATAGGCGGTGGCCGGTAACCGGTTCGTCAACGTCCTGAGGAGATGCCGATGAAAAAGCAGGTTCTGGTGATCGGAGTGGCGCTCCTGGTAGGAGCCTGCGGAGGAAGTTCGACCGCCACGTCTTCACCCAGCCCCTCCGGGCCGGGCACCGTGGCGAGCATCGCTTCGGAGGTCCCGTCCAACATCAAGTCGCTGGCACCGTTCCAGATCGCCACCGACGCCACCTACGCCCCCAACGAGTTCGTCAACCCGGACACTGGCGCAATCCAGGGTTGGGACATCGACCTCGGCCAGGCGATCTGCAAGGTCATGGGCGTGGCTTGCACGTTCAACAACGTGACCTTCGACGACATCATCGCCCAGCTTAAGGCGAGCACCCCGAGCGAGGTTGCGGGCGGCGACAAGCCTCGCTATCTGCTGAGCATCTCCAGCTGGACCCCAACTCAGAGGCGCGAGGACGGTGGAATCGACTTCATCACCTACTACAAGGCAGGCGAGTCGTGGCTGGTGAAGGTCGGAGGTGCGACGATCAACACAGCCGCTGACATGTGCGGCCGCAACGTCGCGGTCGAGGCCGGCACCACCGAGGAATCCGACGCGTGGGGCTACATGGGCCAGGAGGTCGGCGGCACGCCAATCCAAGGCGACACGGACAACTGCAAGAGCACCGGCAAGCAGCCGATCAAGGTGCTCAGCTTCGGCACGCAGACCGAGGCCAACTCCGCTTTGCTTTCCGGCCGCGCCGATTTCGGCTGGCTCGACCAGCCGGTCGCCGACTACCAAGTCAAGCAGTCTAACGGCCAGCTCAAGATCGCCGGTCAGGCGTGCAGCGTCTCGCCTTACGGGATCGCCCTGGTCAAGGGCAGCACGCTGGAGAAGCCAATCACCGACGCGGTCAAATACCTGATCGACAACAACAACTACTACAAATCAATCCTCGACCAATGGGGAGTGGCGGACGGCGCGATTGCCAGCACCGACGTGGCTCTGAACAACAACAACTCGATCGGGCCAACCTGCGTCCCGTCGTACTGAGGTAGGCATCCCAGGATCCAAGTGACCGAGATCGCCTCAGGTCCGCCGCCAGCCGGCTCGCAAGCTGGACGGCGGCCGGAGGCGGTCAAGGCGATCCCGGTCCGGCACCCGTGGCGGTGGGTGTCGGCCGTCGTTGTCCTGGCAATCGCCGCCGACGCCGTTTACACCCTTGCCACCGCTCCCAACATGCGGTGGGCGGTCGTGGGGCAATACCTTTTTCAGCGACTCATCCTCCAGGGTGCCGTGCTGACACTCGAGCTCACGGTCGCCGCGATGGTCATCGGCATTGCGCTGGGCATCGTGCTGGCCGTGATGCGGCTGTCTCCCAACCCTGTGATGTCGTGGGTGAGCTGGTTCTACATATGGTTCTTCCGAGGGACTCCAGTCCTCGTCCAGATCTTCTTCTGGTGGAACCTTGCGATCATCCTCAAGAACATAGGTATCGGCATCGCGCCAAACGGCCCATGGCTGTGGCACGAGGCGACCAACTCTCTGATCATTCCCTTCACGGCCGCCACGCTGGGTCTCGGGCTCAACGAGGCGGCTTATATGGCCGAGATCGTTCGCGCGGGAATCATCTCCGTGGAGCACGGGCAGACCGAGGCGGCGCAGGCGCTCGGGATGACGCGGCTGCAGGTCATGCAGCGCATCGTCCTGCCGCAGGCGATGCGGGTCATCATCCCTCCGACGGGCAACGAGACGATATCGATGCTCAAGACCACGTCCCTCGCCTTCGTCGCCACCGTGCCCGAGCTCTACACCCGCGCGCAGCAGATTTCGAGCTCCACCTTTTACGTCGTCGAAATGCTGTTCGTGATCAGCATCTGGTACCTGTTCCTGACCTCGATTCTCACCATCGCCCAGTACTACATAGAGCGCCACTTCGCTCGCGGCGCGCAGCGTGAGCTGCCTCCCACTCCGTTTCAGAGCTTCCGGCGAATGCTCGTGACGTTTCACGCCCCTCCGCCACAGGTGCCCCTGCCCGTCACGGCGGTTCGCAGCGAGCACCGCTGATGGCGGCGGTTTCCATGGTCAGGGCGGAGGCGGTGCATAAGAATTACGGTCGCCTTGAGGTGCTGCGCGGCATCGACCTCGAAGTGCAGCCGAAAGAGGTGATGTGCATCATCGGCCCATCGGGCTCGGGCAAGAGCACCTTTCTGCGGTGCATCAATCACCTCGAGAAGATCGACGCCGGGCGCTTGTCGGTCGACGGCGAGCTGGTCGGGTATCGCCAGCGGGGGGACAAGCTGTACGAGCTGCCCGACCGCGAGGTGTGCCGCAAGCGCTCCGAGATCGGCATGGTGTTCCAGCGCTTCAACCTGTTTCCGCACATGACGGCGCTGGAGAACGTGATCGAAGCTCCCCTGAGGGTGAAGAAGGAATCTCGCACGGCCGCGGTGGAACGCGCGCGCGCCCTGCTCCAACGGGTCGGCCTCACCGAAAAGGTCAATGCGTATCCCAACCAGCTGTCGGGAGGGCAGCAGCAGCGCGTCGCCATCGCGCGGGCCCTGGCCATGCAGCCGAAGCTGATGCTCTTCGACGAGCCGACCTCTGCGCTCGACCCCGAGCTCGTGGGCGAGGTGCTCGACGTCATGCGCGGCCTGGCGAAGGACGGCATGACGATGATCGTGGTGACGCACGAGATGGGCTTTGCCCGCGAGGTCGGCGACAGCCTCGTGTTCATGGATTCCGGAGTGATCGTGGAACAGGGCGCACCGCGCCACGTGCTGACCAACCCACAGCACGAGCGCACGCGATCCTTCCTGTCGAAGGTGCTCTGAGCGCCCGCCCAATCTGGATCCACCGGCCGCGCGGAGCAGATTCGCGCTGGGAAGAGCTCAGCCGCGGGCGCCGCGAGCACCGGATCGGAGCGCACGAGCCAGGTGCGCGAGAACCGGAGCGCAAGCGGCAACGCACGGATGAGCCGTCCCAGTAGCGAAGATGCCCGCGGGGATCGGTGGATTCAGGTTTAGTGGAGCGAGGCTCCCGGGGCGGCGCCCTCCCAGGCGGTGGTCTCCCAGTTGTCCTTGCGGCCGTCGAGCGGGATCCAGGGAGGCATGTCCATCAAGAGCTCGTGGCTCAGCGCGAACGCGTACGGCTCGTATCCCTTGCGCAGGCTGCTCAGGCGCTCCCTGAAGACCTCCAGGTCGACGTGCACGCCGGCTTCGGTCAGCACCGCCACCAGGGCGTCGAGCTCCTGGGTGGACAGCCGGTCGGGAGCGTCGAACCTCGGCGCCGCGCGCAGGACCTGGCTGAGGTCTCCGAGCGCGTGCCTCCCGATGGCGTACACGCGGCGCGCCTGCCACGTCTTGCCCTCGGCCTTGGCCGCCTGCCAAAGCGCTGAGAAATCCATGATCGCGGTCAGCGCGGCAAGCCACGACTGGTTCTCGTGCTGCGATCGGAAGTAGCAGAGGACCTGATAGGAGAGATGGCTTTCGAGCAGCTCTGCCGTCCATTCCTCCCAGCGCGCCATCAGGGGCCTCAGCTCCTCCATCGCGCCCGATGCCGCGGCGCGGCGCCAGAGCTCGCCTGCGCTGGGCGGCGACCCGGCCCACTCGTCGAGCATCGAGATCGCGGTCTCGCGGCGCGAGAAGCTCTGGTACAGGACGGGCAGGTACGAGATGACGACCGCCAGGAATCCGAAGCCGGTGCCGGCCTCGACCACGGTCAGGAAACGAGCCAGGTCGGTCTTCGGCGTGAAATCGCCTATGCCCAGCGTGGTGAAGGTCGTTCCGCTGACGTATAGATGGTCGGCGTTGGAAATCGAGGTGTCGAATCCCGCCGCCCAGAGCAGGAGAGCGAACCCCGTGATCAGGATCGCGCCCCAAAGGACGATCAAGACCAGCAGCGAGATCGGTCCGTAAGTGCTCAGGTAGGTCTCGCGCCGGTCGCTGGCGGGCATTCGCCGGGCGATCGCCGACCATGACCGCCAGGTCAGCCGGTAGAAGACCTTCGACACGCGGACCCCGCTCACGCGCCGCGGCAGAATGATTGTCTCGAAGGCGTCGCGCAGCGCGACGAAAACGAGGACGAGGCCGATCAGCGCAGCGACGAGCTGTGACACCACTGGCATCAAACCCCCGTAGCGACCGGTAAATTCACCGTTCAGCGCATAATTGACGCTCGGCCGAGTATTCAACGGAATGCGGGCCCGCTGCCATCAGGCCGTTCGGCCCTACCAGGGTTCGCCCGCAGTTGGCTACATAGGCTGTGGAGTAAGACCTGCCGCCGGCGCACTCTCGCCCCGGGCCGGAAAGCACCGGGAAGAAGGCTGCAGGAAAGCGGATCTGAGAGGTAGTGCGCATGAGATTAGTCAGGATCGTTCCTGCCTTCATGGTCGTGGGGCTCGCCCTCATGGCCTGCGGCGGCAGTTCAGGCACTTCGTCAAACTCGCCGGGCGTCACGGTACCGTCCGGCCTCAGCGTTTCGTCGTTCGACGTCAACTTCACGACGATGTCCACGCTGACCAGCATGACCTCGGCCGGGAAAGGATTGGTCGGCGTGCTCCTTCCGGACACGACGTCGTCCACCCGTTACGTCAACTTTGACCAGCCGTACCTGACCAAGGCGTTCACGATGGCGGGATACAGCTCTTCCCAGTTCAAGATCGACAACGCCCAGGGCAACGAAGCGACCGAGCTGGCGCAGGCCCAGGCTGACATCACGCAGGGCGCGACCGTCCTCGTGATGGACCCGCTCAACAGCACCGTCGGCTCGCAGATCCAGGCGCTCGCG
>DATKSS010000049.1:0-28314 GCA_035531515.1 Candidatus Dormiibacterota bacterium | reverse complement strand
AGGTCTGTGCTTCTCGCCGTCCAAGCATGTGGGTAGTTCTCCAACGTCTGCTGCGATGATTGCTGGATCTCGACGGGCACCACGATTCTCTCAGCCCGCGCCGGGCTCGGCACAATGACTTTTCGGCCGGGTCTCTAGTGGCTGGTTATGTAGCTGAAGATGATCTGGTCGATCAGCTGCTCGATCGGCGCCAGGTCGTCGGTGTAGACCTGGCCGTGGTAAGGCGAAACCCTCAGCTTGCCCACCTGCAGCACGCTCTGCGCAGCTTCGCTCGCGAGCGGAGCGGACTCCAGCTGGAGGTTGTGCGTGACGTCGCTCACCGTGATCGGCTCGGTCGACGCGTAGACGACGGTGTTCGCGTAGTTGGGATCGTCGACCAGCAGGACGCTCGGAAAGACCGCGGCCATGGTGCTCGCCAGCGCAGCCACCAACCGGTAGTCGGTCGCGGTGCGTCCGACGTTGACCGCCACCGATCCCCCCGGGTTCAGGTGGTCCTTCACCTGCTGAAAGAACTCCTTGGTGGTCAGGTGGAAGGGGATGTACGGCTGGCGGTAGGCGTCGAGCACGATGACGTCGTAATGGCCGGCCTGGGTGTCGAGCCAGTAGCGCGCGTCGGAGACGACCTCGTGCGCGCGCGCGTCGCCGAGGTGGAAGTAGCGATGCCCGACCGCGAGGATCTCGGGATCGATCTCGACGCCGGTGATGTCGACCTCGTTGCCAAAGGCCAACCGGTACTCGCGCGCGGCGGTCCCCGCGGCGAGGCCGAGAAAGGCCACTGATCGCGGCGTCGCAGCCGTCGCCTGCGCGGGGCGGAAGGCATCGGCGACCAGCATGTAGTCCCAGTAGCCATAGGTGAGGTTGCTGGTCGAGTCGTAGATGGAATGGACCGCCTGGCCCTCGTTGAGGATCAGCTCCGTCTTCGAGCCCTCCTGCACCACCTGGATGTAGTTGTAGGCGGATTCCTTTTCGTAGATCAGCGTTCCGACCTCGGGCGGCTTGATCCCGGCGGGCAGGAGGACCCAGGCCAGGATCACCGCGACGGCGAAAAGCGCGTAGAGGCGCCGGCGCGGCCACAGGCCGGCGACCGACACGAGCACCAGCACCAGGCCAAATCCTTCCAGCGTCGGGCGTGTCCCGTAGGTGGGGATGAACCAGAAGACCGGGAGGAACGTGCCCAGGATGCTGCCCGCCGTCGAAAGTGCGTAGACGCGGCCGGCGGTATTGCCCCCCGTCTCCACGTCCTTGAGCAGAAGCCGGATGGCGAACGGGCTGACGCAGCCCATCAGGACGACGGGCGCGGCAAACAACAACACGACCGCGAGCAGCGTGCCCGCGACCAGGCCCGCGCTGAGGTCCCTGAATCCTTGCTGTGAGGCGAGCAAGATCGGGTAGCTGACCAAGGGGATGACGCCGATCCACAGGCCCGCCCACGCCGTGATCTGGTACAGCAGCTCGTCGCGCGGGTGTCGGTCGGCGAGGCGCCCCCCGATCACGTAGCCCGCGGACAGGTAGATGAGGATGAGGCCGATCAGCACGCCCCACACGTAAAGGCTCGTCCCGAAGTAAGGGGCGAGCAGCCTGGATGCGCCGAACTCGACCCCCAGAGAGGCCATGCCGGAGATGAAGACGAGAGGCAGCAGGAGTCGCCGCGACCGGGTGGCCGTCAGGATGGTTGCTCTGCCGCCCACTTGCGCGTCCCCTCGTCCATCGGCACGGGGAGCTGGACGCGGACCTCGGCGTAAAGATCGCCAGGCGCGCCACCCTTCGGATCGGGCAGGCCGAGGCCTCGCAGCCGGATCTTGGTTCCGTTCTGCGTCTCGGGCGCCACCTTGAACTGGACCTGGCCGCCCTTGAGCGTCGGGGCGGCCACCTCGCCCCCCTGGAGAGTGACGCGAAGCGGAACCGGCACCACGACGCGCACGTCCTTGCCCTCGCGTGTGAAGATCGGGTCCGGAGCGATCTGGACGCGCGCCCGAAGGCCCGGCACGCGCAGCACAGTCCCCTCCCTAACGCCGGCCGGGACCTTGACCTCCACCCGCCGGCCGCCCGGAAGCTCGACCGTACGGCTCGCGCCGCGATAGACCTCGGCCAGGCTGACGGTCACCGGGGCCTCGACCTCCGCGGCCTGCTGGCGGGTCCGACCGCGAGCGCCTCCGAAGATCGAGCCGAAGATGTCGCCGAAGCCCTGGGAGTCGCCGAACATCTCCTCCATCTCCTCCGGCGTCACCGTGCGGTACTGGACCCCCGGTCCCCCGCCGGGCGGGTATCCGCCGCCCGGGCCCGCGCCAGGCTGCGGACCGCCGGTCGACGCCGATGACCAGTCGGGACCGAGCTGGTCATACAGGCGCCGCTTCTTCGCGTCCGACAGGACGTCGTGCGCCTCGGACAACTCCTTGAAGCGCGCCTCAGCCTGCTTGTCGCCGGCGTTGAGATCCGGATGGTATTTGCGGGCGAGCTTGCGGAAGGCTGATGAGATCTCCTTCTGGTTTGCCGTGCGCGGCACGCCGAGCACCTCGTAGTAGTCCCTGGTCTTGGGCATCGCTATGTAGTTACCCGCTTCAGGTGCTGGACGAATCCCGGACGCAGCCGGTAGCCGAGCGTCTCGTTGATGTGGAGCATCGGCGCGTTCTCCGAGTCGTTGTCCGTGTAGACGACTGGAACACCGAGCTCGACCGCCTGCGCAAGCGTTTGCAGCTTGACCGCCCGCGCGATGCCGCGGCCGCGGTGGGCGGGGTCGCTGCACGTGTAGCCGGTGAAGACCCTTCCGCGTACCGGGGGGAACTTCAGGTACGACATCGCCACGGGCTGGCCGGCGACGAGCGCGACCCACAGTCGATCGGCCCGCCGGTCGGGGGAAGAGACACGCCTCTCGAAATCCGCGAGGGGCTCGTCGAGGATGGGCAGCGTGTGAGGCATGTCCTGCACCGTGCGACGGTTGAGCTCGTGCAGCCTTCGCATCGCTGCGGGATCCTTCCACGTGGCGAGCGTGACCAGCTCGATGCCCTCCACCCGCATCCTGTCCCGCGCCTGCAGCGCCTCGTCGACCAGGCGCTTCCCGTGGACCGCAAGGTCGAGCGCCCAGACCCTGTCGAGGCGGTCGCGCCCGTAGCCCAGCGCGGCGAGGACTTCGAGCATCTCGGGCTCGTCCTCGCCGGCATACGCGATGAGGACGCCTGAGTCCTCGGCGATGGCTCTGGCCTCGATCCATGCCCACATCGACTTGAGGAGATCCGGGCCCAGCATCGATCGGTCGAGCCACACCTCGATTTCGCAGTGCCGCTCCGGAAGGTCGGCCCAGGGACCGTGCATCCAGGAGAGGAACCCGAGCGGGCGGCCTTCGCGCTCGGCGATGAAGCGCCCGATCTCATAACCGTGTCGCGGCTGCTCCCAGCGATACCGCGTGATCACCGGGTCCTGGGCCAGCGCCGGGTAGGACGAGGTCATGATGTCGGCCGCCAGCTCAGCGTCATCCAGGGTCGCGTCTCGATAGGTGATCCCGGCCATGCCACCAGACTCTAGCGATCACAGTCGGATGACTTTGGGAGCCACGCCGCCGTCACCGACCTCGAGGATGCCCACCGAAGGCTCGGGAAAGCTCCTGAGGTGGCGGGCCACCTGCAGCCAGCACCACTCGAACCAGCCCGGGCGCTGCGCGAGGCGGCGCTGCGCGGTGGCCGGGTTCCACTGGTGGACGCCACCGGGGTTGAACAGCAACACGCCGTCGATCACCTCCGCGTGGGCGCGGTGGGTGTGACCGAAGACGATCACGTCGGCGCTCGGAAAGCGGCGGCGCAGCCAGCGCGCCAAGCCCGCATGCGGATGAAAGAAGCCGAGGCTCAGCGTCCACAGAAGCGTCTGTGGCTCTTCGAGCCAGCGGCTGCGATCACCGTGGACGACGACGATCTTCTTGCCCTCCACCATGACCTCGCGACTTCGCGGCAGCGAGGCGAGCGAGGAGTCGTGGTCTCCGCGGACCGCCGCGACGGGCGCGATGCGCTCGAGCGCGGCCAGGGTCGAGGCTTCGTTGATGTCGCCCGCGTGGAGGATGAGGTCGACCCCTCCGAGCACATCTCCCAGCCGTGTCGGGAGACCGTCGGCGAACTCGGGGCAGTGGGTGTCCGCGACCACGCCGATGCGGGACGTCACGCCGGGGCTGTCCGCCCTGTACCGGGCCGCAACGTCAGCAGCACGACCAGCGGCGCGAGGCTGAGGAAGGCAGCGATGCCGTAGACGTAAGCCTGACCCGCGGCGAAAGCGAAGCCTCCGAGGACAGGGCCCACCACTCCGCCGACATAGAACGGGAAGAGGATCTGGCCCAGGACTGCGCCACGCCTTTCAGGGCTCACGGTCGCCGCCATGACCGCCATGCTCGCCGTCAGGATCGCCGCCGCGCAAACGCCGTTGGCGAACAGGGCGGCGGCAAAGACCGGCAGCGTGTGGCTGAACCCGGCAACTGTCAGCGCCAGGGCGGCGCCGATCGATGTGAAGTTCAGGATCGCCACGTGACCGAACCTCTGCATCGCCATCCCCCACAGCGGCGACGCCACGGCCTGGCCGAGGCCGACCGCTGAAAGAACGACGCCCACGGCGGTGACGGTGTCGCCTGGAGCGAGCCTGGCGATGTAGATCGGCGCGTACGGCAGCATCGTCCAGAGCCCGACCTGAGTCACGGCTGTGGCCACGAAAAGCCGCCACACCAGGGGATGACGGCGAATCTCGTCGAACGCCCCGCGCAGAAGGCTCAGGACGCGGAGGTCGTCCGGCCTTGCGTGCTCGCCCTCTTTCATCACGACGACCAGGAGCACCGCCATGAGCATTGACAGCCCGGCGTCGAAGAGCAGCATCCCCCGGACGTCGACGAGGTGCACGAGCAGCGCGCCCAGGATCGGGCCCACCGCCCGTCCCGCGGGCGAACCGGCGGCGACGATCCCGACAGCCAACCCGAGTCGCTGTTTGGTCGTGGTCGACGCCTGCACCGCGAGCATGACCCCGGTGTTGCCCAGGATGAAGCCGTTCAAGGAGCGGAACACCAGCGCCATCACGGGCCCCGTCGAGAGCGCCCAGCCCGCGAAGATGACCGCCTCCAGGACCGCGCTTCGGACGATGACCGCCTTGCGGCTGTACCGGTCGGCAAGGACGCCCCAGAACGGGGCGAGCGGAAGGGCGATGATCCAGCCCAGGCTCGAGATGGCGGCGATCCACCCCGGGATCTGCGACGCCGGCACGTGGAGCTCGCGGAGGTAGAGCGGCGTGTAAGCCGTCAGCTGCGTCCACGACATGCTCTCGACGCAGGTCGTGGCGGCGAACAGGACTGCGACGACCGCCCAGCTCGAGCTCTCCGACGTTTTGCTTGAGGTCTGCACGCTCGATAAAGCTTATCTGGAGCTCAATTATTATTGTTTTATCGCTAGACTTGACAAAGTAGCAAGGCTAATTGTCTAATTTGCGCCATGAAGGACCTGCAGCGTGAAATCGTAAGCCAGGTGGCCTCCGGAGAGATCTCGGCCGAGGAGGGCGCGGCGCGCCTCGAAGCCCTCCAGTCGAGCCCCGCGGCCGCCACCGCCCCGGCGCCGGCACCCAGGCCCGCCGACTCGGCGACCCGACTCGTCAAGGTGATCTCGCAGTTCGGAAACGCGGAGATCGTCGGGGATCCCAGCGTGGCCTTTGCCGTGGCCGAAGGGCCGCACCGCGCGCGCCAGGATGGGGCCACCATGGTCATCGAGCACGTCCCCTTCGACGAGGACGACAACTTTTCATTCGGCCGCGGCGACCGCCGGATCTCGGTCGTCGGCTGGCAGCAGCGCAAGCTCCGGATCCGCATGAACCCGGGGCTCGCCCTCCTGACGGAAGTTCAGGCCGGCAACGTGCGGGTCGAAGGAGTCCACGGACCGATCACCGGCGAGGTGCAGGCAGGCAACTTCAGGGTGGCCGACTTTCGCGACGTGATCAACCTCATGGTGCAGGCCGGAAACGTGTCGGCCACAGGCCGGCTCGTGAGCGGCTCCAGCAAGGTGCGCTGCGAGATGGGCGCGGTGAAGGTCAACTTGGAGAAAGGCTCCAGCGTTCGCATCACGACTCGCACGACCATGGGCAAGGTCGCCATCGACAGCCCCAATCCCGATCGCATCTCGACTGGGCCGTCTGGCAAGGACGTGGTGGTCGGGTCCGGCGATGCGACGCTAGATATCGAGTGCACGATGGGCAACGTCAAGGTCTCGGTGGACTGATGGCGAAGATCACCGGGCGGCGCCCCCCGCTCAACTGTCCCGTCTGCAGCACGAGGCTCGCTCTCACGCGGCTCAGCTGCCCCTCCTGCGACACCGAGCTCTCGGGTGGCTTCACGACCTGCGAGTTCTGCGTGCTCACCGACGAGGACCGCGAGGTGCTCCGGGTCTTCCTCGCCTCGCGCGGAAACATGAAGGACCTAGAGCGTCATCTCGGCGTCAGCTATCCGACCGCACGGGCGCGTTTCGATGCGCTGCTGGCCAAGATTGGGATCGAACGCGCCCCCGCCGCTCCCTCGCCGACAAGGGTCGAGCTCATGGAGCAGGTGGCCCGCGGCGAGATAGACATCGACGAGGCGCTCCAGCGCCTGGAAAGCAACCAAGAGGCCTGATTGCGAATCCCCTGGAACGAGCCGACCACGCCCCCGAAGAGTTCGCCCGCCACCTGGCCGAGCGGCAATCCCGCATGGAGGAGGCCCTGTCGCTCCTCCACTACGCGCAGTCTCGCACCGGGCTCCTGGTGAGGTTCCTGCAGGCCTTGGCCGACCGCATCGACCCGACTTGGGACGTGCGTCGGGCCATGAGATGAGGGCTGACATGGAAGAGCTGGTCACGACACCTGACGTCTTGACTCCCCGGTCGCGCCCGTGGACGGTCTTCTCGTCGAGCCCGTTTCGTAAGCTCTGGGCAGCCACGGGCCTGTCGCTGTTCGGCGACTTCTTCAGCTACATCGCCCTCGCCTGGTTGGTCCTCGAGCTGACCGGATCGAGCCTGGCCCTAGGCGCTGTGCTCGTCGTCCAGGCCGTGCCACGGGCGCTGCTCATGGTGGTCGGAGGCGCGCTGGCAGATCGCTTCTCGCCGCGGCTGACGATGCTTGGCTCGATGGGCCTGCGCGCCGTGTTCATCGCACCCCTTGCCGTCCTCGTGATCACGGGACGTGTGCAGATGTGGGAGGTCTACGGGATCTCGGTCGTGCTTGGCATCGTCGGCGCGTTCTTTATGCCGGCTCGCACCTCGATCCTGCCCAAGGTCGTGGCCGACCACGAGCTCGAGCCGGGGAACGCGGTCCTCAATGTGACAGGCCAGGCCTCGCTCATCGTCGGGCCGGTCCTCGGCGGCATCATCGTCTCCGCGTTCGGGGTCGGGTGGGCTTTCGCCGGCGACGCCGCCTGTTTTGCGATCGGCTTCCTGTTCGTCCTGTGGCTGCCAGCCACTTCGCGCCCGACGCCCGGCGCGGCCCACCCGGACGGGGGCCTGCGTGGACAGATCGCGGCGGGATTTCGCTACGCCTGGGACAACATCGGCATCAGGGTGACGCTGATAGTCATCGCGATCATCGACTTCGGCGCCAACGGCGCGATCGGCGTCGGGCTTCCCACGCTGGCCCACGGGAGATTCGGGGCCGGCGCCGGCGGCCTTGGCATCCTCCTGGGTGCGTGGGGAGTCGGCGCAACTGCGGGAGCCCTCGGCGCGGGCTTTGTGCCACCGCCCAAACGGTTTGGGTGGCTGATCGTGCTCCTGTGCGCCTGGCTCGGGGTCGGCATGACCGCCGTCGGCCTCGCACCCTCGCTCGTCCCGGCGGCGCTGCTGATGGCCTACTCAGGCGTCGGCACCGGCGTCGTCAACACCTATGGCATCAGCTGGCTGCAGCGCCGGACCGATTCCGCGATGCAGGGGCGCGTGATGTCGCTCGTGATGCTCGCGTCGATGGGATTGACCCCGGTGGCGTACGCCGCGGCGGGCGCGATCGCCAACGTGAACCCCACTCTCCTGTTCCTGCTCGCCGGAGGTTTGACGCTTGCGTGCGGCGCTGGTGCCGCGGCCAGCCGGCAGGTTCGCGCCCTCCGTTAGCCGGCGCCGTCCGCGTCTAGCGGATGCCTGCTGCAGCCAGCCCGGCCGCGTGGGCAGCGGCGGCGTCGGCGCCGCCGTCGAGAGCCTGCACGGCGGCCGCCGCAAAGGCATGAGCGCGGTGCTGGTCGAAGCTCAGGTCGATGTTGGCGAGCGAGAACCATGCGCAGTAGGTCTGGCGCGAGGCGGAGACGGCGGCCGGCGGCCGGCTCATGGCTGCGGTGGCCCACTGCACGGCGGTCGCCACGTCCTTGCCGCCGGCCAGCGCCTGGAAGGCGCCCTGCGCAGCCGCGTGACACGCGCTCGCAGGCGCGCCGCCGCGCTTGGCCCACGCGAACCACTCGGCATATGAGCGGTCCTCGGGGGTGGGCATCTGCTTGGCGGGCTCGGGCTTCGCCTGCTGCTGGACCACCTCCCAGGTGGACTTGGGCGACCCGGGCGCTGCGTGAACCTGCGCAGGACGCTGAGGGGCGGGCGGGACGGGGGCCACCGGTGGCGGGCCTCCGGAGGCAGGGGCGGCAGGCGGTCGAGGGGCGGCAGAAGCCGCCGGCGCAGCGGGCGGTGCGGCTGGCGGTGCGGCTGGCGCCGGGGCCGGCTGCACCGCGGGGGCGGGCGGCGCGGGCGACCTCGGCGGCGGCGCGCTGGGTTCCTGCCCGATGTGAATGCGAGGAGCCCACGAGGGGATCTGCACCGGTGACGGCCAATCCACGTTGCCGCCCTGATCGGTCGAAGCAGGCTGCGCGGGGGCGGGCGCCCAGGAGGGGTCCGCAGACAGTGCTTGCGCCGGGGCGACCGGCTCGGACGGAGCGGCAGCGGACAGGGGGGCGGTCACCCGCTGGGCGGGCGGAGCAGAGGGCGGGTTGGCGGCGGATACCGGAGGCGCCGTGGGCGGCTTCGACGCAGCGACCGGGGGCGCCGTGGGCGGCTTCGACCCAGCGACCGGGGGCGCCGTGGGCGGCTTCGACGCAGCGACCTGGGGCGCCGTAGGCGGCTTGGACGCAGCGACCTGGGGCGCCGGTGGGATCGTCACCGGTTGGGCCGGGGCCACGTCGGCCGGGGGCGGAGACGTCGCCGGCACCGCGTCGAACGAATCGGGCCAGCTTGGGATCACGGTCTCCGGGATGTCGGAAGGGATCCCCGGGTCGGTGATGTTGGACGACGGCGGCCACGCGGGCATCGCCTTCTCGGTCGGAGGCTCGGGGGGCCAGATGTCGGTCTCAGCGGGGGGCGCGGTCGCGTTCTCCTCGGCCGGAGGCCAGGTTTTGCCGGCCGCATCGCTCGCCACCGCTTTCGGAGTGTCGGTGATCGAAGCGGTCGTGGGGGCCGGCTCGGGGGCCGGCTCGGGGGACGCCTCGACCGGATGGGGCACGGTCTGCGCCCAGACCGGCGCCTCACGGGGCTGGGGAACGGCGGGGCTGGGCCCGGTCGAACCCGTGGGCTCGGCAGGCGGGTCGGTCTGCGTCCAGGCCGGGTCGCCTTTCGGCATCGGTTTGGCCGGCAGCGGCTCGCCCTCGGCGGCCGTGGTCACGCTGTCGGGCGCGTCGGGGGGAACGACCGGGACGGTCCGCGCCCAGACCGGCACGGTCTCTCGGGTGGTGACGGCAGGAACCGGCTCCTCGGACGCGTTGGTGGCGTCCGGGGGCGTCGACTCCTGCGGGGTTTCGGGTTGCGATTCCAAAACGAGGTCAGTCTAGCTTTGCGATCCTGCCCTTGTATCCAGGTTCAGGCGAATACGTGCTTCATCGCGTCCTCGGCGAGCGGGTCGGGCTGCATTTCGGCCCAGTCGGCGGCGTCGGAGGCCTCCTTATCGCAGTCCGCCTGCACGCGCACCGCATCGTCCGGCGAGATCCATCCCTTCTCGACCAGCCACGCTGTGAAACGCGCGATAGGGTCATGGAGGCCCGCGTCTTCGATCTCCTCTTTGGTGCGGTACTTCATCTGGTTGTCCTCGGAGGTGTGCGAGTTGATGCGCCAGACCTTGGCGTCGATCAGCGTCGGGCCGTCACCGCGCCTGGCTCGCTCCACCGCGTCCTGGCAGGCGGCGTAGCAGGCCGGCACGTCGCCACCGTCGACGGTCACGCCCGGGATGCCGTAGCCGGCCGCGCGGTCCGCCACGTTCGGGTTTGCCATCTGCAGCCGGATCGGTACCGAGATCGCGTAGCTGTTGTTCTCGCACACGAAGACCACCGGCAGCCGATGCACCGCTGCGAAGTTGACGCCCTCGTGAAAATCGCCCTGGCTGGTCGCCCCGTCGCCAAACGTGCACAGCGTTACGGAAGGTTCGCCGCGCAGCTTGGCGGCATACGCGACTCCGGAAGCCTTGGGGATCCAGCTGGCCACGACCTGCGAAACCGAGATGATCTTGAGGGCTCGGTAGCTGTAGCAGCCGCCTGGGATGTTGCGGCCAGCCGACAGCGGGTCGGCGGCCTTCGCGAAGACGGCCAGCATCCACTCCTTCATCGTCAGGCCGCGGACGATCGAGTTGGCGAGGCCGCGATAATGGGGCACCAGCCAGTCATCGCTACCGAGGGCGGCGGTGGACGCGACCTGGATGCCTTCGTGGCCGCGGCTCGAGCCGACGAAAGGCGCTCGTCCCTGCTTGACCAGGATGTGCATTCGGTCGTCGAGCGCTTTCGCCATGCACATCCAGCGATGAAGCTGGAGGGATTTCTCTTTCGTAATGGTCTCCGCCCGGGTAGTGGTCGCCATCAGTTCGACGCCTTCGGCGCCAGCGCCCGCGCGATGTCGACCACCTCTTCCGCCGTCAGTCCCATTCGGTTCAGGTGATCGTAATACCGGCGGTGGAAATCGGAGAAATCGCTGCGCTGGGCACGCTCCTCGCGAATCCGCTTCACCTCGGCCAGCACCTTGCCCACCAGCTCGTGCTCGGGAGCGATGCCCGCATGCCGCAGAGCGTGCTCGATCACGAGCGCGCCGGAGTGCTTGCCGTAGACGTAGGTGATTTCGGCCCCTAGGTCGGCCGGTGGCAGGAACTGGTAGATGGCGGGGTGGATGAGCATGCCCGCGGTGTGGATTCCCGACTCGTGACTGAAGACGTCGAGGCCGATGCCCGGCTCGGTCGGCTGCACCGGGATCCCACTCACCCTCTCGAGGTGGCGAGCCAACGTGCGCAGCTTCTCGTACTTGAACCCCGGGATCTCGATCCCGAACAGGTATCGAAGCTGCATGAGCACCTGGTGCATGGGAGCGTTGCCCGTCCGCTCGCCGATGCCGTTGACGCTCGTGGTGAAGACCTCCGCGCCAGAGCCCAGCGCCATCACGGTGTTCCATGCGCCCAGCCCAAGGTCGTTGTGGAAGTGGACCACCAGCGGCGCGTCCGGCGCGGCGGCCTTGATCGCGGGAATGTATTCGCGAACGGCGAACGGCGAATAGCACCCCACGGTGTCAGGCGTCGAAGGCCGCGTCCCCCCCGCCTTCAACCCCTCGCGGTGGATCTCGCCGATGTAATCGACGTCGGCGCGGCTGCCGTCTTCGCCACCGAACTCGATCGAGGTCGCGCCCTGCTCGCGGGCATACCGGATCGCCTCGCACATCATGCGCAGGTTGGCCTCGCGGTAATACGAGACAGGGAGCTCGAGCCATTCCGACTCGGGAATGCCCTCCCGGCGCAGAAGGGTTTTGCCCAGCTTGTACTTCACGTGCAGGTCGGATGCCGAGGTGAAGATGAAGTAGGTGACCTCGTCCCGCCGGTAGCCCAGGTCGTCGATCACGCGCATGGTCGCGTCGATGTCCGATTTGGTCGAGCGCATCATGCACACGATCTCGAGGTCCGGTCGCAGCTCGCCGCGCCTTCTGCCTTCGAGGATGAGTCGCAGCGTTTCCCTCTCCCCTTCCGACACCGACGGGAAGCCCACGTCCATGATGTGAACGCCGATATCGGAGAGCATCTGGGCGAGCTCGTACTTGTCTTCCGGCGTGATCGCCACGCCCGGCATCTGCTCGCCGTCGCGCAGGGTGTCGTCGTAGACGCGGATCTTTTCCGCTGGGGGGAACTTCAGGTCGTGAGAGAAAGCCCTGGGGTCGCGCGCCAGCTCCTCGAGCGGTTCCTGGAGCTCGACGGGCTCTAGGTCATCCACGCGCAGGTGCTACGCGCCGGCGTTCTTCCAGGCGCTTGCGGACCCATGGCACCAGCCCGCCCATCGCCAGGAGCTCGTTCATGAACTTCGGGAAAGCCTCGGTGGGGTACTGGTCGCTCTTGCTGAAGTTGCGGATGATGCCTTGCTCGAGATCGACCTCGAGCTCGTCGCCGTCTTCGACCGCCTCCGCGGCCTGGGGCGACTGGAGGATGGGGTAACCCAAGTTGATCGCGTTGCGGAAGAAGATGCGCGCATAGGAGTCCGCGATCACCAGCGATATGCCGGCCCCTCGAATCGCGACGGGCGCGATCTCGCGGGATGAGCCGCAGCCGAAATTGGACCCCCCGACCAGGATGTCACCCTGGGTCACGCCAGCCGCCCATGTCTCACGACCGGGCACGCCCTCCATCGCGTGCTTGCCGAGCTCTTTTTCGTCCAGGGAGTAGATGGCGTACTTGGCCGGGATGATCTGGTCGGTGTCGATGTTGTCGCCGAACTTCCATGCCCTTCCGCGGATGACTTTGGGGAGCGTCATGCGTGGTTCCCCGCGTCGCCCGGCTTTGCCGGGCGACCGCAGCGATCGAGATTGCGCATGCAGGTCGGCACGCCTGGGGGGGTCTCCGTAGGGGGGGCCTGACCCCCCTGCGCCTTCATGCGATACCCGCCGGCATGTGCTTCAACACCTCGCTCGGGTGCGTGATCACCCCGGTCACCGCGCTGGCCGCGGCCACGGCGGGATTCGAGAGGTACACCTGCGCCTTCGGGTGGCCCATTCGGCCGGGGAAGTTGCGGTTGGTCGTGCTCAAGCACACCTCGCCTTCACCGAGCACGCCCATGTGCCCGCCGAGGCATGCGCCACACGTTGCTGTCGTCCAGGCCGCGCCCGCGGCGAGGAAGGTGCGGATCAATCCTTCCTTCTCCGCCTGGATCGCCACCTGGTGCGAAGAAGGCGTGATGATCAACCGCACGCCCGTCGCGACCTTGTGGCCCTCGAGCACGGCCGCCGCGCGCCGGAGGTCGGTGATCCGCGAGTTCGTGCATGAGCCGATGAACACCTGGTCGAGCCGGGTCCCGGCCACCTCGGAGAGCGGCGCGTAGTTGTCAGGCGACATCGGCTTGGCGACACCCAGCTCGACGTTCTCGGCGTCGAACTCGAACACCTTCTCGTACTCGGCGTCGGGGTCGGAGGAGACCGGCTTGTAAGCCCGCTTCGACCGCCCGTCGAGGTAATCCCTGGTGACCTCGTCGAACTCCATGATCCCGTTCTTGGCGCCCGCCTCGATCGCCATGTTGGTCATGGTCAGCCGCGCTTCCATGTCGATGTGGCGCAGAGCCTCGCCCGTGTGCTCCATCGCTTTCGAACGGGCGCCGTCGACCCCGATCTGGCCAATCACATACAGGATCAGGTCTTTCGCCTCGACCCATTCCTTGAGCCGGTTGCGGTAGACGAACTTCAGCGTCTCCGGGACCCGAAACCAGAGCTCACCGAGAGCGAGCACGCAGGCGAGGTCGGTCGATCCGATGCCGGTGGCGAAGTTGTTCAAGGCGCCATAGGTGCAGCTGTGCGAGTCCGCGCCCACCACGAGCTCGCCGGGCAGAACAAGGCCGTTCTCGGGCAGCACGGTGTGACAGATGCCTCCCTGCCCCACCTCGAAATACCACTTGATACCCATGTCACGCGAGAACTCGCGCGTCAGACGTCCGAGGGTTGCGCTCGCTGCATCCTTGGCGGGCTGGAAATGATCCTGAGTCACCGCGACACGCTCCGGGTCCCAGATCTTGTCGGCGCCCATCTGCTCGCGCATGATCCTGCCAGCGGGCGGGATGGTCAGGTCGTGTCCCATCGCGAAGTCGACCTTGGCCAGGACGAGATCGCCCGGGCGCACGCTCTCCCGCCCCGCTCCGCGGGCCAGGATCTTCTCGGTCATCGTCATGCCCACTGGAGCTTTTCTAGTCCCTCAGCCTTTTCACGATTGCGTCGCCGACCTCGCCGGTCGACAGGTTTCCGCCGACGTCGCGCGTGCATTCCCCCGCTCGGATGGCCGACTCGACCGCACTCTCGATCGCCTTGGCGATTTCAGCATGACCCAGGTGTCTCACCATCATAGATGCGCTCAAAATCGCCCCGATCGGGTTGACGACGCCCTTACCGGCGATGTCCGGCGCGGTCCCGTGCACCGGCTCGAAAAGGCCGCGCCCGGTCTGCGGGTTGATGTTCCCCGACGGCGCTATGCCCATCCCGCCGACGAGCTCAGCCGTGAGGTCGGACAGGATGTCGCCGAACAGGTTGCCGGTGACGATGATGTCGAACTGGCTCGGGTCCCGCACCAGTTGCATAGCCGCTGCATCCACGTACAGATGTCGCGTCTTGATGTGCGGATGCTTCGCTGCCACCGCCTTCCAACGTTCCTGCCACAGAGCGCCCGCGAAGGCCATCGCGTTCGATTTGTCCACCATGACCACCTCTCGCCTGGCGACCTGGAAGGCATATTCGAGGATCCTCGTCACGCCCAGATGGGTGTTGAGGTCTTCCTGGATTGCCACCTCCTGCTCGGTGCCCTTCTTGAAACGGCCGCCCATGCCCACGTACAGACCCTCGGTGTTCTCGCGCACGACGAGCAGGTCGATCTTCCGCCTGTCCTCGCGGCGAAGCGGCGACAGACGGTCGTCGTACAGCCGGGCGGGGCGAAGGTTCACGTACAGGTCGAGCTCGAAGCGAAGGCGGAGCAGGACTCCGGCAAGGTAGCTCGCGTCGTTGACCCGTGGGTCGCCGACAGCGCCGAACAGGATCGAGTCTGCCTGCTCGAGCTTCGTCCAGACGCGGGCGGGAATCGGCTCGCCGGTGCGCATGAACTGGTCCGCGTTGACGTCGAACTCTTCGAACTCGAAATCGGCGCCGGCCGCGCGGAGCACCTTGATCGCTTCCGGGACGACCTCCTTTCCCGCACCGTCGCACGGCAGGACTGCTATGTACGTCACGCTTGCGCCGTCTCGCGAGCGGGCTCGCGCAGCTTGTAACGCTGGATCTTCCCGGTCACGGTCTTCGGAAGCTCGTCGACGAACTCGACCACGTGCGGGTATTGAAAACGCTGCAGCCTGGACTTGCAGTGCTCCTGCAGCTCGGCCACGAGCGCATCATCTTTCGAGGCATCGCCCTTGGTGATCACGAAGGCCTTGATTCTCGTGAATCCATCGACCGAGATGCCGACCACGGCGCTCTCGGCCACAGCGGAGTGCTCGAGCAGGACCGCCTCGATCTCGATTGGCGACACCCACAGACCGCTCACCTTCATCATGTCGTCGGAGCGGCCTTCGTACCAGAAGAAGCCGTCCGGGTCGACCCGATACCTGTCGCCGGTGAAGAACCATTCGCCGAGGATCGAGCGTTTCGATTTCTCGTGCTGCGCCCAGTAGAGCGCCAGCGCGCTGTCGCCCCTGACATACAGGTCACCCGCCTCGCCTGAGTGCACCGGCCGGCCGTCCGGGTCGAGGATCTTCAGCTCGTAGCCCGGCACCGGCTTGCCGCTCGACCCGGGCCTGACCTCGTCGAGACGGTTGGAGCAGTAGATGTGGAGCATCTCGGTCGAGCCGACGCCATCGAGAATCGTGAGATTGAAGGCGTCCTTCCAGCGCCGCCAGACCTCGGCCGGGAGGGCTTCGGCCGCTGCCACGCAGTGGCGGATCGACGAAAGGTCGCGCTGCCCGGAGCCCTCGAAGTTGAGGATCGCGTTGTACAGCGTCGGCGCGGAGAAGAACAGCGTCGGGCGGCGTTTCTCGATCGTGTCGAGGACGGTCGCGGGCGTATGGCGGCCGGCGTACAGCACGGTCGATGCGCCGACCCAGTAAGGAAAGGTCAGGTTGTTGCCGAAGCCATAGGCGTGGAAGAGGCCCGTGGTCGAGAAGGTGATGTCCCGCTCGGTGATTCCGAGGATCTGCTCGGCGTAGGTCACGCAGGTGCAAGGGATGTCGTGCTGGAGGTGGACGACCGCCTTCGGCTTCCCGGTCGAACCTGAGCTGTAGAGCCAGAAAGCCATGTCGTCCTTTCGCGTGGGCGCGGCCGCCATCGCCGGACCAGGGGTGATCTGGTCGGAGCGCAGGACTCGGGGTCGGTGGGCGGCGCGGTCGGCGGCGGGGCGCAGGCGCTCCTCGGTGGTCGCATCGACGACCACGACCCGCGCTTGCGAATCGTCGAGGTAGTGCTCGTAGTCCTCGCTGTGCTGAAGGACCGGGATCACCGGAACCGGGATGGCTCCGATGCGGATCGCGCCGAGGAAGGAGGCGACCCAGCCGGGGCTGTCGAAGCCCGCGATGAGGATCCGCTCTTCACGCCGCACGCCGAGGTCTAGCAGGGCCTGGGCGGCACCGCAGCTGAGGTTGAACAGGTCACCGTAGGTGACGTCTTTGGCCGCGGAGTAGATCGCGATCTTGTCGGCCCGACCCGCCTTGAGGTTGCGTTCGAGCAGGTCGGCGGCGACGTTGTAGCGCTCCGGCAGATCCACCACCGTCATCTAAGCATGCCGGCAGAGACCGTGGGTGAAAGGGCCGGGAGCATCGACGGCCTGTCCCAATGGCTGAGGGTTTGCCTCGTGGAGCTGCTGAGCCGTAAATTGGGGATTGACAGCACGACAACCTGGTGCTCCTGTGTCGCAGGCATCACCGGATGGTGCACGAAGACGGCTGGCATTTGGTCAAGTCGGCACCTCTGCCCGAGGTCCGGACTAACAGGTCCCAATTCCCCGCTGGCGGGGATGCCGACCGGCTACTGCCTGATGACCGCGGCGGCTCCCTTCCTCAGCACGTACTTCTGGATCTTGCCCGTCGCCGTCTTGGGCAGCTCCTGCACGAACGTGACGCTGTGCGGAGCCTTGAAATGTGCCAGCCGATCCCTGCACAGCTGGATGAGCTCCTGCTCCGTGGCGGTGGCGCCGGACTTCAGGACGACGTAGGCGTGCGGCGCCTCTCCCCACTTCTCGTGTGGCAGCCCCACGATCGCCGCCTCCTGCACCGCCGGGTGGCGCAGCAAGACGCCCTCCACCTCCAGGCTCGAGATGTTCTCTCCCCCGCTGATGATCACATCCTTGATCCGATCTCGGATCTCCGCGTAACCGTCCGGGTGCAGAACCGCCGCATCGCCGGTGTGAAACCAGCCGTCGCCCATGACCTTCTTGGTCGCCTCGGGGTCGTTGTAGTAGCCCTGCATGATCACGTTGCCACGCGCGACGATCTCGCCGAGCGACAGGCCGTCCGCGGGCACGTCCTTCCCATCGGCATCGACGACGCGGAGCTCGCCCGAGGTGATCAGCTCCACGCCCGTGCGCGCCTTGATGATCCCCAGCTCGGTGGTGTCCAGACCCTTGTGCTCGGGCCGCGGCTCGCAGATCGTGATGAAAGGGGCCGTCTCGGTGAGCCCGTAGACCTGCGTCACCTCCCAGCCCAGGTCCCCCTCCATGCGCTCGATCGTCGCGGCTGCGGGTGCCGCTCCGGCGGTGATCACATGCACCCCTTTCGGCACCTCCCCTCGCATGTCTGCCGGAGAGTTGGCGAGCGCAATCAAGATCGTCGGCGCGGCACAGAGCCAGCCGACCTTCTCCTGCCTCACCAGCTCGAACACCCGTGCGGGTTCGACCTTGGGCAGGCAGATGTGCCTTCCCCCGACCGCCGTGATGATCCAGACAAAGGTCCATCCGTTGGCATGGAACATGGGCAGCGTCCATAAATAGCCTTCGCCGACCGTGATGTGGAAATGGACCATCGTGCCGACGGCGTTGGCCCACGCGTTCCGGTGCGTGATCATCACGCCCTTCGGCTTGGCGGTCGTGCCGCTGGTGTAGTTGATGGTGAGGAGGTCGCTCTCGGCGATGTCGGGTCGCTTGAAATCGGGCCCTGCCGATTCGATCGCGGCCTCGTATTCGATCCATCCCTTGCGGCCGCCGGCGCTGCCGAGGCTTACGAAGTGCTCCACCCCGCGAAGCTGGTCGCGGACGCCGTCGACGGCTGCCAGGTAGTCGGGATGCACGCACAGCACCTTCGAGCCGGAGTGCGAAGTGATGTAGACGAAATCCTCCGCAGTCAGGCGGTAGTTGATGGGCACGAGCACGGCGCCGATCTGTGGCACCGCATAGAAGGACTCGAGCTGCTCGTGCGTGTTAGGCGCGATATAAGCGACGCGGTCGCCCTTTTTTACGCCCATCCCCTGCAGGGCCGAGGACCACCGGTCGCATCGCTGGAAGAACTGCTCGTAAGTCATCCGCAGGTCGCCGTCGACCACGCCCTCGCGGTCTCCGTAGAGCTTGCGGGTCCGTCGCGCGAACTCCAGTGGCGTCAGCGGCGTTTCCATGCCCGACCTCCCTTCATGAATTGAGCATCAATGCAAAATCGGCGTTCTTGATCCCGCCCACGAATGCGCTGTGGGCCTTCGGCTCCAGCTCCACTGCACGTTCATAGACGAAGGCATAGACATTGTCCAGGGTCCAATCGCCGTAACCCTGGATGCGCAGGCCGTATCGGAGGTTCTCATCGGCGCGCCCGCGCTGGAACAGATCGATCGCGCGCAAGTACATGGCCTTGAGAATCTCGAGCTGCATGCTGAGCTCGGCGATCGTCCGTTTGTCGGCCTCCGCCTCCACCAGGCGCTCGACCTGGGTTTCGAGGTCGGCGATCTCCTTCTGGTAGTCGTCCACCCCATGGACGAGTGTACTAGCGGGTTAGTGGATCAGGTAGTTGGACGCCACCGATGCGGCGATGAGGATGGCGATGATGTTGACCACCTTGATCATCGGGTTGATGGCGGGGCCGGCGGTGTCCTTGTTGGGGTCGCCGACGGTGTCCCCAGTGACCGCCGCCTTGTGGGCTTCCGAGCCCTTGCCTCCTAGGTTGCCCTCTTCGATGTACTTCTTGGCGTTGTCCCAGGCCGCCCCGCCGCTGGTCATCTGGAGGGCGAGGAAAAGGCCCGTCACGATCGCGCCGACCAGCATCCCTCCTAGCGCCTGCGGGCCGAGAATGTAGCCGACCGCGAGCGGCGCGATGACCGGGATGACACCGGGCAGGATCATCTCCCGCTGAGCGGCGGCAGTCACGATGCGGACCGCGGTGCCGTAGTCGGGCTTGCCGGTCCCCTCCATGATCCCCTTGATGTCGCGGAACTGACGCCGCACCTCCTCGACCACGAGGCCGCCCGCGCGCCCGACGGCGAGCATGGCGAGCGAGCCGAACAGGAAGGGCAGGATGCCGCCGAGGAACAGGCCCACGATGACGCGGGGGTCGGACAGCTCGAAGGTCGACGGGTGGCCAGCACGCGCGAGCTCCTGCGTGTAGGAGGCGAAGAGCACGAGCGCCGCCAAGCCGGCCGAACCGATCGCGTACCCCTTGGTCACGGCTTTGGTGGTGTTGCCGACAGCGTCCAGCCGGTCGGTCACCCCCCGGACCTCCTCGGGCAGGTCGGCCATCTCGGCGATGCCGCCCGCGTTGTCGGTGATCGGGCCATAGGAGTCGATGGCGACGATGATCCCGGTCATCGACAGCATCGCGACGGCTGCGGTCGCGATGCCGTACAGGCCGCCGAGGCTGTAGCTGAAGAGGATCCCGACGCCGATCACGACCACCGGCAGAGCGGTGGCCATCATGCCGATCGACTGGCCCGCGATGATGTTCGTCGCGTGCCCGGTCACCGACGCCTTGGCGATCAGGTGCACGGGCCAGTACGCGGTTTCGGTGAAGAACTCCGTGATGGCGACGATCAGGACGGTGATGACCACGCCTGTGAGAGCCGCAAAGAACAGCTTGGTCGGGTTGCTCACGCCGCCGCCCGCCGCCAGGTAGTTGTTCGAGGTCATGTACTGGGTCACGAAATAGAAGCCGGCGATCGCGATCGCGACCGCGACCAGGAGCCCGGCGTAGAGAGCGCCCATGATCCACTTCGGGTTGAAGATGCGGACGAAGAAGGTTCCGACGATCGAACCGACCACGCTCACGGCGCCGAGCAGGAGCGGGTAGATCACCCACCCGATCTGGTTCTTGAACAGCAGGGAGCCGAGCAGCATGGCCGCGATCATGGTCACGGCGTACGTCTCGAAGAGGTCGGCGGCCATGCCGGCGCAGTCGCCCACGTTGTCGCCGACGTTGTCAGCGATGACCGCCGGGTTGCGCGGGTCGTCTTCGGGGATTCCGGCCTCGACCTTGCCCACCAGGTCTGCGCCTACGTCAGCCGCCTTGGTGTAGATGCCGCCGCCCAGCCGGGCGAACACCGAGACGAGGCTGGCGCCGAAAGCGAGGCCAACGAGCGCGTCGGGGTTCTTGAACACGAGGTAGGCTGCGGAGACACCGAGGAGGCCCAGGCCCACGACCATGAAGCCCGTTACGGCGCCACCGCGGAACGCGACCTGCAGCGCCTTGTTCAGGCCGCCGCGAGCCGCTTCCGCCGTGCGCAGGTTGGATCGAACGGCGATGTTCATGCCGACGTAGCCGGCCGACGCCGACAGCGCCGCTCCGACCACGTACAGGGCGGCCGTCGACCAGTTGATGAAGAAGCCGATGACGATCGCGATGACCACGCCGATGATCGCGATCACCGTGTACTGGCGGTTCAGGTAGGCGGAGGCGCCCTCCTGGATGGCGGCGGCGATCTCCTTCATCCGGTCGTTGCCGGGAGGCATGCGCAGGACGAGGCCGATCAGAACGACTGCGAAAACGACCGCGGCCACGCCGCCCGCCACGCCAAACCACGCTGTATTGGGATCCATGAGTCGACCGAAACCTCCCCTCGTGACGCGGAAACTGGAGACTGTAGCGGAGCGTTAGGTTAAACGAACCGGAAACCCGGGGTCGTCAGGGCGTGAGGCCAAACGGGCCCAGCCCGCCTCGGGCAGCCGACCACCGAACGGCCACGCGTTCGACGCGGGCAAGGCTTGGCCCTTCTTCGGCCGCGCGCTTCAGCTCCTCGAGGTCGGTCCTCGCGCCCTCGGCGACCATCTCGACCGTCCCATCCTCGTTGTTGCGAACCCAGCCGAGGAGGCGGAGCTCACCGCCACGCCGCATCAGGAAGTAGCGGAACCCAACCCCCTGCACGTCGCCGTGGATCACGACGTGCAGACGCTCCATGCCCGGAGGTTATATGGTCGGGCCATGCCGACCTCCAGCATCGTGGCCGTCGGGGACGAGCTGGTCGGAGGATTCACGCTCGACACGAACTCCCACTGGCTCGCCGAGCGGCTCCGCCTGCTCGGCTTCCCGCTCAAGAGGGTGACGCAGATCCGCGACCGGCCCGACGAGATCGCCCAGCAGGTGCGGCGCGAGCTGGCGGACGTGGAGGTCAGCAACATCTTCATGAGCGGAGGGCTCGGGCCGACGCCGGACGACCGCACCTTCGCCTCGCTGGCCGGCGCGCTGGGCCGCGAGCTCGTGATCTGGGAGGAGACACGGGCTCGGATCGAGCGACGGGTTCGGCGCATGCACGAGGCCGGTCTGCTGGAATCCCCGGAGCTGACGGAGGGCAACCTGCGCATGGCGCGCATCCCGGCCGACCCCGCGCACGTGTTCAAGAACCGGCGCGGCATGGCGCCGGGCGTGCTCTACGAGTCGGACGGCAAGCGCATCTTCGTCCTGCCCGGCGTCCCGCTCGAGATGAAAGGCATCTTCACCGAGGAGATCGAGCCCGAGTTCCTGGCGGGTGGGTCGGTGGCGACGGTGCGCGAGCTGCGCTTCACATTCGCGGTCGAGGCTCGCTTCTACCCGTTGATGACGGAGCTCGAGTCTTCGTTTCCGGACGTGTCTGTCGGCTCCTATCCGAATTTCGAGACCAAGGAGCTCGTCATCCGCTGCCTGGGCGCCGACCCCAGGCGCGTCGAAGAGGTGGTCGAGGTCGTCCGCCGGCGCTCTGCGGAGCTCGGCATGACGGGCGAACGCCGCTGAGCTAGCTGTTCACGAGCTCTCTTTCCAGGAGCCAAACCTCGAACAGCTGGGCGGTCAGGTCCCCGCCTCACTGTTACGACGAACCGGCGATCGTGGTAATCGACCGACCCTACGAGCCGGTGAACTCGGGCTCCTGGCGATTGAGAAAGCTCATGATCCCGATTGCCGCGTCAGTGGTGAGCGAGACGCGCGCGAAGTTCTCGGACTCGATCGCGAGCGCCTGCTCCAGCGGCAGGTCGTAGCCCCGCATCACCGCGTCCTTGATCATCGCGATGGCGAACGTGGCCGCCTTCGCCAGCTTGGCGGCCAGCGCGCCGACCGCGCCTTCGAGCTCGTCGGGCCCTGCCGCGATGTCGACCCAACCGACGGCTTCCGCCTCCTTGGCCGACAGCCGAGTCGACTCGATCAGGAACCGCACCGCCCGCGCCTTTCCGATCAACCGCGGCAGCCTCTGGGTCCCGCCGGCGCCGGGGATGATGCCAAGCGACGACTCGGTCTGGCCGATCTTCGAGCGGCCGTCCTCGACCATGACCCTGTAGTCGCAGCACAGCGCCAGCTCGCTGCCCCCTCCGAGCGCGTGGCCGTTGATGGCCGCGATGACCGGCTTGGGGCAGGCCCCGATGGAGGAGAAATGTCCGTTCATGCGCTTCATGAACCCGGCGATCTGGTCGGCCGCGTCCGGCGCGCTGCGATCGATGGCGGCCATGGCCGTGAGGTCGGCTCCCACACTGAAGTACTTCTCGTATTCAGAAGCCAGGACGATCACCCGCACGTCCGGGTCTTTACCGAGCGCTCCGAACTCGGAGGCGAGCTCCGCCATCAGGTCCTCGGCGATCGAGTTGTTGCCCTTGCGGTGCATCACGACGCGGGCGATCGCGCCGTCTCGTTTGACGTCGACGCACTCGCCCATCAGGCGGTGAACAGGGGTATGCCGCCGGCGACCTCGATCACCGCGCCGGTGATGTAGCCCGCCTCGTCGGAGCACAGGAAAGCGATCGTGTTGGCGATGTCGTCGGGCTGGCCGAACCGCTTGAAGACCGTGCGCGCCCGGAAGCGCTCGTAGAGCGGGTTCGTTTCGGCCGCGGCCTTGCCGGCCTCGGATTCGATGATGCCCGGCGCGATGGCGTTGGCCGTGATGTTGTGGCGGCCGCCCTCGAGGGCCGCCGTCTTGGCGAGACCGATCAGCGCCGCCTTGGTCGAGGAGTAGCTCGCCTGCCCGAAGCCGCCGAGCGTCCCCGCGATAGAAGACATGAAGATCAGCCGGCCGAACTTGTTCTCGACCATGTACGGCCAGACCTCTTTGGTGCAGTTGAACGCGCCGGTGAGGTTCACCCGCACGTCGCGGTCCCACAGCTCGTAGGACTGGTTGGGGATCTGCGCGGCGTGGTCGAGCGTCGCCGCGTTGTTGACCAGGATGTCGATCTTCCCGAACTCCTGGCGAACTTTCTTGAACACGTCGCGGACCTGCTCGCGGTTGGTGACGTCCATCTTGATGGCCAGCGATCTGCGGCCCATCTTGCGGATCTCTTCGGCGGTCTGGTTGGAGTGCACCCAGCCCTGCGACACCGCCACCTGCGCGAGCATGCTGCCCTGCGCCTCGGCGGTCTTCTGCAGGTCCGGATCGTCCTCCACCAGGACGTCGGTGATCACCACGTCCGCGCCCTGGCGCGCCAAGGTGAGGGCGTCCTGGCGACCGAGGCCGCGCGAGGCGCCCGTGATGATTGCAACCCTTCCTTTCAGATCAAACATGTCAACCCCTCAATCTCATGGTGCCACGCGAGCCGGTGATGGCCCGCGAAATCACTAGTCTCTGGATCTCGGCGGTGCCTTCCCAGATCTGGTAGATCTTGGCGTCCCGAAACCACTTCTCGACCGGGTACTCCTTGATGTAGCCGTAGCCCCCAAGGACCTGGATGGCGTCCGTCGTGACCTCCATCGCAACGTCGGCGGCGAAGACTTTGGCCATCGACCCCTCGGCCCTTTCGAAGGGTTTGCCTTGCGTCGCCATCCATCCGGCGCGCCAGGTGAGCAGGCGAGCGGCGTCGATTTTCACCGCCATGTCCGCAAGCTTGAAGCCGACCCCCTCGTGCTGCCACAAGGGTTTGCCGAACTGCTTGCGATCCTGTGCATAGTCGAGCGCGAACTCGTACGCCGCGCGGGCGATGCCCAGCGCGCCCGCGGCCACGCCCGGCCTCGTCGCCTCGAGCGTCATCAGCGCCCCCATCGCTCCAGGCCCTGCGTTGTCCGCATCTGGTTCGCCCCCCAGCCGGTGGTCCAACGGAACGTGGCAGTCCTCGAGGATGACCTGCGCCGTGTGGCTCGCGCGGACGCCAAGCTTTTGCTCCTTGCGGCCCATGCGAAGGCCGGGCGTGTCCCTGGGCACCAGGAACGACGCGATCCCCGCCGGACCCTTCGAAGGGTCCGTGTTGGCGTAGATGACGTGGTAGTCGGCGATGCCGCCGTTGGTGCAGAACTGCTTGGTGCCGTTGAGCACGTAGCCGTCGCTCACGCGCGTCGCGCGCGTCTTCATCGAAAGCGCGTCGGAGCCGGAGTCTGGTTCGGTGAGACCAAGCCCGCCCAGCACGAGCTTGTCGGGGTTGGTGAACTCCGGCAGCCAGCGCTTCTTCTGCTCTTCGGTCCCGCTGGCGCGGATGCCCGCCATGGCGAGCGCCATCGACTGGATGCAAACCGCGATGCCTGCGCAGCCCCAGCTCAGCTCCTCGTTCAGGATGAGCTCGGTCAGGAAATCCAGGCCCTGGCCGCCGTACTCCTCCGGGATGAATGCCGCCGGGCTGAGACCCAATCGATGCGCCTTCTTGACGACCTCGTATGGGAACTCCTCCGTCTCATCGAAGTGCGCAGCGACCGGCCTGATCTCCTTCTCCGCGAACTCGTGCGCCAGGTCGCGGATCGCCTCCTGTTCCTGCGACAGCGAGAAATCGAGGGGCATCTAAGCGAACTCCGCGCTCGATTTTGTCAACACTGCCTCTCCTCTCTGGTTGGTGGCGCTCAACACGAGGCGACCCGGCGCCGTTGTCTCGGCCGCGAATGTCACCGTGTCGCCGGGCTCGACCATGCCGGCGAAACGGCAGTACAGGCGGCGCAAGCGCTCCGGTCCCCCCGCCGCGTCTGCCGCGACCGTCGCCATCAGGCCCATCTGCAGCATGCCGTGAGCGATGACCCCGGGCAGTCCGACCGACTTCGCGAACTCGCCGTCCAGGTGGATCGGGTTGCGATCGCCGGAGGCCTCAGCGTACGACGTGATCTGGTCGGTCGTGAAAGTGACCCTCTTCTCGGTCATGAGCGGATCACGAACAGCGCGCGCGAGCGGCACACCGGCGAGCCGTCCGCGCCGGCCGTCTCGGTCTCGAAGGTCAGGAAGCGCATCCCGCGCCGGCTCGTGTCGGACACGACCCGGCCCCGCGAGGTGACCGTCTCGCCCACCCGGGGATGGCGCTCCCAGGCGAACTCCTGGTCGGCGTGCAGGAGCTTGGCGAAATCGACCGCCGCCTCCTCGTCGCCAAAGAGCTGGGGAGCCGTGGCGCCAAGCGAGTAGACGGCGGCGAAAGTCGGCGGCACCCCGTCGGCCGCGTCGGCTCCGATCGCGCGCGCGAAGGCGGCGACACGCTCTCCATCGATCTCGAAGGCGACGGGCGGGTACGTCCGCCCCGCGACCCCTGTGGCACCGGCCTCTGACACTGGCTTCAGGTTAGAGACTCGGGGTGCCTGTTGGGTCGGAAGCGGGCGAACACTCGACGGAGCATCAGCGGGCGCAGGGAGGCCCACGCCTCCATCACCGAGGCACGCGTCGTCGATGCTTCTTCGGGCGGGGCGTAGGCGGCGACCACGAATCCCGTCGCGAGGGCGCCGACCGGTTCGGCGGCCTCCGGGAAAGTTCGCTGCAACCGCCGGCCGAGCTCCAGGGGAGTCTCACCCGGCCGGCGTTCAGCCCCGGCCAGGCTCGCCAGGGACAGGGTGCGTCTCCAGACCGCCATTACCGTGCGCGGGCGCAGGTATCGCGTGAGCGCGGCGAGCAGGAGGAGCACCAAGGCGAGCAGGACCGCGACCACCTTGGTCAGGGTGCTCGCGTCGGGGATGTGAAGCGCGAAGCTCGCGCCACCCCCGGGCAGAGAGCCGGCGTTCTGGTTGCCTCCCTGGCGTCCAGGGCCGACCAGGCCGACACCGCCTCCGGCACCTCCTCCGACCGAGATGTCGCATCCGTTGTCCCGCACGCACAGGTTCTCGCCGCTGGTGCCGCGCGCGATCTGCGTGTAGCCGCCCGAAGCGGGGGTAGGTTCGAACGGGATCCAACCGTAAGTCGGGAAGTAGGACTCGACCCAGGTGTGGGCGTCCTCGCCGCGGACGACGTAGCTCTGCGAGGCCTGGTCGAACTGTCCCGGCCCGAAACCGTTGACCAGCCGGGTCGGTATGCCGAGGGAGCGCAGCATGTCACCCATGGCCGAGGCAAAGAACTCGCAGTAGCCCTGCTTCGAGCCGAACAGGAAGTAGTCGATCGGGTCGCGTCCGGCCGGCGTGCGGGGCGGAGTCAGCGTGTAGGTGAAGTTGTCGCGCAGGTAGGCCTCGATAGCGGTCGCCCGGTCATACGGGGTCACCGCGCCGGCCTGATCGACGATCGACTGAGCCAGGGCGTGGACCCGGGCCAGCACGGCCGGGCTGCGATAGGTCGACGCGGGAAGGGTCGCGAACTGCTCCACCCAGTCCGGGTAAGAGGTACCCGCCGCCTTGAGCTGCGCCTCGGTCGCCGTGGAGTACTGGATCGCGACCTTGTAGGCCCCGCTCGACGTCGGCGGCGACAGCGTGGAGAGCCGGTCGATCGACAAGAGCTGGCCGGACGTGTCGACCCGGAGAGGGACCTGGGACGCCGAGGACTCGCGGTCGACCCACAGCAGCTCGTCCGGATAGAACAGGATGTTCGCGTTGCCGATCGGCGGGCCCAGCATCTGGATGTCGAAGCCTGCCTCCGCGAGCGCCTGGTAATCCTCGCCAAAGACCGGGACCTGGTTCTTGTGGACCGTAACGTTGAGGCCACCGAGCCCCGCGTAGCGCCACTCGCCCGCCTGCGTCACCGTCTCGTCGACCCCGCGAAAGTATCTCGGGCCTGCATACGTGCCCACGACCTTGTACGTGAAGACGATGTCACGGGTACGGAGCAGCGCGCCGTCGAGGGGGACGTCCGTCGAAAAGCCCGTCGTCCCGGTGATGCCGGAACCGTTGCCGGTGACGATGCCCGGGTGACTCAGGCGTTCCTGGAGCACGGCCCAGTTGGTGAACAGGCTGGATTCCGCATCGACCGTGCGGTCGACGGTGGAGAGTGGTGGCAGCATGATCCCGAGGACGATGAGCGCGGCCATCGCGACCAGCCCGCTCTCCCAGAAATCCCACCGAGCGTCGCCCGTGAGCTTCACGTGCGCGCGGTCGGCACTGACGACGGAGCCCGAGTAGTTGCTCCAGAGCAGCAGCGCCAGCGTCAGCACCAGCACCGAGAGGGTGTAGCCGTTCTGGTCGCCGGGCACGATGTCGTTGAGCAGGTTGGTGGCGAAAGCCGCCGCGCCGGGGATCAACCCGAGCATCGGCTTGCGCCAACGAAGGACACACCAGGTGAGCCACGCACCGGTCACCCACATCAGCGCGCAGATCAAGAACAGATAGAAGGACGGGTCCGTGCTCGCCGAGCCGTCGACGACTCGCGACCACCAGACCGCCAGCGGGTGGAGCGAAAGCCCGGCCGGCCCGACGATGCTGCCGTCGAGAGGATGGGCCTGGTGGATCGCAGCGGACGCGCCGTTCCACGCGACGATCGGGGCGAGGACCAGGCCGGCCCCAAGACCGGCCGGCCACGGGATGGGTAGCAGGGCCAGCACGCCGACCAAAACGGCCCCGGCAAGCGCGATCGGAGTGATCACGTCGATCCCGCCGACCCAGCCGGCGGCGGCCGTCGATCGGGCGATGGCGAGGGTCAGCAGCAGCGAGAGGATCGCCGACCAGAGCAAACCGCCTCGCAGCGAATCGCGGGCCCGGTCCATGACCAGCTCGCCGCCCAGCTGAATCCGCGTCCTAGGCGATGCGGATTGCATCTTTCGTCCTCATGAGTCGCGCGAAATCGTCGCCCTGGCGCACGACGTACAGGTCGACGTCCTGGCCGAGGTCGAAGCTCGGGTTCTGGTCCGGGCCGCCGAAGCTCGCCACGTCGAGGTAGAACACGATCATCGTCGAGCGCC
>DATKSS010000048.1:0-9966 GCA_035531515.1 Candidatus Dormiibacterota bacterium | reverse complement strand
GGGCACCTCGACCCAGAAGCCCGTCGCTCGTTCCCGATTCCGAGGACCCTGTTCTACCGGACGGTGGGGCTCGACCGGCTGTTCCCGCAGAGCCCGCGTTTCGGCCGCTACAACATGGGCCACCTTCCCGAGTCCGACGTCCACGAGATGGACTCCGGAACTGGCGCCTGCCTCATGCTCAGGAGGGCCGCCCTCGATCGCGTGGGATTCTTCGACCCGCGCTACTTCATGTCCGGTGAAGACCTCGACCTCTGCTACCGCCTGAAGCTGGGCGGTTGGAAGGTGTTCTACCTGCCGACCGCGAGCGCGACGCACCATCTACCGCAAGCGACCCCTGAGCGCCTGCGACAGCTCCAGTACGAGCGTCACCGCGCGATGTGGACCTACCACTACAAGCACCACTCAGAGGACGTGTCCGCGTTCGGCAACGGCCTCGTGTGGGCGCAGATCTGGGGCAGCTACGCCGCAGATCGTCTGAGGGACACGATCAAAAAGCCCAACCGTCGAGCGGGATAGCGCATGTACCACCAGATCGCGCGCAACAAGAGAAACAGCGTCATCGTGATCATCTGTTTCCTCGCCGTATGGGTGATTGCGGGACTGATCATCGGCGAGCTAGCGTACGGGTCGAGCGGCGCGGTCACGGGCGCCGTCATCCTCGCCCTGCTGGGAGTGGCCGCGGCCTTGTTCTCCTACTACTTCGGTTCGGCGACGGTCCTGTCTGCGGTGGGCGCCCAGGAGGCCGATCCGCGCCAGTACCAGCAGCTCTACAACATCGTCCAGACGCTGGCGATCGGTGACGGCCTGCCGATGCCGAAGGTGTTCATCATCAACGACCCCAGCCCGAACGCCTTTGCCACCGGTCGCGACCCGAACCACGCCGCGGTGACCGTCACCTCCGGGCTACTCCAGATGATGAACCGCGAGGAGCTGGAAGGCGTGCTCGCGCACGAGATGAGCCACATCAAGAATTTCGACGTCCGCCTGCTGCTCGTGGTCACGACCATGATCGGGCTGGCAGCGCTGATCGCGAGCATGTACTGGAACGGAGCCTGGCGCATCCGCAGCCGTGACGACCGGGCGGTGCTGGTCGTCTTCGCGATCGGAATCATCTTCACCCTGATCGCCTTCCTGGTAGGGCCCCTGATGCAGCTCGGGCTGTCGCGCCAGCGCGAGTCGCTGGCCGACGTCAGCGGTGTGGAGCTCACGCGCAACCCGGCAGGCCTCATCAGCGCGCTCAAGAAGATCGCGCAGAACGACAAGCCGACTCAGAAGTTCAATCACGCGGTTGCGGCGATGATGATCGACAACCCCACCGAGCATCACGGCAGGGCCTTCAATCACCTTTTCGACACGCACCCGCCGATCGAGGAGCGGATCGCGGCACTGGAGAGGATCGCCAGCGTCCAGCAGACCTAGGACGATGCTCGACATGAAGCCGCCGTCATACCTGCGGCAGGAGGCGATGTCGCCCCTGCTCGCCAAAGTCCTCCACGTGAGGCGCACCGAGCTGAACCGAACGCTGCAGGTCGCAGGGTTCGCGATCGTCCTCGGGTGGGCCATGTACACCGCGTTCAATGCCGCGCAATCGATCTTTCTCAACAAGGCTGGCCCGCAGGCGTACCCGCTGTTCTTCATCATCCTGGCGGTCGCCGTCTGGCCCATGGTCGTGCTCCAGGGGGCGGTCACGAGACGCTTCGGCGTGGGCCGGGCATTCCGCATCACTCTGATCGCCAACGCCGTCGCAGCGGTCGGCGTCTACATCGCGTACGCCGTGCGCGAGGACGCCACCGTCGCCTTCGCCGCCTATGTCGTCTACTCGGTCGCCTTCGAGCTCGTGATGCTGCATTTCTGGAGCTTCGTCAGCCAGCACTTCAACCTGCTGGAAGGGAAGCGCGTCTTTCCGGTCATCGCGGCCGGCTCGAGCATCGGGTACATCCTGGCCGGCTTGACGACGACGCTGGTCGCCGTCTACGCCACAGAACCGCTGATCTTCGTGTGGTCCTTCGGATCTGCGGTTACGGCCATGATGTCGGTCGGCCTGGAGCGAACGCTGTTCCGGCCCGCCTTTGTCGACGAGGTGGACGAGTTCCTGGCCGAACACGAGGCGGAGCGCAACCGGCATGGGATGATCGCCGCCCTGACAGGAGCCTTCAGCTACGCGACCCGCAACCGGCTGGTCCTCGCGCTCGTGTTGCTGGCTCTCGTCATGCAGGTCGCCGGCCGGGTCGGGGACTACCTGGTCGCAGTGGTGTTCGTCGGCGCGACCCACAACAACCTGCAGGCGCTGACGATCCTCATCGGCAACGCCTGGCTGGCGAGCTACGTCGTCCAGCTCGTGGTGAGCCTTGTGGTCACGCCGTGGGTGCTGGGGAAGCTCGGCGTCAAAAACGCGATCACGCTCCTGCCGCTGTTCACACTGGTCGGATTCACCGCCGTGGCAGTCAATCCGATGCTCGGCACGGCGCTCTTCCTGTTCATCGTGAGAAACGGCCTCCAGACCGGCCTCGACGATCCGGCTCAGAGCGTGCTGGGAGCGGCTCTTCCCGCGCAGGTCGGGCCCAGGCTCAAGTTCCTGCTCGAGAACGCCGTGCTCCCGACCGCCGCCGTGGTGAGCGGCGTCGTGCTGCTGCTGGCGCAGCGCGCGATCATCGCCAGCGTCGAGGTCCTGGCCCTGATCGGGATGGTCACGGCGGTGTTCTTCATCGTCGGCGCCTTCCGCGTGCGCGGCCTGTACGTCGACGCCATCTACCAGCGCCTGCGCACCCATGCCTTGAGCCTGGCCGACTTCACCCAGGCCCTTGGACGTCCCAACCCGGTGCAGGTAGCGGAGCTGCAGGGATACATCAGGGGCACGGACGACAAGGCGAGGCAGTTTGCGGCGGCTGCCCTGGGCAAAGCGTCGCCGGATGCATTCACGGCCATGCTGCCCGAGCTCCTCGCGTCGGGCGACCCGGTGGTCCGCCGGCTCGCTTACCAGATGGCGCCGCCGGACGGGATCGCCGTCGAGCAGCTGGAAGCGGCCAGGCTCGACCCCGACGGCTGGGTCCGGGCGGCGGCGGTGGTCGCCGGCCTGGCGCGAAAAGAGCGGTGGCGGCCTTCAGACGAGGTGATGCACGAGCTCTGGCGTTCGGACGACCAGGACGAACGTGCAGCCGCCGTCTGGGCGGCAGCCCTGGCCGGTGGCCAGGACACCGTCCGTGTGGCGTTTGGCGATCCCTCGCCGCGCGTTCGCATGGAGGCTGTGCGCAGCTTCGCCAAGATGAAAGGCGAGGTCGCGGACGTTGCCGCGGCCCTGATCGGGTGCCTCCGCGATGTCGACATCGAGGTCAGGCGCGAAGCCCTGCGACAGGCGGTGCGCTGGACGCCTCCCCCCGAGCACGCGCAGGCCTATGCGGAGGTGCTCGCGGAGGGTCTCGCGAGCGGCGACCGCGACGTCCGCCGGCTCGCTGCGGAGGCGATGGCCGCACAGGCACCCGACGCCCTGCTGCTGACGCTGCCCCTTCTCATCGCGCGCGACGAGACCTCGGTCGCGACGGTCGAGGCGCTGGTGCGCAGCGGGCGGCCTGAGCTGTTTCAGAGAGCGCGCGCCCACCTCGAGGAACAGCTCGGTGGCGCGGTCCATCTCGCGCGCCTGTCCGCGCGCGTGGCCGGGGCCGCGACCCGGATGGACGGCGACGAGGCGGCCGGCTACGCCCTGCTGCGCATCGGCCTTGACGACCACGTCACGAATGCTGCCGAGTCGGGCCTTGCGGCGATGCGGGCTCTGCATGGAAAACGGGGGTTCGCGACGGTGGAGCGTGGCCTCAGGTCGGAGTTGTCGAGCACGAGGGTCGAGGCGCTGGAAACATTGCTAAACTTCGGCCCGGGCTGGCTCGCCGGACCGCTAGCGCAGCTGCTGGAGCCGGAGTCGTTCGACTCGGTGGCAGCGCGACCGCTGTCTCGGGCCGAGCTCGAAACGCTCGCGAACCATTCCGACAGATGGGTCCGGGAAACCGCCCAGGCGGCGTTGAACGGGCTCGATGAACACATGAAAGAACTCATCGCACTGAAGCGGGTGCCACTGTTCAGCACGCTCTCGCTGGAGCAGCTTGCGAGCATCGACCGCCTCATGGTGACCCGGCGGTACGCGAAGGGCGAGCCGATCTTTCGCAAAGGCGACGTAGGCGCCGAGCTCTACGTGGTGCTGGATGGCGAGATCCGCATCCACCTCGACCACGAGGGCCACGAGGTGACGCTGGCGAAGATGGGCGTCGGGAAGGTGGTGGGGGAGATGTCGGTGTTCGACGATCAGCCCAGGTCCGCGTCCGCGCAGGCCGACGTTGACACGACGGTTCGCGTGCTGCGGCGCGACCGGATGCAGGCGATCGTGCACGAGCACCCTGAGGTGCTGCTCGAGTTCGTCAAGAACCTGAGCCAGCGCCTGCGCGCCATGGACGAACAGCTCGAGGCGGCGCTGCCTCACCCGGAGACCATCCGCGGTGGGGCGGCAGGCGCCCCGATGGAGTAGCTACTCCGCCGTATCCGGCTCGGCCCTGACCTCGATCCTCTTGCGCGCCGCTTCGAGCCTCTCCGTGCAGACCTTGAGGTAGATGCGCGCTTCGTCGACGGCTTTCAAAGCGTCTTCGAGAGACAGGTCGCCGTCCTCGAGAAGCTTCAGCTTCTCGTCCAGCTTCTCGAGCGCCTGCTCGTAGGTCAGGTCCTGGCCCTGGCTCACGGCTCGACCTCCTCGACGCGTGCACCCAGCCGGCCCGAACCAAGCCTGATTCGCAGCTTTCGGCTGACCGCGGTGCCGGCGGCCGACCTCAGCACGGCGCCGGACTCAGCGTCCTGCGTGATGCTGTAGCCGCGGGACAGGACTGCGTCCGGGCTTAGAGCGACCAGCCGCTGGCGGCGGTGATCGAGTCCGCGCCCGACTGCGGCGAACCGTTCCGTGAGCGCCCGTTCCAGCCTGTCGGGCGCGCGGCGAGAGGCGAGCGCGCTGCGGCTGCGCAGGAGGCGGGCCCGGGCTGCGCCGTCGAGGCGCCTGCCGCGCTCGCGCAGCGATTCCTCCCGACGCGCGACCTGCGCGAGGGGGCTCAGGCGGGCGAGCTCCATCCCGGCCCTGGCCAGACGGTCGATCCGCTGGCGCACCAGGACTGGCAGCAGCTGCGACATGCGCTGCCTCTTGACGGTCAGACGCTCGGCCTCTCGTGTCATGCGCTGGGCGATCTCCCGGTCGACCCGGCGGCCCCGCTCGCGTAGTTGGGCCAGGAGGTCCGACTTCTTGGGCACGACGCGAGCCCCCGCCTCGGTCGGGGTCCGGCATTCCGCATCGCCGACCAGGTCCGCCACCGTGCGGTCCGATGTGTGTCCGAGCGCGGTGACCACGGGCAGGCGCGACTCAAGAATCGCGCGCGCCACCACCTCAGTGTTGAACGCGTACATCTCCTCGAAGCTGCCGCCGCCGCGCGCGAGCACGATCACGTCGGCGAGGTTCTCCTGGTTGCAGCGACGAAGGGCGCGGGCCACGCTCATCGGGGCTGCGGCTCCCTGCACCTGGACCGGGTACACGACGACGCCCATGTTCGGGTATCGCTCCCAGATCGTCTCCTGGAGGTCGTGGATCACGGCACCGGTCGGCGAGGTGAGAAGGGCCACGGCACGAGGCAGGAAGGGAAGTCGTCGTTTGCGGCCCGCGGCGAAGGCGCCCTCCGCTTCGAGGCGGCGCTTGAGCTCCTCCAGGCGCGCGCGGAGCCTGCCGACGTCGTCGAACTCGACCTGGTCGACGATGAAGCTCAGCCGGCCCGTCTTCCCGAAGAAATCGACGCGCCCGCGAAACACGAACACCTGCCCGTCCTCCGGCAGGGTGGTGACGCGTCGTGCCTCGTCGGCGAACAGGACCGCGTCGAGGCGGCTGACTCCATCCTGGATCGAGAAGTTGAAATGGCCGGTGGCGCCGCGCTTCATGCCGCTGACCTCGCCTTTGAGCAGGAGGGCGGTCAGCGGGCGCAGCTCTCGACGGATCTCGTTGGCGAGCTCGGTGACCGTGTAAGGCCGCTGAGCTTCTTCAGGGCGCTGCACCGACTTCCCCGCTAGCGGGGAAGTCGGCCCGCCGCGAAGCGGCCGGCCGGATGGGGAGGTGCAGGAGCCAATCTAACCACCGATTTGTGACATCGATTTGCCCGGCTTGACGAAGCCCGGCTGATTGATGAGGTGGCCCTCCTCCTTACGCCAAACCGCGGTCTCGATCACGCGGCCGAGGTGGTCGTCGGAGACCCCCGATCGCATCAGGTCGCGCAGAGGAGTCTCGTGCAGGGAGAAAAGGCATGTGCGCAGGCCACCTTCGGCGGTCAGCCGGATGCGGTTGCACGACGTGCAGAACGCCTGGCTGACCGATGAGATGAAGCCGATCCCGCCCGGCGCGCCGTCGGCGAACTTGAACTTGGTCGCGGGGCCCGGCCTCGGGTCGTTGACCGGGACCAACGGGAAAAGGTCTTCGATCTGCTCCTGGATGCGCAGGCTCGGTACGACCTGCTCGTTGGTCCAGATGTTGTCGCCGTCGAGCGGCATGAACTCGATGAACCGCACCTCGTAGCCTTTGTCGCGCGCGAGGCGCGCGAAGTCGACGACCTCGTCGTCGTTGTGGCCCTTCATGACGACCATGTTGAGTTTGATCGGCCACAGGCCCGCCTCTTTGGCGGCCTCGATGCCGTCCATCGTGCGACTGAACTGGTCGCTCCGGGCGATCTCGTGGAAGCGCTCCATGCTCAGCGTGTCGAGCGAGATGTTGATGCGCTTCAGCCCGGCCTGCTTCAGCGCTTGCGCCTTATCGCGCAGGAGCACGCCGTTGGTGGTCATCGTAATGTCGAGCGTGGGGTCGAGCTCGTTGATCATCCCGATCAGCTCCTCGACCTTGACCCGTACCAGCGGTTCGCCACCGGTGATCCGGATGGTGCGCACGCCGTAGCGGTCGACGAAGATGCGCGCCAGGCGCACGATCTCCTCGAACCGCAGGATGTCGTCGCGTTTCAGCCACTTCAGGCCTTCCGCCGGCATGCAGTAGATGCAGCGGAAGTTGCAGCGGTCCGTGATCGAGATCCTGAGATCGTCCGCGACCCTCCCGAACGAGTCTCTTAGCGGCCCCGAACCCATTTGGTCGATGATAGCCTCGATGGGTTACGAGCACATCCAGGTCGAGATCGAACCCCCGATCGCGACCGTGACGCTCAACCGACCGAAGGTCCTCAACGCGTTGAGCCCAGAACTGATCCGCGAGGTGAACGTCGCGCTGGGCGAGCTGGACGCCGACGAGACCGTGCGGGCGGTGGTGCTGACAGGCGGCCCGCGAGTCTTCGCCGCCGGGGCTGACATCGGCGACATGGCGGACCGTAGCGCGGTCGAGCAGCTGCGCCGAGACCAGACCGGGCGCTGGGCGGGCATAGCGGCCTTCAGCAAGCCCCTGGTCGCAGCGGTGAACGGGTACGCGCTCGGCGGCGGCTGCGAGCTCGCCCTGATGTGCGACGTGATCATCGCCGGCGACACGGCCCGTCTGGGCCAGCCCGAGGTGAACCTGGGGATCATCCCGGGGGCGGGCGGCACGCAGCGCTGGCCGAGGACAGCGGGCAAGTACGCGGCCATGGAGGCGATGCTCTCGGGGGCGCCCGTGACAGCCCGCCGTGCGTACGAGCTCGGGCTGGTCAACAAGGTCGTACCGGCCGAGATGACGGTCGAGCTCGCCAAGCGCATGGCGCGCCAGCTCGCGGAGAAGCCGCCCCTGGCGCTGCGAATGGCCAAGGAGGCGGTCCTGAAGGCTTTCGAGTCGCCGCTGGCCGAGGGCCTGGCCGCCGAGCGCAAGAGCTTCTACTTCCTTTTCTCCACGGAAGACCAGAAAGAGGGGATGCATGCGTTTCTCGAGAAGCGCAAAGGGGTGTTCAAAGGACGGTGATCGTCGGATATGGCAACTGAGGTCGAGCAGCACGTCAAGGTAGAGATCGACGGTGGAGTCGGCTGGATCCGCCTCAACCGTCCCGAGAAGATGAACGCAATCGGTGCGATCACACGCCGGCAGCTTGGAGATGCGATCAAGCAAGCCGAGCGCGACGACTCGGTCCGCGTGGTGGTGCTCACGGGTTCGGGCCGCGCATTCTGCTCCGGAGCCGACGTGACCGAGATGGTGGGCGGCGGCGGGATGCGGACGCCCGAGGACGTCGGCAACGTTCTGCGCAACGAGTACATGCCGATGCTGAGCCGCCTTCGCACCATGCCGAAGCCGGTCATCGCCGCGATGAACGGCCCTGCGGTCGGGATCGGCGCCAGCTATGCGCTTGCATGCGACATCCGCATCGCCGTCCCCGAGGCTTACATCCTCGAGGCGTTCGTGAACATCGGCCTCGCACCCGACGGCGGTGTGAGCTGGCTGCTGCCGCGCCTGGCCGGCACCGGGGTCGCCTACGAGATGTTCTTCAGCGGCAAGCCGCTCCAGGCGGTGGACGCGCACCGCCTGGGCGTGATCAACCGGCTGGTGCCGGTGGACCGCCTCGACGACGAGGTGCGTGACCTCGCCCACCACCTCGTCTCCCAGCCCAGGCAGGCGATGGCCGCGGCCAAGCGGGCGGTCAACCACGCGCTCGAGTCGAACTACGAGGACGCGCTCGAGTTCGAATCGTACCTGCAGGAGGTGCAGGCCGGGAGCCAGGAGTTCGCCGAAGGCGTGCAGGCCTTCATCGCCAAGCGCGCGAAAAAGTGACAGAGCTCCGGGAAGCAGTCATCGTGGCGACCGCGCGCACGCCGATAGGCCGCTACGGTGGCCAGCTCAAGGACATGCGCGCCGACGACCTGGCGGCGATCGTCCTCAAAGAGGTCTGCGAGCGTGCCCACCTCAAGCCTGGCGAGGTGAGCGACGTCATTCTCGGATGCGCCAACCAGGCCGGCGAGGACAATCGCAACGTTGCGCGCATGGCGCTGCTCCTGGCGGGCTTTCCGGTCGAGGTACCGGGCCAGACAGTCAATCGCCTCTGCGGTTCCGGAATGCAGGCGACCATCGCAGCCGCGCGCGAGATCCAGACGGGTGCCGCCGACGTAATGATCGCCGGCGGGGTCGAGAGCATGACCCGCGCACCGTGGGTGATGCCGAAGCCCGACGGAGCATTTCCTCGCGGGCCGCAGACGGCCTATGACACTGCGCTCGGCTGGCGGCTGGTCAACCCGAAGATGGCCGAGATGTACGGGACTCTCCAGATGGGGGAGACCGCCGAGCGCGTGGCCACGATGTATGAGGTCTCGCGGGCAGACCAGGATGCCTTTGCATTGCGCAGCCACCAGCGCGCCATCGCGGCACAGAAGTCGGGCCGGCTTGCCGAGGAGATCGTCCCCGTCATGGTCCCGCAACGCAAAGGCGAGACGATTCAAGTGACTGTCGATGAAGGCCCACGGGTGGACACCTCGCTCGAGGCGCTCGCCAAGCTGCGGCCTGCGTTCGCCGAAAACGGTTCCGTGACCGCAGGAAACTCGTCGCCGCTCAACGACGGGGCGACGGCGCTGGTCCTCATGTCGGCGCCAATGGCCAAGGCGCGCGGGTTGAAACCTCTTGCCCGTCTGGTCTCCGCGGCGCCTGCCGGCGTGCATCCTGACTACATGGGCATCGGTCCGGTCCCGTCGTCGTTGAAAGCGATGGAGAAGGCGGCCCTGAAGCCGTCCGACATCGATCTCGTCGAGCTCAACGAAGCGTTCGCCTCACAGTCGCTGGCGTGCATGCGCCTGTTGGGCCTCGACGAAGACAGGGTCAACGTCAACGGCGGCGCGATCGCCCTCGGGCATCCGCTGGGCAGCAGCGGCGCCCGCCTGGTGAGCACGCTGGTCCGGGAGATGGCGCACCGGGATGCCGAGTACGGTCTCGCCACGATGTGCATCGGAGTCGGCCAGGGCATCGCCTCGATCTGGCAGAGGGTCTGACCCACATCGGCGAAAGGGATCCGGAGGCGGTGC
>DATKSS010000047.1:0-3067 GCA_035531515.1 Candidatus Dormiibacterota bacterium | reverse complement strand
GCCCGTCCGCGCCGCACGCGCATTCCACCCCCACATGCAGGCTCGGGGCTCGGGTCACATCGTCAACGCGATTCCATTCGGCGGCCTCGCGCCACAGAACCCTTTCACGGTCCCGTATGACAGCGCCTACGCGGCGCTGGCCGCCTTCACGCGCGGCCTGGCGCGTGAGCTGAGCGGCACCGGCATCCACGTCTCGCTGTACTGCCTCGGGTCCAAAGGCTTGCGCCTCGGCCAGAACACCCGGTCGCGCGGAATGGGCCGGTGGCTAAGTCGTGACGAGGGGCTCGAGGAAAAGGTCCCGGTCGCCGACCAGACGGCGGACAGCCTGATCGAGGCCCTGCACCATCCCCGGTTCTTGATCCTGGCGGACCCGGCGGACGGCTCCCTTGCGCGCATCCGCGCCGGCGACCTCGACCCTGACGGCCTCGCTGCAGCGGCGCGCCCATGAACGTTCCCACCGACCTTCTTTCGAGCATGGGCATCTGCGTCGGCGCAGCGGCGCTCATCGCGGCCGTTACGTGGCGGTTCCGGCAGCCGCTGATCATCGCCTACCTCGTGACGGGCGTGATCATCGGGCCTCACCTGCTGAAGTTCGTGAACGACCAGGGCAGCATCTCGGCCGTGGCCGAGATCGGCTTGATCCTCCTGCTCTTCGTCATCGGCCTCGAGATCGACCTGAGGAAGATGGCCTCGGGCGGTCCGGCGGTGCTTCTCACCGGAGCTCTGCAGGTGCCCATCTGCGTCGCGCTGGGCCTGGGTTTCTTCGCCCTCCTCGGCGTGGAGAACGTCGCTGGAAACTACGAGCTGGTCTACCTGGCGGCGTGCATGAGCCTGTCCAGCACCTTGGTCGTGGTCAAGATCTTGAACGACAAGTACGAGCTCGACACGCTGCCGGGCCGGATCTCCCTCGGGGTGCTTGTCATCCAGGACCTGTGGGCGGTCGCCATGCTGGCAGTACAGCCCAACCTGCTGAACCCGAACCTGCTTCCCCTCGCGGGGTCGCTCTGGCGTGGCGCCGTCCTGGTGGTGAGCGGCTTCGCGATCTCCAAGTACATCCTGCCGCACCTCTTCCGGATGGTCGCCAAGGCGCCTGAGCTCGTGCTGGTGTCAGGGCTCGGGTGGTGCTTCTTCCTCGCCGGGGCGGCCAGCTTCATTGGCCTGTCTCGTGAGATGGGCGCGCTCATCGCCGGGGTGAGTCTTTCGACCTTCCCGTACAACGTCGACGTGGTCGCCAAGGCGGTCAGCATCCGCGACTTCTTCGTGACGCTCTTCTTCGTCGCACTCGGAATGCAGATCACGATCCCCAGCCTGCAGGTGCTCGAGCTGGCGCTCGCCGCGTCTGCCTTCGTGATCGTCAGCCGGATCGTGATTGTGCCCATCCTTTACGCGCTCCGGCTCGGCCTGCGAACCAGCATCGTGCCGGCCATCAACCTCGCCCAGGTGAGTGAGTTCTCGATCGTTATCGCGTCCCTTGGCGTGACCCTCCACCCACAGCAGATCTCGCCAGACGTACTGACCATCGTCATCATCACCTTTGCCCTGACCTCGGTCGTGTCGACGTACATGATCAACTTCAGCCATGGCATCCAGAGCGTCATGGCGTCGGCCTTCAAAGCGATCGGCCTGAAGGACCTGGATTCGAGCGCAATGCTCGCGGAGGTCGAGCAGATGCATCAGCCGGTGATCTTCCTCGGCTTCTTCCGCGACACCAGCTCCATCCTGTACGAGTTCGAGCACGAAGGCGATGCAAAGGAAGCGCGCCAGTTCATCGAAAAGATTCTCGTGATCGATTTTAACCCCACGGTGCTCCGCGAGCTGCGACGCAAAGAGATCAAATGCGTCTACGGGGACATCGCCCACATGGATACGCTGCGCCACGCCGGCATCGAGCACGCCGAGCTTGTGGTCTCGAGCATCACCGATGACGTGCTTCGCGGGACGAACAACATCAAGCTCATGAAGAACGTGCGATCCACCGCGCCCGATACGCGCATCGTCCTGACGACGGACCACATCCCTCAGGCTCTCGAGTTCTATGCGGCGGGCGCCGACTTCGTTTTCATCCCGCGCCTTTATTCGGCAGCCGCCTGCGCCCGCATCCTGCGCAAGGGCCTTGCCGAAGGATTCGAGGAGTTCCGTAAGCAGGCGATCGGCCACCTTTCCCAGCGGCAGGAGGTCCTGGCCTGACCGGACCTCGGGTCGTCCTGATCTTCGACGGCACTTGAGCGGTCTGCACCAGGACGGCGCGCTGGGTCCGCCAGCGCGACCGGGCCGGCCGTGTGCTGGCCATCCCCAATCAAGCCCGTGGCGTGCTGGCCCGCTACGGCATCAGCAGGGAGGAGGCTGACCGCAGCGCCTGGGTTGTCGACCGGGAGGGCCGGCGTCACGAAGGCGCCACCGCGATCAACGTCGTGCTCCGTGAGCTCGGGGGCGCCGCCGGGGCGTTGGGACGATCCCTCCAGCTCAGGCCCCTGGCCGTGGTCGAGGGCGCCGCTTACCGATGGTTCGCCAGGCACCGCGAGCGGTTCGCCCGTCTCGGCATCCGGCCCGAGTGCGATGAGCCCCGGTCCGATTGCGAATGAGCCCCGAGACGCTACTGCGCCGGCGGCTTGCGGAGGGCCTTGTCGATCTCGTCGCCAACTTCTCGGAAGGTCTCCGCGAGCGCTGTCCCAAATGATCGTGCCGCCTGCCGCGTGCCGGCTTTGACCTCGGGGTCGCGCGAGGCCGCCTCGAGTGAGTTGAACACGGATTCCGCCGCCTGCCGCAGCTTCTCGAGCGACTGGTTCACGTCCGCGGATGCCGTCTCGTCTCCGGCGCTCCGATATTGGCGGTGCAGATGGCCGCCCAGGGCCTTCATGTCTTTCTGGAACTGCTCCCACGCCTCTTTGGTGTCGTTGGCCATCACATCGTCTCCTGTGGTTCCCGCGCGCTGAAACTTGCCGTGCCGAGCGCCGCCAACAGGCGGCGGATTCGACATGATTGTCATTGTCCTAGCTTCACGGACCGAGATGGAGGGCCGCAAATTGGCCGAGCAGCACGCGGAACGACGCAAATCCGACAGCGCGCA
>DATKSS010000046.1:0-4163 GCA_035531515.1 Candidatus Dormiibacterota bacterium | reverse complement strand
GGCGAGCGCCTTTTCAGGCGTCTGGCCAACGTAAAGCGGCGGCACGATGAAGGCTTGGGTCAGCCCGAGCAGAAGGACCGGGAACGGCGTGGTCGTATGCATTCGCACGGTCTGCGAGTCCACGACCTCGACGCTCTTCAGAGCGGTGAACCGCGAGGCCTGGGTCGACTTCTCCTTCGGGTCGAGGATCCGGTCCAGCGTGAACTTGACCGCGTTCGCGTCGAAGGCCTCGCCGTTGTGGAACTTGACGCCCGTCCGGAGCTTGAACTCCCAGGTCAGGTCGTCGATATTCTTCCAACTCGTCGCAAGCTGGGGGACGACCTTACCGTTCTCGTACCAGACCAGGGTGTCGTACATCTGGCGCCAGTAGCCCAGGAGAGGGGTGCTGCCGCCGGGGCCCAGCGGGTCGAGGTTGGCCGGTCCCGTGCCCTCGCCGAAGATCAGTGTGCCGCCCTTCTGGACGGCGTTCGATGTCGAGGCGGGGGCACAGGCCTCTAGCAGGCCGATGGTCGTCCAGCTAGCGCCGGCCAGCAGCCCGAACTTCAGGATGCGACGGCGGGTTAGCGCGGAATTAAAGAGATTAAGGTCGTCCATACGGCCAGCTCCTACATAGTCGATCCGGATGCCTGCGGAATGGGCCCATGCTATCGGCGCTTCGCCGGGCGGCCAATGTGTAATCCGCCCAGGGCGGCGGCTGACTTATGTGCGATTTGATCAGCACCCGCGGTCATCCCGGGATGACAAGCAGCCGCTCCTGCGGTGGCGTCAGGAGCCGCGGTCCGAGCTCGGTGACGGCCGCCAGATCCTCCGTGTGGTAGCCCTCACTGCGCTCGGCGATCAGCGTCATTGGCTCGATGTTGAGCACCATGCCGACCTCGAGGCGGATGTCGCAGCCGGGCTGCAGCATGGGGAACTCGTGCAGCCCGATGCCCATGCCGTGCCCGATATGGGGCATCGCAAACGGCAGGCCCTGGCGCTTGAACTCGTCGCGAACCGCGAAGAACACGTCCTTGGCGGGGCGGCCCGGCTCGATCGCCTTGAACCCGGCGTCCTGGGTCGCCCGGAGCGCCTTCAGTGTCGCCTCCTGCTCGGCACTGGCCGCCCCGACGACCCCCGTGCGGGCCAGATCCGAGTTGATGCCCCCTTCAAAGCGGGCGCCGAAGTCGATGCGCCAGATAGTCCCCCTCGGCATGGGCGTGGACTGCGACTCCGGATGCGCTTGGAGGGTACGCTCGCCGGACGCGAACACCATGAAGAGGGGCATGCCGCCGCTCTCCATCAGGTTCAGGTAGATCCGGCTGCCCGCCTGCCGCTCCGTGCAGCCTGGCGAGAGGTTCGCGATCCCGCCCTCGAGGGCGGCCAGCGTGGCCTTGGCGGCGTGCTCGAGCGTCTCGATCTCGCCCGGCTCCTTGACCGACTGCGCGAGCTCGATTTCGTCGTCGATCGGCACGACCTCGACGCCTGGGAGCTCCGCCTGGAGGGTTGCCATCGAGGCGGCCGGCAAACGGCGGGCGTCGAAGCCCACGCTGGCGCCAGTGAGGCCATGCTCGCGGAGCAGCCTGGCAAGCTCCACGGTCGGATCCTGGGCGAACTCGACGTACTCGCGGATGTCTTGGATGTCGGTCTGCGTGCGGACCTGCGAGATCTCGATGTTGCAGAAGAGCAGTGTCGCCGCGCCGTCCCGCCGGGCGATCAGGAAGCCGAGGCGGTCCGGCAGGTTGACCTGGGTCATGACCGTGGTACCGCCGAAGTAGGAGACGTTCTGATAGGAGGAGACGACGACCGCGTCCAGCCCGCGCGCTTCCATGATCCTGCGGAGGCGTTCGATCTTGGTTGCGGTCCGGCTGACGGTAGTGCTCATGCTGCCCTCCTGTCGGGTCCATGGGGACCTAATTGCGCGCGGTGCCTCCAGCCTAGGGACGTCGGCGAGGCGTGTCAGCGTGGGAATCGCATAGATTTCGGGCCAGAATGCGTGCGACTGCCACACCCGACCCGCCGGCCAGACGTCAGCCTCGGGCGAGGAGAGCGAGCCGGAGGGGCACCGCGCGGGCCGACTCGTCGACCGAACCGCCCAGCATCACCTCGATCCGCTCCAGGCGCTGGCGCAGGGTGTTGACGTGGATGCCCAACCTGCGGGCGGCGGCGGCCCGATTGCCGCCCACCTCGTAGTAGGCCTGGAGCGTCTCGATAAGAGATTCGCGCCCAGCGAGCGGTCCCAGAGCCCGTCCGACGAAGGTGCGGAGGCGCTCGCGCCGCGTGGGGTCGAAGAGGACGGTGAGGGTCTCCAGGCCCTCGGCCCAAATCATCTTCCGGGGGGCCAGCAGCTCGAGGAGGTCCCTGGAGGTGAGGATCGACTCGCGGGTTTCGGCGAGGCTGCGGCAGACCGCCCCGATCGCGATCGAGCCCTCGATTCCGTTGCGGAACAGCAGATCCAGAAGCTGGTTGGCTTCTTGGTAGACAGCTTCCCGGTCGACTCGCGGTGTCAGCACGACTAGGTGCCGGCCGTGGACGGTGACGAAGTCACCGGGCCGGTCCTCCGCGAGGAGCCGCCGCGCCCGCTCGACCGGATTCCCGGCCTGCGTGGCTCGGGCCGTTACCGTGGCAACCAGCGGCCGGTGGTCCTGGCCGTACCGGGGCCAGACCTGGCGGGCCCGATGCTCGATGATCGCGGACTCGGCTGGCCGGTCGCTCAACAGCTCGTACATGACGTCCCGCCGGAGGCGGCGCTCCGTCTCGATCGCTTCGCGCTCGCGGAGCAGCTCCAGTGCGACCACGCGTGCGGCCTGCTCGACACTCGTCCTAAGGGTGTCCGCGGCCTCTTCGTTCGGTGGGCGGGCCGACCATATGTAGCCGAGGAGCTCGCGCCGGGCCGCGATTGGGGTGACCAGGTACTCGTTGCCGATGCGCGCGGTCTGGTAGCTGCTGGCACAGCTGGCCAGCGCCTCGCGGACGTCGCGGCGGCGCATGAAGCTGGGCGCCAGCGGCTCGCTTGCCCGCAGCGAGTCGACGGCGGGGGCCGCGGCGAGGAGGCGGTGCCGCCAGTCCGTAATCAGGATCGCGGTCGAGAAGGCTTCGGCCAGCGTCTCGGCCACGCCGGCCACGCCGTCTCCGGCCAGGAGCACCTCGGTCAGCCGATGGTGCACCTCGTCGGCCCGGCGCAGGCGACCGAGATGGGCCTCCGCCTCCGAGCGGGCGGTCGTGGCCGCGCCCGCAGCCGCCACGGCTTCCTCGTAAAGGCGCGCGTTGTCCAGAGCGAGCGCGGCGTGCTCGCCGAGGCTCTTCAGCACCGAGACCTCGCGATCGGTGAAGGTCTTGATTCGCCGGTTGGCAACAAACAAGGTGCCGAGTACGGAGAACTCGGTCTTGAGCGGCACCCCGAGAACGCTCTTGATGCCTTCCAGCCTCGCCAATCGGTCGGTATCGGCGTCGTGATCGAGCCTCGGCTCGTTGAGGAAGTCGGGGGTTTGAACCGGCGCCCCGATCCGGGTGGAGACGCCCGGGCGGACGGGTCGTTTGATCTCAGCAAAGGACGGCGTCCGGTTGCCGGTGACCACCCGCATCGTCAGGGTCTCGCCTTCGGCGTCGAGCAGCATGATGTAGGCGACGTCGGAGGCGAGCAGATCGCGGGCCTGCTCGACCACGGTGCGCAGTACCTCTTCGACGTCGAGCTGGGCGGTCAGCTGGCCCACGGTCCGGTAGAGGTCCGCGAGCTCGCCCTCTCTGCTGCGGTTAGCGGTCATGGCTTCGTGGGCGCGAAGCAGGGACGACACCAGCGGGGCGAAGACGCGGGCCTGCGCCTCCCAGCCATCCCTGAGCGCGCCCTCGCCAAGGAGACGGCCGGTCGGAAGCTGGATCACGAGGCCGGTCGGCGTCGCCGCGACGTGGGCGCCCTCGCGAAGACGTCCGCCGACTTCGAGCCGGGCATCCCGCAGCGCGAAGAGCCGGACCGCCTCGGATTCAATCGCCCGCAGCAGGTTGTCGGGGCTTATGGTGTCTAGCTCGATCGAAGCCAGCCGCTCGCAGCTCGCGATCGACTCGGTGGCTTGCTCTGTGATGGCCGCTGAGACAGTCGTGGTGGAGGCCTCCCGAGAAACCTTAGCAACTCGGCTCGGGTATCGCTCTGGCCGGCATGGCACGAGCAAGAGGTGAGCCAGGTCGTCGAC
>DATKSS010000045.1:0-5444 GCA_035531515.1 Candidatus Dormiibacterota bacterium | reverse complement strand
GTGGGCGCTTACATCGTCCTGGCCGGACTCTGGGCCAGCCCCATCAGCGGGGCGTCGATGAACCCGGCCCGTTCCTTCGGGCCAGAACTTGTCGGCCTCAACTTCGCCAACTTCTGGATATACGTGATTGGCCCCATTGCTGGCGCCGTGCTGGCGGTGGGCGTAGCCTTTGTCCTGCGTGGTCCCGGCGGAGAGGACCCCACCGCAGCAACCGCCGCCGAGGGTTCGCTCTCGACGGGCTGAGGCGGACGGGATCGGCCGGCGCATTTGCTGCTGCGATGCCCTCACCTTCGTAGCTGACGAACCGGCGCGGCGAGGCGATTACGCGCTTACCACCCGCAAGGATGTCCACGCGATTCCAACGAAGTCCAAAACACGCGCTCTAGGGTCAAGTCCCATGGAGTGGTGTAAATCGCTGAGGTTCTCAGTGACGTCGGTGGGCTACGCGGCGAGTCCCTCTGTGAGCGGGTTGGTGAGCAAGGGTGGAGCCTCGGGGTTGAGCAGGCGCTGCATCGACTGCTGACTGAAGAGGCGGCGATCGTCCTGCCACTCGTCGTGCTGGTCCTGGACCACGGCGGTGGTGAGCCGCAAGAGGCTGGCGCTGTTGGGGAAGATGCCCACCACCTTGGCGCGACGGTCGATCTCTGCATTGAGACGCTCGATGGCGTTGGTCGACGAAATCGAGCGCCAGTGATCGGGTGGGAACGTCAGGTACGCAAGCACGTCATGCTCCGCGGCACGGAGCTGCTCGGCGACCTTGGGGAAGCGCGGCTCGAGCACCTCCAAGGCGTGCTGCACCGCCTCCTGGGTCGCCTCGATGGTGGGCAGCGTGAAGATGGTCTTGACCACGCCGAGCACCAGCTGGGCGTGCTGCTTGGGCACGCCGGCGCTGACGTTGCGTAGGAAGTGCACTTTGCAGCGCTGCCAGGTTGCACCCGCGAAGCACTGCGCGAGGGCGTTGCGCAGTCCCTGATGGGCGTCGGAGATGACCAGCTGCACCCCATGCAGCCCGCGGCCGATCAGGCTGCGGCAGAACTCCAGCCAGAAGCTCTCGCTCTCGTTGGCGCCGTTCATCAGCCCGAGCACACTCTTCTCGCCGGTCTCGCGCACGCCCACGGCGATGACCGTGGCCTGGCTGACAATGCGCCCGCCCTCGCGCACCTTGTGGTACGTGGCGTCGAACCACACGTACGGGTAGGCGCCGTCGTCGAGGCCGCGCTGGCGGAACGCAGCCAACTCCTTGTCGAGTTCGCCGCAGATCCGGCTCACCTCGCTCTTGCTGACACTGCAGCCGCCCATGGCCGCCACCAGGGCGTCGACCTTGCGGGTGCTCACCCCGAGCACGTACGCCTCCTGAATCACGCTGAGCAGGGCGCGATCGATGCGCCGGCGTGGTTCCAGCAGCGCCGGGAAGAACGTCCCCGTGCGCAGCTTGGGAATCTGCAGCTCGAGGCGACCGACGCCGGTGTCCAACAGTCGGCTCCGGTGGCCGTTGCGGTACGTGGCTCGATCGGCGCTGCGCTCGTACGGGTCGGCGCCGATCACCGCGCTGGCTTCGAGCTCGACGAGCCGCTGCAGGCCGTGCTCGAGGATCGACTTGAGCTGATCGCGGTCAGCCACGGCGAGGTGGTCGAACAGGTCCTGATGCGTCATCCTGGGATGGGCCATTCGTGGATCTCCTTGGAAGCTTGAGCACTTCTCTTAGAGAACCCCACGGTGGCCTTCTTCGTCTACCCGACGGCGAAGTCAGCCACCAATTCCCACCACTCTATGGGACATAGGCCCATTGCACTGCAGTGAAGCGGTTTTCACTCAGTTGCAGCCGACTCCAACTTGCGGGGATCAGTCACTCTGCAGGGACTAGTACTCATGCCCTGATTGATGTTCTTTTCGCCGGTCGGTCATGCCTTGGTGTAGCTGAGGTGCACAACGCCGGTCGCGAACGTCTCCGATTCGATGAGGTTCAGGGGCAGCATCTCACCCGGTGCCGCGAACAGTCGCTTGCCGGCGCCGAGCACAACCGGGAAGACGAACAGGTGCAGCGCGTCAAGCAGGCCCGCGCGCAGCAGCGAGCTGACCAGGGTTGCGCTCCCGGTCATGCCGATGTTCCGGCCTTGCTGCTGCTTCAGCTCGGCGATCTCGGCGAACGCGCTGGCCGCCGGGATCAGTGTGGAGTTCTGCCAGTCCGCGGACTCCAGCGTGCCGGACACGACGTACTTGGCGGTGCTGTTCATGGTGTCGGCCATCTCGCCGGTCTGCTGCGGCCAATGTGCGGCGAAGGTCTCGTAGGTGACCCGGCCGAGCAGCATTGCGTCCTGGGCCGCGATCATCGAGCCCACGGCCTGCCCCAGTTGCGGGTTGAACCACGGGCCAATCCACTGGTCGGCATCCTCGATGACGCCGTCCAGAGAGATGAACAGGCCGGATACGATTTTCCTCATGGTGGTTTCCTCCTGCGAAACGCTGCGCCGGAGCCTTGTTCCGGCTTCTACTGACGCTTCGAACGGGGACCGCCCAAATGGACACGTGGGCGAAACTTTTCTGGGAGGCCCAAGATGCGCTTCTTGATGACGGTCAATGGCGGCGGCCGCCAGCCCGATGAGCAGCTCTACGCCGAGATGGGCCGCTTCGTGGAGGAACTGACCCGAGCCGGGGTGCTGCTGGCGACGGGAGGGCTCGACCGGGGCACGCACGTGGTGGCAACCAGCGGGAACGTCACCCTGACCGACGGGCCGTTCGCCGAGTCCAAGGAGCAGATCGTCAGCTTCGCCCTGGTCGAGGTGAGGTCAAGGGACGAGGCGCTGGAGCTGGCCCGGCGATTCTGGAGCATGGTCGGCGAGGGCGAGGGTGACATCCGCCAGGTGTCCGGCTCCGAGGGTTGAAGTCCGAGGTGATGACCAGCGGCACCGCCGCGGCCCATGGCGCGGTCGAGGCGGTGTGGCGGCTGGAGTCGGCGCGGATCATCGCGGGCCTGGCCGGGCTCGTCCGGGACGTGGGCCTGGCCGAGGAGCTGGCCCAGGATGCCCTGGTCGCCGCGCTGGAACAGTGGCCCGCCGAGGGCATCCCGGCCAACCCGGGCGGCTGGCTGATGCTCACCGCCAAGCACCGGGCCATCGACCGGATCCGCCGGAACCAACGGCTGCAGAGCAAGCTGGGCCTTCTCGGCCGCGAGCTGGAAAACCTGCAACAGGACGTCCCGGCGGAGTTCGACGCCGTCCTCGATGAGGCGAGGATCGACGATGACCTGTTGCGGCTCATCTTCATCTCCTGCCACCCGGTGCTCTCCACCCCGGCGCGGATCGCGCTCACCCTCCGCCTCCTCGTCGGCCTGACCACTGAGGAGATCGCCCGCGGCTTGCTTGCGGCGGAACCGGCGATCGCCAAGCGGATCGTGCGCGCCAAGCAGACGCTGGCCAGCCGGCAGGTGTCTTTCGAGGTACCGCCGTCCGATGAGCGGCCCGTCCGCCTGGCGTCGGTGCTCGAGGTGCTATACCTCGTCTTCAACGAGGGCTATTCGGCCATGGCCGGCGACGACTGGATGCGCCCCGCGCTGTGCACCGAGGCACTGCGCCTGGGCCGGGTGCTGGCCGAGCTCATGCCAACCGAACCCGAGGTACACGGTCTGTTGGCGCTGATGGAGATCCAGGCTTCGCGGATCCCGGCGCGCCTCAGCCCGGCGGGGCTGCCCGTCCCCCTGCCCGAGCAGAGCCGCGGCCGCTGGGACCAGCTGCTCATCCGCAGGGGGTTCACCGCTCTGCTCCGGGCCGAGCAGCTGGGCGGTCCGCCCGGCCCCTACGTGCTGCAGGCGGCGATCGCTGCCTGCCACGCGCGGGCCCACACCGCGGCCGACACGGATTGGACGCGGATCGCGCTGCTCTACCAGGCACTCGCCGCGCTGGAGGCGTCCCCGGTGGTCGAGCTGAACCGCGCGGTCGCGGTGGCCATGGCTGGCAACCTCGAGCGCGGCCTGCAAATCGTCGACGGCCTCGCCGCCGAGCCCGTGTTGGCCAACTACCACCACCTGCCCAGCGTCCGCGGCGACCTACTGGCCAGGCTCGGCCGCCACCATGAGGCGGGCGCCGAGTTCCGCCGTGCCGCCGAGCTCACCAGGAATCTCGCCGAACGGAGCGTCCTGCTGCAACGCGCGGCTGAGTGCGACGCACGAGAGGCGTAGTGCCTGGGGCAATCCGTCGCACTCTCGCTCGATAGTTGATCACTATCGATCCGGTATACGACAGCGCCCTGAACCGCCCGGGGCTTCGTAGGAGAGTCTATCTACTCGCGCTCGGCGCACATGACGGCGTCAGCATCACCTCGGTCGCCGACTTCGAGGTGCTGGCGAGGGGCTGAGAAAGGGTCGGCTGCGCGCCACTACCCGCATCGTGTCCACGCGATTCCAACGCGATCCATAACGCGCGTTCTAGTCGTCATACCAACCAAATCGCGACAAACCACTCTAAATCGAACTCAGAACTCATCGGGTAATGAGGACTAATCTGGGGGACCAGGGGTCGCAGGTTCGAGTCCTGTCTCCCCGACGGACGCACAATTTGAGTTTATGGCGAGCGGTTGCGCGGTGCGCTGGACGCCTGTCGGCGACGGGGTCTAATGGTCTAACCAGGAATGATGACTTTTCCTGCAAAAGGCATCAATTCATACGGTTGGGGGTGGATGCAGCTGCTCATAGCAAGAGATTGTGGCAGTCGAACGCCTACATATCGCTTACACTTTCCTCTGCCTCGTCGTCTGCCTCGTCGACCGCGCTCGTCTGTCTGTGCATCGCTCCCCCACCACGCGCGTGCGGGCGAGACCGTCGTGCCGTGTGATCCACGCCTTTCCACTTGCGGGGATGCCCCTCAGCCGGCGCGGCGCCGGATCCACCAGAAGCAGAGCCCGACCAGCACGAACGCAACGGCAAGGAAGATCGCCAACTCGAACCACTGGAACGGCCAGTAGCGGCCGCCAGGCTGATATGCCAGGACATCCCGGATGTGAAGCTGTTCGAGGCACTTTTGGAGAAGCGGTCCTGGCGCGGTCGACCAGGGGTCGCAGGATCGAGTCCTGTCTCCCCGACTTCGACCCGATCTGATCCAACGGGTGGCGGCACGATGGCGCGAGATCCCCACATCGTGACCCGCGATTGGGCGCGGAGCCGCGTGACAGACGTCATGTGGGGTCCCTGACAGGCGTCACTATCGAGGATGCCTGGCGCGTCTCAGGCTGAGGACATGGCACATCAGAGGCGATCGCTCGCATGACGGCGATTCACGTCCGCGACCTCCACAAGGCATATCGCGGCGTGCCTGCCGTACAGGGCATCAGTTTCAGCGTCGAGGAAGGCGAGGTCCTTGCGTTGCTCGGGCCAAACGGCGCCGGCAAGACCACCACCGTTGAGATTCTCGAGGGCTTCCGCGCACGGGATTCCGGGGTCGTGGAGGTCTTCG
>DATKSS010000044.1:0-6682 GCA_035531515.1 Candidatus Dormiibacterota bacterium | reverse complement strand
ACAGCGGACGCCTTTACGCCTGGTTGCGCCTGGCCCGTGAGGTCGTCCACGACCAGGCTTGACCGCTCCGCTGCCAAGCTCCAGCAACCCGGTCGGATGTTCGAGGGACCTAATCCGGCTCCGGGCGCCCTGACCCAGTTGCAACCTCCGACCGCTTGACCCGACAAGCGGCCAGCACCGTGGCTGCAGGGCCTCGTCGCAAATGAAACGAACATCGCGTTCATGCATGTGGCCAGGCAGGCGGACTGAGCCCCGCATCAACTGTCGTCTTCAGCGCTCGTGATGGATTGAGGTAGGCCGTTCAGGATCAGCTCGTTCAGTTCGTCCTGGCCAATGCCGACCAATTGGATTGCAGCAATCTGGAGGTCGCTCAGCCCGCCATCCTTGAGACGCCGGATCTCCTCGGGAAAGAGCTTGTCGGCCTTGTGTGCCGGTGCCGCACGTGCAGGAATGAAGTAGTCGCCGCGCTGCCGAGGCCGGCGATGGTATCGAAAACCCGCCGCTTCGAGCCGGCGCTGGATTCCTGCGACCACTTTGCGGGCTCGCCGCCGGTACCTCTCCAGCAGGACAGCCGGCGGGGTCCGCTCCGTCACGTCCTGCAGCCTGTCGAGCACCGTGCCGAGGTGATGCGCGCTCAGCCGTCGCACCTGACGGGCCGAGATCGCCGTCATGTCCGAGATCTCCACCGAGCTCAGGCCGGCGATGCGCAGCCGCTTGACGGTGAGCAGACGATGGAGGAAAGGGTTCAGCGTCGGGTCACGCTTGACCTGGGCGATCAGGGACAGCTCGTAATGGCTGGCCCCCTCGTCCTCGGTCATCACCTCCAGCACCACCCAGGTCCACTCGAGTGCTTCCAGCGAGTAAGAGCGGCGGTCCGAGCGCCTCGGTGGACTGAGCGCGGCGACCGCCTCCCGGCTCACGTAATAGGTGCCATGCGGGCCTCGGACCGCGGTGAGCTCGCCGCGCCTGATCCGCAGTCGAAGGGTCTCGACGTGGTAACCCAGTAGTTCGGCTGCCTCGGACAGCTTGACCATGCCTGCGGCCGCCTCGGGTTTCTCACCCATGGACCCGATCGTCTCACGTCAGATTCAAGGTGGGCGGCCACGTGCGGCGTAAGTGGGGATAGTGCAGGGGTTGCCCCAGCCGGACGCGGCCCACGGCGCCGCGACCGAACAGGCCGTCACCAAAAGGAGGCCAGATGGGCAGGAGGTCACGGAACGTCACACGGACGTACAAGCACCAGGTCGCGGTCAGTTTCCCCGACGAGCTCTACGGCGCGCTGGCGGAGTTTGCGAGCCGGACGGATCTGCCGCTCAACTTCAGCATCCGCGCGCTGGTCGGGCGCGGCCTCGAAGCCGAGGCTTGTCGCCTGAGCGGTCAGGAGGATGGATCGCTGCTCCGGCAGCTCAAGACCCTGGGCTACAGCGCCCTGGCCGGCCTGATCGCAATCGAACAGACCCAAAGGCTGTTGATCGCGATGCTGCCCGACGGCGCCGATCGCGCCGAGGAGCTGTGGGAGGAGGCCGCGAGCGCCGCCCGTGATCGCCTGGTCCGGATCGAAGAGGCATTCGCAGAGGAGACAGCTTGAGGAGCAATCGCGCCGTCCTGTGGGTGACCCGAATGAACGCCGGCGCCGACGCCGGCAACGCACTGCGGGAATTCCTGCGCTACCTCCACTATCGCGACCACGTTCAACGCGGTGAGGAAGGTCGAGGCCTTGGTGGCCTGGTTCGCTACGTCGCCCATCGTGACCAGGCCGCCCCGCAAGGCAGGTTGTTCACGCAAGGTCGCAGCGCCGGGGATTTGGAGCGGCATGCGCTGGTCGCTTACGTGAGGCGCTCGCTGGTCGGCGCCCCGCCCCACCTGCTGGACGGGAAAAGGCTTCCGGCCGCCTACCGTCTGGTGTTCTCGCCCGAAGACGCGCGTGGCCTGGACCTCAGGCGGCTGACCAGCGAGGTCATGCGGCAGCTGGAGCACGACGCCGGCGATCTCCCCCCGTGGATTGCCGCCGAGCACCGCAACACCGCGCACCCGCACGTCCACGTCGCGATGGCGGCACGTCGAGAGGTCGCGCCGGGCCAGTTCCGTGCCCTGGTGATCAATCGGCCGCGCCTGGCCCGGATGAAAAGCGCGATGAGCCACGAGATCGAGCGCCAGCGGGAGGGCCCACAACGAGTCCTGGCTCGCGAGCCGGCGCCCCGGGAGAGCCCGACCCGCTCGGCCAGGCGCGAGCGGGCACGCGGGCGAGCGCCCAGCCGGCAGATGAGCTGGGCCAGGCACGACCCGCTGCGCTGGCGGAATCCCAGGGTGAGGTCTCGTCGCACCAGGTCCTGGAGCTGGTATCCGATGCAGCGGGCGTTCGCCCGGCTGGGCGCCTACTACCGCCGAGAGCTGGAGCGTGAAGAGCGAGAGGCCACGCGCCGGTGGCGGCTTTCCGGCCGCGACCGTTACGAGGAACACGAAAGGGAGGAGTACGTATGAGAAGCAGTTCGGGGACTGGCGGTATGGACATCCTGGTCGCGATCGCACTCGCCGCCACGGCCGCCGCCGCGGTGGCGGGCGGCGTGCTCTACGCGGGTCTGCTCAGCACCCTGTTCATCGAGCACGGCCCCGCCGGGGTGGCCGGCGCGCCCAGTTTCTTCGACGGCGCCGCCACACTGGTGCGGGGCCTGGTCAGCGACTCGGCCCACCCGTGGCATCTCTACCGAGGTCATTTCTCCGACGTCAACCCCGCGCTGTTCTGGGCGATCTCGTCGGCCCTGTTCCTGGGCGCGACGACGGCCGGCATCGGCGCCTACGCGTACCTGACTGCCCCAGGGCGGGCACTGGGTCGCGGCGCATCCTCCACCAGCCACGGCGACAGCCGCTGGGCCAACCGCTGGGACCGCCGCGCCCTGGGCCGGCGGGCGCGTGCCTCATCTTTGAAGCCGGATGGAATCGTCCTGGGGTGGCTCGGCAGGCGGGTGCTCCAATCACCGGCCGAGGACAACGCGCTCGTCTTCGGCGTGCAGCGTTCGGGCAAGACCTCCACCGTCGTGGTGCCCACCCTGCTGGGCTGGCGCGGCGCCGTCGTGGCCACCTCGACCAAAGAAGAGCTGGTCCGCCTGACCGGCCGCCATCGAGCCAAGTTGGGCCCGGTTTGGGTCTTCGCACCGGTCGATCGCGACACCACCTGGGTCACAGACCTCGGCCTGTCAGTCGCCAACTGGAACCCGATCGCCGGCGCATACGACCCCGCCCGCGCCCTCGAGATCGCCGACCTCTTCACCTCCGAGGGCAAGCAGGGGCCGTCGGCGCACTGGTACCTGGCCGCCTCCAACCTGATCGCGGGCCTCATCCTGGCCGCCCACGCCGGCCACGAAGACCTGCGCTCGGTGGTGGCACGGCTCAACAACCTGAGCTTGAGCAACTTCGCCGGCCTGGCCGCCCAGCAGCGAGATCCCATCGCCAAGGAGCTGCTGACCGCATTCGTCAACACCCCGTCGCGAGAAGCGGGCTCGGTCGCGTCCACTGCACGGTCCTGCCTGGCCCTGTGGCTGGACAACCGGATCGCCGCCGCCACAGCCGCCAACCCGCAGAGCTCAGTACCCCTCGATCTCGACCAGCTGCTGGAGACCGGAGGCACCCTTTACCTCGTCGCGCCCGCAGACGAGGCGGAGCGGTGCCGGCCCCTTTTCACGGCGCTGCTGCAGTCCCTGCTCGCGGCTGCCACGGGGCGAGCCAGGCGGATGCCCGGCGGCGTGCTGTCGCCTCGCCTGTTGCTCGCCCTCGACGAGGTGGCGAACTTCGCCCGCATCCCACGACTGGGCGGATACACCTCGACCGGTCCTGGCCAGGGCATCCAGATCCTGCTCTGCCTGCACGACCTGGCGCAGCTGGAGGGCGCTTACGGCGCCGAGCAGGCGCGCACCATCTGGAACAACAGCAGGGCTCGGCTTCTGCTGCCGAGCCAGGGCGACCTGCGCACCCTGGAGCACTTTTCCCGCGCCATTGGCGACGAGACCCGCGCCTACGAGCTCTCGAGCTGGGCTTCAGACGGCCGCCGCAGCCGCTCCGAGCAGCGAATCGGCCGGCCCCTGGCGACACCCGACAGCCTCCGGCGCATGCAGCAGCCGGTGCTGCTTTACGCCGGCGCGCCCCCCGCACGGCTTCGGGCGCGGAGGTGGGACCAGGTCGGGGCCTGGCGAAACCTCGTCGACGCTGATGACCGCTCGGCCGCGCCCGGAATCTGGGCGAGCGTGGTCGCCATGATCCAGTCCCTTGTCCGCCAACCCGGTCGGCCCTCCGTGAGCTGACGCCGGCAAATCGACATCTGGCCCGACCCTGTAAGCGCCCGCGATCTCAAGCGGAGCAGGGTCGGGCCGCCCCCCGGCGCGTAACCGTCGCCCTCGCTTTCTACTTGATCTGCCGGGCGAGCTCGCGCACCCGCTCGGGGTCCGGCCACCGGCCGGCGTAGGCGCCCTCGTTGACCGCGTCGGTCAGATCTTCGAGCAGCGGCTGGATCGGCCCCGCGCGCACCTGCTCCTGGTACTCGAGCGGGGTCTCGGGTGGCGCCCGCCGCCTGCCCAGGCGCCCATGCACGCGCTCGTACGGGCGCAGCACCTCCGACTCGCCGGGAGCGGCGCGAGCGCCGCGCGTCCACGTCCGCCGGCGAAGCCACGCCCAGGTCAGGCGTGGGCGTTGTGCTCGCGGTCCACCGACTGGCCGCGCACCGGGTCGTATTCGCCGGTGGAGCACCCGGTCGCCAGGCGAGCCGGGATCCCCAGGCTGCGCAACATGAGCGTCTGCGCGGTCGCGAACGGCTTGCAGTATCCGGTCTTGACGTCGAACAGGAACCAGTCGACAGGGTCGGTGCCGGCGGGCGCGGGAGGCAGCGCCAGCGTGTAGCGGTAGTCCGGGTGGCGTGCGCTGACACGCCGCTCATGAAGGGTCATCCCCGAAACGAGCAGACGCGAGCAGGCGACGCCTCGATCGAAACGCAATCTCGCGGATTGAATCTTCGGGCCGATCCGCCACCATCAACGATCCAGTAGTCGTACGTATCAGTGCCGGCCTGCGGCTGACCGGTCGATAGCCACAACAGCATCATGTTCGTCGAAGGATCGGAGCTCGCCATGATCCCCGACAGGTGTCCGGGCCCACTCCATAACTCCGTCCCGGTCCGCCAGTCGACCAGGGCGGCCGCCCAGTGACCGTCGGTTCCAACCAGGTGCGCGCTGTCAGGCGTGAACGAGGCGAAATCGCCGTCGAGCTCAGCTTGAACAGTCCCGTCGATCAGATCGACGACCTCGGTACCCACTCCGTTGTTGATGGCCAGCCAGTGCAGGTTCGGAGACGCACCATCGGCGTAGCCCGCAGTCAGCTGGATATCCGATACCGCGAGGCCATCGGGCAACGACATGAGGGCCACCCGGTAGCGGGGAGTAGAGCCGCCGAAGACCAGGGCTCGACTCGAGGTCAAAGCGCACTCGACGCCCATCGCGCGCAAACCGTCCGGAGGCACAAGGTCGGAAGGCACATGCAGCTGGATCCGTTGCACCTTTCCCAGGACGTCTTCCACGATCAATGAGTAGCCGAGCGTGCCGGCCTCCAGGCCACAGAAGTAGTCACCGTCGGCGGCCCAGTTCAACGACGTGGACCCCTGGTCGAGCGTCGGCTCAGTGAAGGCCCTGACCACCCGGCCGGTCGAGCTCGAGAGCCAGCCGGTGGTGAAATTCACGAAATAGCGACCATCTCGCGACGCCAGGAGGTTGCCGGGCGCCTCAATCGTCCGCAGAAAAGAACCGTCCCACCCATAAAAGTCCGCGTGGCCATGCGTAAAGGGGGCAACCCACGTCGACAGCATGAATGCCGAACGCGGCCGAGGCCCTGGCGGCCAGATGTCGATCGAAACAAACGGTGGGGTCAGGCGGGTTGCGGACGTCGAAATGCCGGGAGCAGAAGCGCTGCCTTGAGGACTTGCACAGGCCACCAGGACGACGGCAAGTGACAGCGCCGCCGGCAACGTCCCGGCCCGTAGCCTCACATCGCGATCAAACGAGACCGGCCCATGATCGTTACGTGCTCGACAGACCGGGCACACTACTTCACTTGACTTGCCGGGCGAGCTCGCGCATCCGCTCGAGATCCGGCCACCGGCCCGCGTAAGCGCCCTCGTTGACCGCGTCGGTCAGCTCTTCGAGCAGCGGCTGGACCGGCCCCGCGCGCACCTGCTCCTGGTACTCGAGCGGGGTCTCGGGTGGCGCCCGCCGCCTGCCCAGGCGCCTCTGCACGCGCTCGTACAGGCGCAGCAGTTCCGATTCGCCGGGCGAGGCGTGGGCGCCGCGCTTCCACCTACGACGGCGCAGCCACGCCCACGCCAGCACGGCCAGCACGCCCGCTGCGAGCGCCGGTGGGATGACCGCCAGGAGGCCGAGCGAACCGAGGGCCGCCATCGGCGCACCCAGCTCCAGGTGCGGGATTAACCTGGCGATGCCGCCGGCGGCCCAGTGGTTGGGGAACTGCGTGGCGGCCAGCGGAGAGACACCGGGAGTCGGGTCGACCGGGACCCACCCGGAGCTCGGGAACCATACCTCGACCCAAGCATGGGCGTCGTGCTCGCGGACCACCGACTGGTCGAGCACCGGGTCGTAGTCGCCGGTGGAGTAGCCGGTAGCCAGGCGAGCCGGGATGCCCAGGCTGC
>DATKSS010000043.1:0-2380 GCA_035531515.1 Candidatus Dormiibacterota bacterium | reverse complement strand
GGGTTGAGCCTGCAAGCTCAGCCCGGTGGAGCTAGGGCAGGTACTGGGGGCTCTGCCCCCGATCGTCGACCCCAACGTGATGCTCGGGGCGTCCGCCCGCGATGACGCGGCGGTCTATCGCATCGCGCCCGACCGCGCCCTGGTGGCCACGGTCGATTTCTTCACGCCGATCGTCGACGACCCGACCGAGTTCGGCGCCATTGCGGCGGCCAACGCGGTGAGCGACGTATATGCGATGGGGGCCCGGCCGCTGTTCGCGCTCGGCATCACGGCGTTTCCTCGCGACAAGCTGGGCACCGGGCTGCTCGAGAAGATCGTCTCCGGCGGCGCTAGCAAGCTCGCGGAGGCGGGCATCGCCGTGATCGGAGGCCACTCGGTCGACGACGCCGAGCCCAAGTTCGGCTACACGGTGATCGGAGAGGTGCACCCGGACCGGGTCGTGACGCACGAAGGCGCGCGCCCGGGCGACATCCTGTATCTGACCAAGCCTCTGGGCATGGGCCTCGCCACCACGGCGATCAAAAGGGGTCTGTGCCCGCATTCGCTGGAGCGAGAGGCGGTCGCCGTGATGAGCCTGCTCAACCGGCAAGCCGCTGAGGCCATGGTCGAGGCCGGCGCGACCGCCGCGACCGACGTGACCGGCTTCGGTTTGATCGGCCACCTGGCGAACCTGCGAGGCGGGGCGGACGTCGATTACCGGTCGGTGCCTTTCATGGCCGGGGTTCGCGACCTGGCCGAAAGGGACCTGTTCCCCGCCGGCACGCGCCGCAACCACGCCGCCTATCGAGATCAGGTGCAATGGGGCGGGTTGGCGGACATCGATCAGCTGATGCTCTGCGACGCGCAGACGAGCGGCGGGCTCCTCGTGGCCATTCCGCCGGAGAGCGCCGCCCGTTTCGAAGCCGCCATGAGGTCTGCGCCCCACCCCGCCGTGCGGATCGGTTCGATGCGTGCCGACGGGGCCATCTGGTTGAGGTCGTGACCCGCCCGCTGTCCAGGCTGCGCGTCAGCGGGGGCGAGGCGAGAGGGCGCCGGCTGAAAGCGCCCGGGAACATCCGGCCGACCCAGGGCATGGTCAAGCAGGCGATCTTCAACATGGTCGGCCGGGAGATCGAAGGAGCGCAGGTGCTCGACCTGTTCGCCGGTTCCGGTGCGCTCGGCATCGAAGCCCTGTCCCGCGGCGCGGCCACCGTCACGTTCGTGGACCACGAGCCGCGTGGTCTTGCTATCCTGCGCCAGAACTTGGACGCCCTCGGCCTCAAGGACCGCTCGACCGTCATCAGGGCTGACGTCGTGCGATGGCTCGAGGCATCACCGGCCGCGACCAAGGCGGCGCGCTTCGTCTTTCTCGATCCGCCCTACGAGGACGTCGTGATGGACCGCGCCCTGAAAGCGCTCGACCGCGAGCTCATATCGGCGACCGTGTTGGCCGAGCACTCGCGCCGGCAGGAGCTGCCGCAGCTGAGCCACTTGCTGGTCGACCGCCGGCGACGCTACGGCGACACCATGGTCACCGTGTTGATCCCCGCGAGCCCGGAGGACCCGCGATCCGACCTGCGGAGCGGGTCGGGGACCGGCGCGCCATGAGCTCGCGAGGAATCTTGAAATCAAGCGAGAAGATCACCCCGAAGGCCAAGACCGCGGTCTACCCGGGCAGCTTCGACCCTTTCACCAACGGCCACCTCGACGTCGTCGACCGGGCGCTTGGCATCTTCGACAGGCTCATCGTCGCGGTGGCCGCGAACCCGGACAAGCGGCAGCCGCTGTTCACCGTCGAAGAGCGCATTCACCTGATCGGCGCATCCCTCAAAGGACGCGAGCGTGTCGAGGTGGCGAGCTTCAAAGGATTGACCGTCGAATATGCGCGCTCCAAGGGCGCGAACACGCTGGTCAAAGGGCTGCGCGCCTACTCAGACTTCGACGCCGAGCTGCAGCAGGCGCTGATGAACCGTAAGCTTGCCCCGGACATACACACCGTGTTCCTGATGTCGAGCTTCGCCCACATCTACGTCTCGTCAAGTATCTTGAAGGACATCGCAAGCTACGGCGGGAACGTGTCGGACCTCGTGCCACCGCCCGTTGCGAGAGCGTTGAAGGAGAAGTACAGATAAAGGTCGACGAGCTGCTTGACCGTTTCGACTACCTGATCCAGAACGCGCGCCACGTTCCGCTCTCGACCCAGGTCATGGTGAACGAGGACGAGATCATGGAGCTGATCGACCAGGTCCGCTTCAACCTCCCCGACGAGATCAAGCAGGCCAACTGGACGGTCTCCGAGCAGCAGAGGATCATCACCGAGGCGCATGCCGAGGCGGCGCGGATCATGTCGCGTGCCAACGAGAGGGCGGAGGAGACGGCCTCCGAGCACGAGATCCTCCGC
>DATKSS010000042.1:0-52357 GCA_035531515.1 Candidatus Dormiibacterota bacterium | reverse complement strand
GAGAATGGGAGAGCGATGCCAACCACGGCCGAATTCGCGCAGGTGATCCAGTCCGGCGAGCTCATCGAATCCCCCAAAGAGATGACTCCCGAATACCTGAAAGAGCTCAAGCACACGCTGATCGTTTCGGGCGACACGGAGCTCATCTCAGCCCCGGCCTACTACCTCGCCGCCAAACGCGCCCCCTCCATCAATGCCTTCATGACCGGCATAGCGATCATCCAGGACGAGCTGGCCCATGCCCACATCGCCTACCACATCCTCGAAGAGCTGGGCGAGGACCAGGAGAAGCTCATCTTCAGCCGCGATCCCAAGAGCTTCCGTTACCCGTACGCGTTCGACGTCCCGCTCGAAAGCTGGACCGAGCTGGTGGTGGCCAACGGGATGTACGACCAGGCCGGCTTCTGCCTTCTCGGCGACATCCACGACAAGTGCTCTTACGGACCGTGGAAGCGCGGATTGAACAAGGTCATGGCGGAGGAGAACTTCCACCTCCGCAACGGCCGCACATGGATGAAGCGCATCAGCGCCAGCGGCGGCTCGGCCAAGGAAGAGCTGCAGCGCGCGGTGGACTGGATGTTCCCGCTCAGCGTCGAATGGTTCGGCCTGCCCGACTCGAAGAAGATGCACTCCTTGCAACTCGAGTTCCGGCTCAAGGGCTTGACCAATGACCAGCTTCGCCAGTGGTGGCTCTCCACCGTCGTCCCGTACTGCGAGCAGATCGGAATCAAAGTCCCGGCTCACAAAGAGGTGCGTGACGGCAATGATGTCTGGGAGCTGGACTATCCGTTCCCATGCGAGTTCGACGCCGATGCGAAGCGCTGGGATTTCAGTAAGCCGATCTCATGGGACGACGTGCTCAAGCGCTGGCGCGCGCGCGGGCCTCGCACCACCGAGATGGTCGCCATGTTCCAGGAAGAGTTTCACAAGTTCCGAAACACGCACCACCAGAACGGGCAATGACCCAGCGACTCTGGGCCGCCCTCTCCGAGGTGCGCGATCCGGAGATGCCGATCAACCTGGTCGACCTGGGCGTGATCTACGGGATCAGAGAAGTCGCAGGCACGGTCGAGGTGGACCTCACGTTCACGGCCATGGGCTGTCCCGCCTCGGACTTCATCCTCGACGACGTGCGCGAGCGGCTCATGCGAGAAGAGGGGGTGCGCGATGTTCGGATCAACGTCGTGTGGAACCCGCCCTGGACCGCCGCACGCATGACCGAGGCCGGCCGCGACGCGCTCGAGGAATGGGGCCTGGCGGTATGACCTACAAGAGGGTCAGCGGCGACGCGCTCGAATACGAGGTGTTCGCGCGGAAGACACGCCTCGAGCCGCTACACCAGGTCGGCAGCGTGGTCGCGCCGGACGACGACCTCGCAATGGCATATGCGCGAGCGACCTATGACGAGGAACGCTGGTGCGAGATGGCCATCGTCCGAAAGGAGCACGTGATCGAGCTCTGGCAGCCTGGAGAAGCATGAGCTTTTCCGACCTCGTGCTCAGCATCGCCGACAACAAGCAGATGCTCGGGCTCCGCTACGCCGAGTGGGCCACGCGCGCCCCGTCGCTGGAAGCAGACATCGCCGCGGCGGCGATGGGACTCGACGACCTGGGCCACAGCCGCGTCCTCTATGGATGCCTGGAGCCGCTCGGCTCGGACCCGCGTGGCCGCGACCGCGAATCCGACCCCGCCAGCCTGCGAGCCCTGCCGTACTTCGACCAGCCGTGGACGGAGTGGGCGCAGTTCGTCGCGGCGAATGCGATCCTCGACACCGCGTTCACCGCCATGATCGAAGCTTGTGTCGGGGGGTCGGTCGACGTGCTTCAGCAGCGGCTGCGCAAGATGCTCATGGAGGAGCGCTACCACTTCCTGCACGGCCGCAGCTGGCTCAAATCGGGAATCGACACCGGCCCCCGTGACGAGGCCTGGCGGGAGGCGATCGAGTGGTTCGGCCCTCCAGATGGCGAGACGGCCGCCTTTCATCGAGATGGCCGGTTGAGCATGGGCCCGGCTGAGCTGCTCGCGCGGATCGAAGAGCGGCTCGGGGTGCGAGCGCCTTCGGTCAGCGTCGAGTGGAAGGCGTGGGACCCGATCCGGCGGCGAGGCAGGGCGGGAGCGATCGACGAGACCACGTTCGCCATGCTTCGCGGGCTCGAGGAGAAGAGGTTTGCCCAGTCGAGTGCCGCCGCCAAGGAAGCCTGACGACCCGCGGCCCGAGCCGCGCTGCCCCCACTGCCGCGCGCGGGACGCCGAGGTGATCTCGCTCTTCGGGACTCAGGCCATGACACTGCAGTACCGGTGCCGGCGCTGCGCGACGCTGTTCGAGGCGATCAAGTACGAGTAGCGCTAGCCCTCGTCGTCGTCCTCTTCCTCTTCACCTTCAGCGCCCCCCGAGCGGCGGCGCCGCATGATGGCAAGCGGCAGCCCGCCAAGCACGACCACCACGATGAGAGCGGCGGCGACCACCGGGAGCAACTGCCCCCCACCCACTGTCACCGCCCCCGGTGGCGGCGACGCTGCGGAGTAGCCGGCCGCGAAGTAGCCCAGCGAAGAGGTCTGCGCCTGGAGCACGAACGGCCGTGTTGGTTGCGACTGGAGCTGGCGGTAGGGACCGGTCGGGTTGTCGGCGATGTAGATGTTGTTCGGCGCCGGCAGAAGGTTGGAGAAGACCATCTCGAGGTTGGCCGGCTGCTTCAACGTGGCATTGGCTGTGATCTGGTAGACGTTGGTCACCAGCTTGACGCCCGGCGGGTTGGGGCAGGTGGTGAGCGGCGTGATGTCCACAGAGATGCTCGATTTTCCGGTCGCGCTGAACGCGCCCGGCAGGAACCCGATCACGATCTGGCCGTCGTTGGTGAAGGCCGAGTTCGCGTCGCTGACCCCGCCGATCACGTTGATGCTGAGATGCCCAGAGCTCGGCTTGATGTTCGACCCTGCCTGAGCGGGCGGACAGACCCAGTTGTACGGCGCCGCGGGGCCAAACCCGTCATAAAAACCTGGGGCGACCATCCAGGCGGCCACCGTGTACACCGCCGCCGCCGCGGCCAATAACGTGACCCGTTTTCGGTTCATAGTCACAGCGCCAGGTCCGCGATCACGTGACCGATGACCGGTGCGACGAGGTCACGGCAGGCCCAGCGCCACAGGGCCAGCACGAGACCGGCCGCGGCGACCGCGCCTAGAAAAGCCGGGGGATGCGAGAACGCGTGGGCCAGCGTCCACAACACGGTGCTGCCGATGATCGCCAGCGGAGCCCCGCCCAGCTCGTCGAGCGCCGCATACAGCGCGCCGCGGAACGCGAGCTCCTCACCGATCGAGATCGCGACGGCAGGCAGCGCCAGGCCGGCGGGAAGGATTGGTGCGGCGTCTGCACGCACGGCGGTGGGCAGCAGGAGGACGGCGCCGAGGGCAAACCCGCCGATGATGCGCCACCCGAGATGCGAGCCGTCCAGCCCGAGACTCTGCGCGCGCCAACCCACGGCTGCGAGCCCCAGCGCCGCGCCTCCGATGACCAGCGATGGGACCGCTGCGTGCGGAGCGCCGCCGGCGAGCGATCGCACCCATTCGACCAGCAGCACGTAGGCCCCGATCTCGCCCACCCTGGCGTAGGGGCGCCACCCGACGGCTGAGACCACAGGTCGATTATCGGAGACTGTCAGGAGGCGGCGAGGCGCTCGGGCGCCGAGTACACGTTGAAACGTTCCCCGCGAAGAAAGCCGACGAGCGTCTGGTTGAACTCGCGCGCGAGCGCCACAGCCAGGCTCGAAGGGGCTCCGACGGCGCACAGCACCGGGATGCCGGCGCTGATCGATTTCTGCACGATCTCATACCCGGCGCGACCGCTGACGACCAGAACCGTCTCCGACGCAGGCACACGCCCATCGAGCAGCCGGCGGCCCACCACCTTGTCGACGGCGTTGTGACGGCCCACGTCCTCGCGCAGGCAGGTGAGCTCGCCTCCCTGGGTGAAGAGGCCCGCGGCATGCAGACCTCCGGTGCGCTCGAAGACGCCCTGGTGCGAGCGGAGCTGCTCCACGAGGCCGGGCAGAATCGTCGGATCGACGGCGAGGCCGTCTTTCAGCGCCGACAGGTCTCGGCGGAGATCGTCGATGAGAACCGCTCCGCACACGCCGCATGCGGAGCTCGACAGCATGGAACGCTCTGGGCGGCGGCGCGGGGCGGCGACCAGATGAACGTCGACCTGGTTGGACTCGACGAGGGAGGCGTCGACGCGGACGCGGGAGTCGGCTTCGCCCGCTTCCGCGCTGATCCGGATCTCCTTCACGTCGTCACGAGACCGGATGATCCCCTCCGCGAACATCAGGCCGACGGCCAGCTCGATGTCCTCCCCCGGCGTCCGCATCAGGACCGACAGCGGCTTCCCGTCGAGCAACAGCTGCAGCGGCTCCTCGGTGACGACGGCGTCCGGCGACTCTGACCACCGACCGGCCTCCCACCTCCGCACGCGCAGCCTGGGCGCGGACGGCTTGGCCAAGCTTATGCCCGCTCCTCGAGAACCCTTAGCTCGCGCGCCGAGCGCGGGATGGAGGTGGTGACGGAGAAGCCCCGCCATGCCGTCACCCGCTCGGCCCGCATCCTGACGGTACGGGGAACGGCCGCCAGGTCCATCCCATACCGCTCGGCGATCGCCTCCCCGTCCCCTTCGCTCTCGAAGGTTCCGCGAACGCACGCTCCGACCATCAGCGACGGACGGAAAGGATGGTGCGCCTCGATGACGACCGCGCCGGCGGTGCCGGAGCGCGGGCGGCCGCTGATCGGAGCGACGCTGATCTCGCCGCGCTCGACATCCCAGTAGGCCGGACGGATCACGGGCATCGCGCCTTCGACCCAGCACGCATACCCGCGCGACACGCCGGCGAGACGCCGGCTCACATCGGCCGGGACGGCCGGGACGCGCGCCGCCTGCGCTGCGGGAAACGGCGCAGCTTCGATGATGTCGGCGTGACTCAATCGAAGCCGCAGGACCACGCGGTTGTACGGCAGCCATGCGCGCGGCAGGCGCGCCAGGTCGAGCATGTAGCCGGCGAAGTACGGGGCGTTCTTCAGGGCGTAGGCCGCCATGCCGAGGAAGTAGCCGGGCCCGTCGAGCATGGCCCGCACCTGGCCGGATACCGAAAGCGGGTCGAACACCTCGAGCGAGCCGCGCAGGTGCAACGCGGTCGACTCGCCGTCGACAAGGAATGCGGCGCGAGGATCCCGCCTCGCCATGATCGTCTTGGCCGCGTAACGCGAGGTGGTCATCCAGAGGGAGCCGTCCGCAAAGCTGAACACGGCCGGGTTGACCAGCGGTGCGCCGTGCGCGGCGCGACCGGCTCGCAGCGCGAGCATGCCGATGGAGGCTCGCCCCAGGATCGCGCTTGCCTCGCGGGTCAACCTCATTCGCCCACTCTAGTGGAGCCTCAGGCCTCCAGCGTCTTGCGGATCTGCTCCAGCGCGCGCTCCAGCCGTCCGCGCACCACCCAATCAACGCGGCGGGCGATGGCGCCACCGATGAACGCGGCGGGCGGCTGATAGGCGATGCGCAGCTCGATGAGCACACCAGTCCTCACCTCGCTGAAGGTGAACCCGCCCTCCTGTCGGATCACGCCCGATTCTGACTTCCAGCCGATCTCCTCGGGCGGGGACCAGCGGTTCAACACAAGCACGCTCTTGAGGGGGAACCCAAACGCGACCATTTCGACGTTGTAGCGGGCCCCGACGCCCTTGGTCTTTCGGCCGATCGGCTCCCACTTGCTGACGCCGTCGAGCACCTGGGCGACGTGCCGGAAGTCGGCAAAGTAGTCGAAAGCCTGCTGCGGCGCGGCCTTGACCGTCACCTCTGCCGAGAACTCGTTCCACGCCACGCCTCCAAGATATGGGTTGGATGAGATGGGCTGAGGGCCGGGTGTCGGTCGAAGACTCCGTTGCGGCGCCGCACGCGGCGACGGGCCGGCTTCTCCGCGACTCGTTTCTGCCCGGCATCAGCGCCGTGACGCTCGGGCTCGTGCGCGCAGGCGACAGCTCGCTGCGCGTCGGACCGTTCGAGCTGCTGCGGTTCGGTGCGCCCAAGCTCGAGCGCACAGGCGTCGAGTGGCCAATCGTGGGCGGCCTCCTGGCCGGATCGTCAGGCGGGACCTGGCGACTCCATTCTTCCGGCGGCCGGCTCGTGGCCTCCGTCGACGGGTACCGTCCCCGCTTGCCCGCGGCGGTCTACCGGGTGACGCAGCTTCCGCTGCATCACCTGATGACCCGCCTCTACCTCCTGAGGTTGCGCGGCCGCGACCCGGCTCCGGGCGTCACGGCGACATCGTCCAATCGCATCCGCGCTGCTGCCGTCGACCTGGCCCTTTGCGCCACGCTCGCCGGCGTGGCCGGACGCCGCCGGCGGGTGCGGGTCCTGTTGGGGATCGCACTCGTCTATCACGTGACCTGCTGGAGCATCTCAGGACGCACGCTCGGCGGATTGGTGATGAGGCAGCGCGTGGTGTCGGTGGACGGATCGCGACTCAGCCCGGCGCAAGCGCTGGTGCGCTTTATCGCTCTCCCGATCTCGTGGGTTCGCGGGCGGCCGGACCACGACGAGATCGCCTGCACCGACGTGATCGACGCCGAGCCGTAGCATCTTCTCGTGGACTCAAGAGTCGACCTGGTCATCTTCGGCGCCTCGGGCGACCTTGCTCAGCGCAAGATCCTGCCTTCTCTCGGCCGCCTGGCGGCGCGGGAAGGCCGGCAGGTCCGGGTCGTGGGCGCGGGCCGCAGCGAGAAGGCGACCGATGAGTTCCGCCAGATGGTGCGCGAAGCCAGCCGCAACGAGAAGCTCGCGGCCACCGCGGAATGGGTGAAGCTCGATTACAGCGATTCGGCGACTTTCGCCCCGCTCAAAGAGCTGTTGACAGGTTCACCGAGCGTGATCTTTTATCTCGCCACGCCGGCCGAGACCTTTTCCGACATCGTGGCGGCGCTCGTCGAATCGGGCCTTTCGGCCAGGCAGGACGAGTCCCGCAGCGTCGTGGTCGAAAAGCCGCTCGGCCATAACCTGTCGTCGGCGAAGAAGCTGAACGCTCAGCTCGCCGAGGCGTTCCAGGAGGAGCAGATCTTCCGCATCGATCACTACCTCGCCAAGGACACCGTCCAGAACGTGCTCGCGCTCCGTTTCTCAAACTCCCTTTTCGAGCCGGTCTGGAACCGCACGCTGGTGGAGTCGATCCTGATCACGGTGGCAGAGGAGGAGGGCATCGGCCAGCGAGCCGGCTACTACGACCAGACCGGCGCGGTCCGCGACATCATCCAGAATCACGTGCTCCAGCTCCTCGCGCTGATCACGATGGAGCCGCCGACCACCTTCGACGCGGAGTACGTGCGCAGGTCCAAGCGCGCGGCGCTGCGCGCGATGCTGCCGATCGACCCGGCCACCGCAGTGCGCGGGCAGTACGACGGGTACCAGGACGAGGATGGCGTTGCGCCCGACTCGAGGCGCGAGACATATGTCGCAGCGCGGGTCGCCATCGAGAACTGGAGGTGGGACGGGGTGCCCATCTTCGTCCGCACGGGCAAAGCGCTCACCAGCCGCGTCACCGAGGTCGTGATCAAGCTGCGTGACGCGCCGATGCTGCGAATCGCAGGCCGCCGCCAGCGCGGGATCCCGACCCTCATCGTCATCCGCATCCAGCCGGACGAGGGCATCTCGCTGCGCATCGGCGCCAAGCGCCCGGGGACGCGGTTCGAGATGGTGCCGGCCGGTATGCGGCTCGACTACGCGCGCCTCACGAAGGCCGCGCTGCCGGATGCATACGAGAACGTCCTGTCGGAGGTCCTGGCCGGCGGCCACTCGGCCTTCCCTGGAGCTGAGGAGATCGAGCTGTCGTGGGAGATCGTTGACCCGCTGATCGCGGCGTGGGAGGCCGAAGGGCATCCTGAGATCTATCCGGTCGGTTCGTGGGGCCCCCGGGCGGCGGATGACCTCGTGGATGACGGCGGCGCCGGCCGCTGGATCGTCAGCGGAGACGAGCCGGGAACCTCCTAGAGTGGGGCGCCGTCATCGGGCACGCACGCCGAAGCAGGCAAAAGAAAAAGGGGCAGCGGATGCTGCCCCTTTGGGTCGCGACGGTTTGAGTTAAGCGCGGGCGCCTGCCGAGGTGCCGCCCTGCATCCAGAGCGCCGGCTTGTTCGGGTACAGCACCAGGATGAGCACCGCGACGATGATCGCGATGATGACCGCCACGATGTCGAGGCGGCCGAGGCTGACCTGGTTGAAGATCTGCCACACGATCTCGAGGATCGCGTAGAGGACCAGGGCCCGGACCCAGCTCACGTTGGCGATCGGGTCGAACCCGGCGATCATGAGACCGGCGCCGAACGCAACACCCGCAACCGAACCGGTTACACCGGCCCAGCTGTCAAACGGGAAGAAACTGCCTCCGATGAACCCCAAACCGGAGCCCATCACGATCAGCACTCCCATCACCCACATCAAAAGCTTCAACGCCAAGGGGTTCCACTTTGCCACTAGCAGACTTCCTCCATTTTCGACCGCGGTTATTGATTCGTGTACGCAGCGCGGCGGCCGTGTATGTGCAACTTATATGCCGATTGCACGTGTTTAGCAACTCAATATCAGGCAAATACTTGCGATCCTCCCCGCCAGACGATGCGCGGCTTGAGGCCGTAAGCCCACGCAAAAGCGCCTTCGTGCTCCGCCTCCCACAGCACCAGGTCGGCCAGTTTGCGAGGCGCCACGACTCCGCGGTCTGAACGCGATAGCGAGTGAGCCCCTCCCACCGTGGCTGCGATGAGGGCGCGCTCCGCGGACATCTTGAAGACGCCGACCGCCATCGCCACCACCAGGCTCATGCTCGTGATCCCGCTCGTTCCGGGGTTGTGGTCGGTGCCGAGGGCGATCACCGCGCCGGCCGCTGCCAGCTCCTTGACCGGCGGCAGCCTGCCGATCGAAAGCGCCGTGCCCGGGGCCAACGTGGCGACCACGCCGGCATGGGCGAGCGCGACCGCGTCGCTCTGGTTGGCTCGCAGCAGATGGTCTGCCGAAACGGCGTGCAGCTCCGCCGCGAGGCGGGAGCCACCGGTCCGCGCGAGCTCGTCCGCGTGGATGCGAGGTATGAGCCGAGCCTTGAGCGCGGCCTTGAGGATCGCGCGCGATTGCGCGACGGTGAAGTAACCGCGGTCGCAAAAGACGTCGCAGAACCGCGCGCCCGCGAGGTGCGCGTCCTCACACCAGCTCGCGGCCTCCTTCGCGTAAGTCCCGGTGCGCGCCCACCGGTCAGGAGGAACGGCGTGGGCCGCGAGGAAGGTGACCTCGACCCTCGGCAGGTCTTTGCGTTGCGCGAGGCGTGCCAGCATGCGGGTGGTGGCGAGCTCGCCCTCGCGCTCGAGGTGGTATCCGGTCTTGGCCTCGACCGTGGTGGCGCCGCCCTCGAGCCAGGCCCACAGCCTGCGCGCGGTGGCTTGTTCGAGGGCGCTGAGCGGCTCGGCCCTCGTGGCCTTCACCGTCGCGCGAATCCCTCCACCCGCCTGCGCGACCTGGGCGTATGAGGCGCCCGCCGTGCGCATCGCGACCTCCGCCATCCGGTCGCCCGCGTAGGCGGGGTGCGTATGGGCGTCGATCAAACCGGCGGTGACCAGGCCGCCCGCGCAGTCGTCCTCTTCGATGATCGATTCCATCAGCTCGCGCGGCTCGTCTCCCTGCTTTCCGCACCAGGCGATGTGCTCTCCGTCGCAGACCACCGCAGCGTTTTCGATCACGCCCGCCGAGGTGCCCGTGAACAGGCGGCCGACGTTGCGCAGGCGCCTCATCTCGAAACGACCGTCTTGCCGCCGACGACGACGTTGGTCACGTCGCGGCCCGAGAGGCCGAACACCAGGTAGCCCGGGTCGAGATCGCGACCAGGCGCGTGAAGCGTCACGAAGTCCGCCAGCCTGCCCGCTTTGAGCTCGCCGGCGTCCCATCCAAGAGATCGCATCCCGTTCGCGGTCGCCGCCTGCAGGAGCGCCTCGGGTTGGTGATGCACCCGCCGCCCGGTCGCGCGGCGCTGGTCTAGCTCGAGACCTCGCGCCTCTTCGAGCATGTCGATCACGGCGTTCGAATCGCTCCCCACGGTCAACGGCGAGCCGGCAGCGGCGAGTGCGCCCAGCGGCCCGACATGATCGCCAAGGTCCCGCTCGGACGTGGTGCAAGCGCAGACGGCCACGCGCCGGCGCCCCAAAACAGAGATGTCCCGCTCGTCCAGGTGGATGGCGTGCACGGCCGTCACATCACCGCCGAGGATTCCTTCGCGCTCCAGCAGCGCGGCCGGCGTGCACCCGTGCACCGCCATGCATTGATCGACCTCCGCCGCCTGCTCTGCGAGGTGGACATGCAGGGGGGCGCCTCGATTGCGCGCCCACGCGGCCACCACCCGCATGGAGCCGGGGTCGACGGCGCGCACGCTGTGGATGGCGGCCGCGACGCGCACGCCGTCGCCGTCCTCGAGCTCGTCCATTCGCGCCGCCCATCTCTCTGCGTTGCCATCTGAGAACGAACGCTGCGCCCCCTCGAGGGGGCGGCCGTCAACGCCTCCGTGGAGGTAGCAGCTGTCCAGCAGGGTGACGCGGATACCGGTCGTCTTCGCGGCGGCGATCACCGACCTGCCTAGCTCGTTGCCCCGAGCGTGGAGGTAGTGGAACTCACCGACCGCCGTGATGCCGGCGGAGAGCATTTCCTTGAACACGGAGGCGCAGTGCTCGAGGTAACGCTCCGCCGTCCATTCGGTGGCGCGGTACATCTCCCGCCTCCACTCCCAGAAGTCTCCGCCCCCGGACTCCACCGTTCCGCGCAGCACGCGCTGAAACGCGTGGCTGTGCACGTTGGCCATGCCGGGGATCGTCCAACCCCTCAAGACGGTGGCGCCGACCGGCGCCGGCACGCCTTCGGTGATCGACTTGATCAGACCGTTGTCGACCTCGATCAGCACATCTGCGGCACGGTGGCCCAGCCACGCCTGTTCGGCGTGCCAGACCCCGCCGCCCTTCATTCCCGCATCGGGATGCGGACGCCACGCTCATGCGCAACCTCGATCGCGCGCTCGTAGCCGGCGTCGGCATGGCGCATGACGCCCGTGCCGGGGTCGTTGGTGAGGACGCGCTCGAGCTTGCGGGCGGCGGAATCGGTCCCGTCCGCGACGACCACCATGCCCGCGTGGATCGATCGTCCGATTCCCACGCCGCCCCCATGGTGCACGCTCACCCACGACGCTCCGCTTGAGGTGTTGAGGAGGGCGTTGAGGATCGGCCAGTCGGCGATGGCGTCGGAGCCGTCGAGCATCGATTCCGTCTCCCGATACGGCGATGCGACGGAGCCCGAGTCGAGATGATCGCGGCCGATCACGATCGGCGCCTTCACCTCGCCGCTGCGGACGAGCTCGTTGAATCGGCGGCCCGCGCGGGCGCGCTCTCCGTAGCCGAGCCAGCAGATGCGCGCCGGCAGGCCCTGGAACCTGACCCGTTCGCCCGCCGCCTCTATCCACCGCACGAGCGCGGGATCGTCGGAGAACTCATCGACGATGGCGCGGTCGGTGGCCGCGATATCGGCCGGATCACCTGACAGTGCAACCCATCGGAACGGACCCTTGCCTTCGCAGAACAGCGGGCGGATGTAGGCGGGCACGAAGCCCGGAAACTCGAATGCGCGCTTGCTCCCGCCGAGCCGAGCCTCGGCGCGAAGACTGTTGCCGTAGTCGAATACCTCGGCGCCGCGGTCCATGAACTCGACCATGGCGTCGACATGGCGGGCCATGCTCTCGCGCGCGCGCCTTACGTATTCCTGCGGATCGTCCAGTCGCAGCTCCTGCGCATCCTCCGGAGAGAGGCCGGCCGGGATGTAGCTCAAGGGGTCATGGGCAGGCGTCTGGTCGGTGACCACGTCGACGTCGAAGCCGCGGGCTGCCAGCGCGGGCAGCACCTCGGCCGCGTTCCCGAGAAGGCCGATCGACACCGCACGCTTCGCCTTCCGCGCGTCGCCGGCGAGTCGCAGCGCGTGCTCCAGGTCATCCGCCCTCACGTCCAGGTATCGATGCTCGAGACGCCTTGCGATTCGTTCGGCATCGACCTCGATGCAAATCGCCACCCCGCCGTTGAGCGTGATGGCGAGCGGCTGCGCGCCGCCCATGCCGCCCAGGCCCGCGGTGAGCGTGATCGTCCCTGCGAGCGAGCCGTGGAAGCGCTTGCGAGCGATCGCGGCAAACGTCTCGTACGTGCCCTGGAGGATGCCCTGCGTGCCGATATAGATCCACGAGCCAGCGGTCATCTGGCCGTACATCGTCAGGCCGAGCGCTTCGAGCCTCCTGAACTCGTCCCAGTTGGCCCATTCGGGCACGAGCATCGCGTTGGAGATCAGCACGCGCGGCGCCCATTCGTGCGTGTCGAAGACTCCGACCGGCTTGCCCGACTGGACGAGCAGCGTCTGATCGCCCTTGAGCCTGCGCAGCTCTCGAACGATCACGTCATAAGCCTCCCACGAGCGCGCCGCCCGCCCTGTGCCCCCGTATACGACCAGATCCTCCGGTCGCTCCGCGACCTCCGGGTCGAGGTTGTTCATCAGCATGCGCATCGCGGCCTCCTGCGGCCAGCCCAGACAGCTGATCTCCGAGCCGCGAGGCGCGTGGATCACGTGGCTCATCGCAGCGAGCCGGTCACAGATTCTGCCGCCCTGAGGATCGCGCCGCTGCGGATCAGCTCTTCCGCCGCCGCGAGGTCTGGCGCCACGACTCTGTCCGGGCCGACGCCGGCAACCCGCGTGCGCAGCAGGTCACGGACCGCTGCGGTCGCCGGCGAGGCCTCCAGCGGCCTGCGAAGGTCCTGGGCACGTGCAGCCGACACCAGCTCCACGGCCAGGATGTGCCCGAGGTTGGCGAGCACGGTGCGCAGCTTCAGCGCTGCGCCCCAGCCCATCGAAACATGGTCCTCCTGCATGCCCGAGGTCGGGATCGAATCGACGCTCGCGGGGGCGGCCAGCCGGCGGTTCTCCGCCACCAGGGCCGCCGCCGTGTACTGCGCGACCATCAGCCCCGAGTTGACCCCGGGCTCCTCGGCCAGGAAGGGCGGGAGGCCCTCTGAACGGTGCGGATCGAGAAGACGGTCGACGCGGCGCTCGGCGATCGCGCCGACCTCTGCTGCGGCGATGGCGAGGAAGTCGGCCGCGAAGGCGAGCGGCTCGCCGTGGAAGTTGCCGGTCGACTCGACGTCGCCGTTCTCCAGCACTACGGGGTTGTCGACTGCGGACGACAGCTCGATCGATGCCGTCCGCCGCGCGAACTCCAGCGTGTCGCGCGCTGCGCCGGCAACCTGTGGGCTGCATCGCACCGAGTACGAGTCCTGGACTGCGTGCTGCGAATGGCGGTGCGAGGCGACGATCTGCGAACCACGCATCAAGCGGGCGAGGTTGGCGGCGCTGGCCAGCTGGCCAGGGTGAGGCCGGATCTCGTGGAGGCGGGGCTGGAACGTGCGGTCGGTGCCTAAAAGCGCCTCGGCCGACATCGCCGCGGTCACGTCGGCCGTCCGGAAAAGGAGCTCTGCTTCCGCGCACGCGAGGGCCAGCATGCCCAGCATCCCGTCGGTTCCGTTGATCAGCGACAAACCTTCCTTGGTCTCGAGCTTGACCCGCTTCAGCTTCGCCGCCTTCAGCGCCTGCGATGCCGGCTTTCTGATTCCCTCCGCGTCGAAGACCTCGCCTTCTCCGACGAGCGCGAGCGCGATGTGCGCGAGCGGGGCGAGGTCGCCGCTCGCCCCGACCGACCCGTGGCGCGGCACCACGGGCGTGATCCCGGCGTTCAGCATCCCGATCAGGGCATCCGCGATCAGCGGGCGCACGCCTGACAGGCCCATCGCGAGCGTGCGGGCACGCAGCAGCATGGTGGCGCGTACCACCTCGATCTCGACCGGCGGTCCCATCCCGGCCGCATGCGAGCGGATGAGCGCAATCTGGAGCTCCGGCTGGCGGAGGGGTGCCACACGGGTCCGGGCCAGCGCGCCGAACCCGGTCGAGACGCCGTAGACGGGCTCGCGGGCCCCGGCCGCGCGCTCGACCCGGGCGCGGCTTCGCTCCATCCTCGTCCGGGCCGCCGCAGCCAGGGCGACCGTCTCCCCGTCGCGAGCCACCGCCACGACTTGACCCTCGGTCAGCCCCGGGCCCCGCAGCATGACCGTCATCGGTGCAAGGCTAGCCGATGTTCTTGAGCGCTTCGCGGCGGCTCAGTCCGCTCAGCTCCGCTTCATATGCCCGAACGTATCTGACTACCTCTTTCGGATCCGTATGCGCGTACTGGCGCAGCGCCCATCCGATCGCCTTGCGGACGAAGAACTCGCGATCGGCGAGGTTCGGCTCGATGTTGGCGTAGAGGAGTTCGAGGTCCGTTTCGCCTTTGAAGGAAAGCTGGCAGATGATCGAAACGCGCCGCTTCCACATGTTGGAGTCGGTGCTCCAGGCTCGCATCACCGGCTTGATCTCTTTGGGATGCTCGCGCAGGAGCTCGCCGATCGTGTGCACCAGCTCGTCGACCAGGTCCCACCACGCGCCGGTTTCGACCATCTCCTCGATCATCGGCATGAGGTCTGGGCCCACGCACTCGCGATATCGCGTCAGCCGCAACAGATAAAGCGCGGCGTATCGCTCTTCGCGACGCCGGGCGCCGCGCCACAGCTCGAGAACGGCGCTCTTCCAGCCGGCACACGAGCCAAGCTCACGCTCCGCGAACACCGCCTTGCATACTCCACGCACCTGGGGGAGGCTCAGCCCGTAGTACGGCATCGCGGATTTCATGTACGCCCGCATGGCCCTGGCCCGTTCGGGGTTCGCGAGCTTCGACATCTCTCTACGCAGGCTGTGCGTGAGCGCCGGGGGAGCAGCGCTCACGGCGCTTCGATGAAGCGGGCGCTGACCGGCGTTCCGGCCACCACGTCGACCACCCAGATCGCTCCCTTCTCGTACCCTCCGTCCCCCGGCTTGACGACGTGACTCTTGACCAGCTCCTCGACCAGCTCCCACACGATGTCGCCGTGAGTGCTGAGCACGACGCCATCGAGGGCCGGGTCGCCGATGAGCTGCATCGCGCCGGTGAGACCGTGGCCTTCCCCCAGGGAAGGCGATTCCTTCACAGGCATGCCCTTGGCGCGCGCCAGCGGTTCGACGGTCTGCATGCAACGCAGGTATGGGCTCGAGAAGATCCCCGTGATGCGCAACTTCTCGAAAATCGAAACCAGGGCCTCAGCCTGCTTGAAACCCTTCTGGCTCAGCGGCCGGAGGCGATCGTCGCCGGTCCAGTGCCCGCGGCTGCCGGCCTTCGCGTGGCGCACGACGTAGAACGTCCCCACGGCGTCCTGGCTCAGGCCATCCAGTCACGCAAACGTTTCTGCTCCAGTGACTTCCAGGCCTTCGGCCACCTACCGCGAGCTTGCTGTGCGGCGACGTGCTCCATCGCGATGAGCTCGCCGGCCACGAAAGCGCGGCGGCCGGTGACCCTGGCGCTCCGCAGCCACGCCTGGGCGGTGACGCTGTCCTGGTGCTCCCCGAGCACCGTCTGCAGCTTGGCCGCCGCTCGCGCGAACGCCTCCGCCCCGCTTCCGGCGACCGGCGCCACCGCCTCGGCCGCGTAGCGCGCTCGCTTGGCGAGGATGCGGATCCGGTGCAGCTCGGGATCGGCCGGGTCCTCGGGCAGCTGGCGGACTGCCGAGCGGAGGCGCCGCCACGGGGTCGACGCCAGGGCCGGGAGGAGCGACAAGGCCGGCTGATCGGCATCCGGAAGGGTGGCCGGCGAGTGGGCCGCCGCCACCAACCGCTCCAGCAGATCGACGTATCGAGTCGAGCCGAGATCCGAGAGCAGCTTCTTCCGCATGGCCTCGATGTCGGTCTCGAGGATGCCGAGCAGCGAGGCCGCCGACCGCGCGTCGCTGGCAGGCAGGGAGGTCGAGCGCTCGCGCAGTCTTTCGAGCAGCACCTCGCTGTCCCTCACCGCGCCCAGGCTCATCGCGATCCAGCCGAGCTCCGACCTCAGCGGGTCGGTCCACTCGATCTCGAGCAATGGGGCAAAGGTGCGGAGGTGCGAGCGCAGCTTGCGCGTCGCGACGCGGGCCTGGTGCACCGCCTCGGGATCGCCGCTGGTGCGCACAAGCGGGTCGTGACGGAGCAGCGCCGCCACCGAGTCCGCGAGCATGCTCCGGATCACTTCCAGGGCGGATGCGTCCTTCTGCACGGCCTGGGACGACACCTCCGGCGGCTCCATCGCGCGAGGGCCCAGCGCCCGGATGTGCTTGGGCGTGGGATCCGGCGCGCCGGCACCAGCGCCCCGCAGGCGCATCACCAGCGGCGCGACGATACCGTCCCCGGCATCGCCGGTGGCCGCGACCTCGACCTCGATCTCCCTGAACCTCGCGGCCACGCGGCGGCCGTCCCGGACGGACACCTCGTCGTCCACGACCTCCGCCAGTCGCATGCCCGCAGCATCGACCAGGCGGACGCGACGCCGAAGCGTCGAGAGCCGCGCGACCGGCACCAGCTCGGATTTGCGAACGTAGGCGCGGACGAGGGCGACCGCCGCCTCGGGCGGCTTCTTGGCGCCTCCGTCGAAGGTCAGCTCGTCGCGCTGAAGGAGGTCTGCGGTCTGCTTGCCCGCCGGGGCTACCGGAGCGAGCTTGAGGGTCCAACCCTCGCCGGCACGGTGACGTAGCGAGACCCCCCAGCGCGCGAGCCGAAGGTCTGGGGTGTCGTAGTAAACCGTCTCCATGCGCACCGCCTCGGGCGCGGTGACGAAAACGCCTTCGACCACATCATTGAGATCGGGGAGGTGGAACGCGGGTCCCGCCCCGAGCTTCACCTCGCGCTCTAGCACCGCCGATCAGGCATGCGTGACGCCGTTCACGAAGCTCAGGCCGCGAGCAGCCTCGAGAGCCATCTCCTGGAAGCGTCGATGCGAGTTGAGCCCGGCGACCGTCGGCACGTGCCGCCATCCACCATCCGGCCCGAGCTCCCATGCCAGCACGTCGTCGGCAAGGTAGATCTCCAGGATCTCGGCCAGCCGCCGGCGCAGCAGCGGGTCGGTGACCGGGACCACCGCCTCGACCCGGCGGTCGAGGTTGCGAGGCATGAGGTCGGAGGACCCCAGGAAATACTCCGGCTCGCCGCCGTTGCCAAAACAGAAGATGCGGGAATGCTCGAGGAAATGGCCGACGATGGAACGGACCCGGATGCGCTCCGAAAGGCCGGGCACACCGGGCCGCAGGGAGCACATGCTTCGGATCAGGAGGTCGACCTGCGCACCCGCCTGCGAGGCGGCGTAGAGCCCGTCGATGATCTCGGGGTCGATCAGGTTGTTGACCTTGATGACGATCCGGCCGCCCACGACCGCCTCACGCTCTATGAGCCGCGTGATGCCGGCCCGCAGGCTAGTCGGCGCGACCAGGAGCTTGCGGTACTTGCTCTGCCGGCTGTAGCCGGTCAGCAGGTTGAAGAGCTCGGTCACGTCGGACCCGAGGTCCGCGTCCGCCGAGAGCAGGCTCACGTCCTCGTAAGCGCGCGCCGTGTTCGGGTTGTAGTTGCCGGTCCCCACGTGCAGGTAGTGACCGATGTGGGCGCCTTCGCGCCTGACCACGAGCGTCACCTTCGCATGGGTCTTGAGACCGAGCAGACCGTACACGACGTGCACGTTGGCTTCCTCCAGCGCCCTCGCCCAGCCGATGTTCGCCTGCTCGTCGCCGCGGGCTTTGAGCTCCACCAGCGCGACGACCTGCTTTCCGCGCTCGGCCGCGCGGATGAGGGCTCGCACGATGGGGCTGGCCGGTCCCGACGTCCGGTAGAGCGTCTGCTTGATCGCCAGCACGTCAGGGTCGCTCGCCGCGTGGTCGATGAACGCCTCGACCGAGGTGGCGAACGAGTCATAAGGATGGTGCGCCAGCACGTCGCCGGAGCGCAGCACGGCAAACAGGTCTGGGACCTCTGCGCCGAGACCGCGAAGCCGAGGCTGAGTCGTCGGCGTCCACTGCTCCTCTTTGAGGTCAGGCCGGTCGAGGCGGGCAAGCGCGGCGAGGCTGCCGAGGTCGAGCAGGCCGTCCGCCTCGTAGACGTCGGCGGGCTGGAGCTCGAGCTCGCGTGTCAACAGCTCCAGGACCTCGGGAGACATGTCCGGGTCGACCTCGAGACGGACGACGCGGGCGTGGCGCCGGCGCCTGCGCAACTCGGTCTGGATGGCTGCGAGCAGGTCCTCGGCGTCGCTGTCGACGTCGTCGAGATCGCCGTCGCGCGTCACGCGGAACGGATGGTGGGCGACGATCTCCATGCCGGGAAACAACGCCTGCAGGTGCAGGGCGATCACGTCCTCGAGCGGGACGTAGCGCTCTCCCTCGACCAGCGGTATGAACCGCGGCAGAACCGGCGGCACCTTGACCCGGGCGAACCGCTGCTGGCGGCGCTGCGGGTCGCGGACCATGACGGCGAGGTTCAGCGAGAGGTGCGAGATGTACGGGAAGGGATGGCCTGGATCCACCGCCAGCGGGGTCAGGACCGGGAAGATCTGCTGCCTGAACATGGTATGCAGCTGGCCGAGCTCCTTCTTGCTGACCTCCTCGCGCCTGACGATGGCGATTCCAGCCTCGGCCAGGGCCGGCGCGATCTCCCGCGTGAACAGGCCCTCCTGCCGGTGGACCAGGTGCTCGACCCGGACTCGGATCGCTCTCAGCTGGTCGAGCGGTGACATGCCATCCGGCGAGGCGGTCGCGACCGCGGCCAGCACCTGCTCTTTGAGACCGGCCACGCGGACCTGGAAGAAGTCGTCCAGGTTCTGGCTGAAGATGGCCAGGAAACGAACCCTCTCGAGCAGGGGCAGCCGGGGATCTTCGGCCATGGCGAGCACCCGTTCGTCGAAGTCGAGCCGGGACAGCTCCCGGTTGATGTACCGGGAGACGGGAGGCGCGAAGACAGGCGACTGCTCGGAATCCGGCTGGGCCCCCACCACGCACTGAACTCTAGCGGGTGGACGGCGACACTTCGGTTAGGCGTCGGTAAAGGCTTTAAAAGGCCGCACTGCCGCCGTGTCGTGGGGTGGGCTGGCGGGTTTCAAAGCCCGCAGCCAGGCCGGGCGACGGCCCGGCCCGCTGCAGGAATTTCGAGCTAGCCGAGCGCGGCGACGACGTTTGAGAACACGTTCTGGATCTGGTTCCCCATGGTCAAAAGAATCACGATGACTACGATCGAAACGAGAACCAAGATCAGCGCGTATTCGACCATACCCTGGCCGCCCTGGCGGCCGGGTATCCGGCTCTTCACTTGCAACTCCACCTCCTTTCTCGCCCGAGCGAGCGTTTGGAAACCGTAAACCCTTCAACGCGCGAGGTCGCGTTTCATTAAGAAATTCGGGTCAACTCTTTGTAATGGATTTCATAAGCGCAGCTAATATGTCGAGATGCGAAGACCCGTCTTCACGCTCGAGCAGCTTCGCTCCTTCGTCGCCGTATCCGAGCACGAGCACATCTCCAACGCCGCTGCCTCGCTCTTCTTGACCCAGGCCGCGGTCACCCAGCAGGTCCACCACCTGGAACGGGCCCTCGGCCTGCAGCTCCTCGAGCACTATGGGCGGCGAATCCGCCTGACCGGGGCCGGGCGCGAACTCGCGGTTGCCTGCCGCGCCGTGCTCCGAGCCGTCGAGGTCCTCGAGGACACCTCGGAATCGATGAAGAACCTGCAGGCGGGCTCGCTGCATCTCGGCGCGAGCCCGACCTGCGCGAGCTATTACCTCCCGGATCGCCTGGCCGAGTTCTCGCGGCTCCACCCGGGCATCAAGCTGGACGTCTCCGTCGAACCCACCTCGGAGATAAACCGGCACGTGGTCGCGGGCACCATCGACTGCGGGCTGATCGAAGGCGAGCCCGACCCGGAGCTCCTCTCGTGCGTGCTCGCGGAGGACGAGCTCATCCTGGTCGCCCGGCGCGACCATCCGCTGTCCGCGCTGGCGGCGGTCACGCCGGCACAGCTGGCGGATCACCGCTACCTGCGGCGCGGACCGACCTGGTCGGCAGAGCACAGGGTGCGCGAGATGCTCGGTGAGGCCTACGACAGGGCGGAGATCCTCAACCTTGGACACCCCGAGTACGTCCGCGCCGCCGCGATCGCGGGGCTCGGCTTCGCGGCCATGCCGCGACTGGCGGTTGAGGGCGACATCGCCTCGGGCGTTTTGAAAGCGCTGCCCACACCGTCGATCGTGAGGTCGATCAGCGCCATCCGCCGCAAGGCGAAGGGCGGCCCGGTCCAGGAGGCCTTCTGGGACTACATGACAAGCCGGGCGCCTGGCGTTTCCAACACAATCTAGCGGGTGGATGCGACGAACGGCCCGGCTGTGATCGAGACTCACGGGCTCCGCCGCGTGTTCAAGATGCGGGCCCGGACCGTCGAGGCGGTCGCCGGCGTCGACCTCACCGTGAAGGCCGGCGAGATCTTCGGCTTCCTCGGCCCGAACGGCGCCGGCAAGACCACGACGCTCCGCATGCTGTCGACCCTCATGCCACCCAGCGGCGGCACCGCCCGCGTGGCGGGATGCGACCTGTTGACCCAGTCGGGCGAGATCCGCAACCGCATCGGGTACGTGGGACAGGCGGGTGGAGCCGACCGCGAGATCACGGGCCGGCGCGAGCTCGTCTTCCAGGGCCGCCTTTACGGGATGTCGAGAGCGGCGGCGAGCAAGCGCGCGGCCGAGCTGATCGAGATGCTCGAGCTCGAGGCCTGTGCCGACCGCGCCGGCAGCACCTACTCGGGTGGACAGAAGCGCCGGCTCGACATCGGGCTCGGCCTCGTCCACAACCCGCAGCTGTTGTTCCTCGACGAGCCGACCACGGGGCTCGACCCGCAGAGCCGCGCCCGAGTCTGGGACGAGGTGCGGCGAATGCATGAGCGGGGCACGACCGTCTTCCTGACCACGCACTACCTCGACGAGGCAGACGCGCTGTGCGATCGGATCGCGATCATCGACTACGGCAAGATCGTTGCGGAGGGCACTCCGGAAGAGCTCAAGCGCGCCGTCGCCGGCGACGTGGTGACCATGAGCGTGGCGGGGGATCAGCAGCGCGCGCTCGACCTGCTCAAGGACGAGCCCTTCGTCCGCGAGTCACGCCTCGAGGAGGGCTCGATCCTTCTCTATGTGGACCGCGGCGAGGTGGCCATGCCTGCGATCCTGCGCCTGCTCGACACCGCCGGCATGCAGCTCATGACCATCGGCCTTCACCGGCCGAGCCTGGACGATGTCTTCCTCCGCCAGACAGGACGGTCGCTGCGGGAGACCGCGGCATGAAGCTGGCCCGCGACACCTGGCTGGTCTTCGGCCGCTACTTCGGCCTGTTCATCCGCAACCCTGCATGGGTCGCGATCGGGGTGCTGCAGCCGGTGCTGTACCTGGTGCTCTTCGCTCCGCTGCTCAAGCCGCTGGCAGGCGTGCCGGGCTTTCCGTCGGGCGGCGCCTACAACGTGTTCGTGCCGGGACTGCTCGTGCAGCTCGGGATGTTCGGCGCGGCCGGAGTCGGGTTCAGCCTCATCTCCGAGCTCAGGATGGGTGTGATCGAACGGCTGCGCGTGACGCCGGTCAGCCGGATCGCCCTTCTTCTCGGCCGGGCGCTGCGCGACATGCTGTCGATCCTGGTCCAGTCGCTGATCCTGATCCTGCTCTCGCTGCCCTTCGGGCTCAGCATCAACCCCATCGGCGTCGTGGTCGTGCTGGCCCTGATCGCCTTGATCGGGCTTCTGACCGCATCGGTCGCATACGCGGTTGCGCTTTGGGTCCGCGACGAGAACAGTTACGCGCCCATCGTTTTCACGTCCGCGCTGCCCATCCTGTTGCTCTCGGGAGTCCTGCTCCCGCTCGGCTTCGCTCCCCAGTGGCTGCGCAACATCGCAGCGGCGAACCCGCTGTCCTACGCCGTCGACGCCGCCCGCGCCGTGTTCGTCGGGCACCTGGGAGATCCCAGCGTGGCCAAAGGGGTCGTGATCATGCTGGTCCTCTCGATCGTCGCGATCGCCGTGGGCGCGCGCGCCTTCGGCCGCGCGGTGGCTTAGCGGTCCCGGAGACGTGGGGCCGCTGATCGACACGACCACCGAGTTCGGCCTTCGGGCGGCCAAGCGGCTGCGAGAGGACAGCGTCGGCTGGCTGGTCACGGTCTCCAGTGACGGAACCCCGCAGCCCAATCCCGTGTGGTTCTCGTGGGATGGCGAAAGCATCCTGGTTTACAGCAAGCCCGGCCAGGCCAAGCTGCGCAACATCGAGGCCAATCCCAGGGTCGCCCTCCACCTGGACAGTAGGAGCCACGGTGACGACATCGTCATCGTCATCGCGGGCGCTGCCATCGACCGAACTGCGCGGCCGGTCCACCAGAACGCCCCGTATGTCACGAAATACCGCAGCGAGATGGCTCGACTTGGCCTGGGGCGACCCGAGGAGATGGCCGGGACCTACAGCGTGGCGGTCCGCCTGGTCCCGAGCAAGGTGCGAGGCTTCTAGACGATGGCGTTCCACACCATCATCGAACCGTTTCGCATCCACTCGGTGGAGCCGCTGCGGATGACGACGCCCCGGCACCGGAAGAAGGCGATCCGCCAGGCGGGCTACAACCTGTTCGCGTTGCATTCCGACGACGTGATCATCGACCTGCTCACCGACTCCGGCACCGGGGCGATGTCGAGCGACCAGTGGGCCGGACTGCAGCGCGGGGACGAGAGCTACGCGGGGTCACCCTCCTACTACCGCTTCCTCCAAAGCGTGCAGGACCTGTTTCCGTTCAAGCACGTGATCCCGACCCACCAGGGCCGCGCGGCAGAGAAGATCCTGTTCACGGCGATCGCCGGGCCGGGCAAGCTCGTGCCCAACAACACGCACTTCGACACCACTCGCGCCAACGTGGAGTTCACGGGCGCCGAGGCCGTCGACCTTCTGTGCGACGAAGGAAAGGATCCCGCAGCGGTCCACCCGTTCAAGGGCAACATGAACGTCGAGGCGCTCGACACTCTTTTGAAGTCGCGGCGAGCTGACGTCCCTGTCGTCTTCGTCACCATCACCAACAACTCTGGTGGCGGCCAGCCGGTGTCGCTAGCCAACCTGCGCGCGGTACGGGAGGTCTGCTCGCGCCATCGCGTGCCACTTTTCCTGGACGCGTGCCGCTTCGCCGAAAACGCGTGGTTCATCCGTGAGCGCGAGCCGGGTCAGCACCGCCGGAGGGTGAGCGACATCGTGCGCGAGATCGCCTCGCTGGCGGACGGGATGACCATGAGCGCCAAGAAGGACGGCCTTGCCAACATCGGCGGCTGGCTCGCCATGAACGATGACGATTGGGCCGCGCGGTGCCGAAACCTTCTCATCCTCACCGAGGGGTTTCCCACCTACGGCGGCCTCGCCGGTCGCGACCTGGAGGCGATCGCACAGGGGCTGAAAGAGGTCGTTCATCACGACTACCTGCAGTACCGGGTGCGCTCGACGGCCTACCTCGGAAAGGCCCTGGACGGGCTGGGCATCCCCATCGTGCAGCCGACCGGCGGCCACGCCGTGTATTTAGACGCGCGCGCGATGCTGGGCCACATCCCGCCCCTGCAGTACCCGGGTCAGGCCCTGGCCGTGGCTCTCTACGAGACGGGCGGCGTGCGAGGGTGCGAGATCGGGACCGTCATGTTCGGGCGCCGCCCAGACGGGACCGAGCATGCCGCGACCCTCGACCTGGTCCGGCTGGCGATCCCGCGCCGCATGTATACGCAAAGCCACATCGACTACGTCATCGAGGTCTGCGCCGAGGTCGCCCGCGGAGCCGCCCGCCTCCCCGGGTACCGCATCGTGGAGCAGGCGCCAACCCTCCGTCATTTCACGGCGCGTTTCGAGCCTCTTCCCGCCTGACGTAGGGCCCCTGCGAGATCAGGCCGGGACCGCCACCGCCAGCGGCTCCATGCCGAGCTGCTGCAGCAAGCCCAGCATGTCGTAAATGATCCAGCCTTCGACGATCTTGCCGTTCTCGTAGCGGTTGATGCCGACCCCTTGCACCATCGCGTGCCTGTGGGAGGCGGCGATTCCCATCAGAGAACCGTCGTTGGTGCCGCTGGCGCTCCAGCGAGTGACCACCGTGTCGCTTTCCGCCACCTGGTCGTGGATGGCGAAGTGGAGGTCAGGGAAGGCGGACCGATAGATCGAGACGAACTTTTTGTAGCCTTCGGGCTCGGCGAACCTGCCATCCGGGACGTTGGGGTCGTGAAAGATCGCCTTGTGGGCGATCAGCTCATCGACGACTGCGATCTTGCCCTGGTTCCAGACCTCTTCGATGTTTCGACGCGCGAGTACCTTGTTGTGCTCGGGCACTGCCTGCTCCTTCCCTCCGGATACCGATGATGGCGTTAAGGCGCCAGGAACTCCTTGCGTGCTCCATGCCGAAGGGTTTCGTGAAGGATCGGGAGGTTCGGTGCTTCCAGCATGCGCCACCCGGGAACAACGTGCCGCCGCTCTTCCTCGCGTAGCCGGTTCCGTCGGCGGCGGTTGGACGAAAAGGCGGTCGGCGAGGCGAGTGGTCGGGGAGACGGGACACCATTTGAACCCGTCGGCCGTGTCCGTGACCAGTTGTCCTTGAGCTCATACGAGCTCATTGCCCTCCTGCAGAACCTCCGTTTGGGCGGGCGAACCCCCTTGATTCCCGGAGCAACCAATGGCCGACCGACCGGCCAAACGACGGCGCACCACGTGGTGCCCACCCGCTGCGGCCGCTTGCGTCCAGTCATCTAAGGCCCGCTCGTCGATACACCTCGCGCCGATGCCCGACTCGCGCGATCTCCACGCGAAAGGCTCGTTCGTCTATTCGGTAGAGGATGCGGTAGTCGCCTCGGCGTAACGACCAGATTCCGGCCAACTCACCGCTCAGCGGCTTCCCTCCTCTCGGGTCAAGCGCCAGGCCCTCGAGGGCTGCGATCACGGCCGACTGGGTCTTACCAGGAAGTCGACGCACATCCTTCGCCGCACGCGTCGCGACTGATACGACGTACGGTCTACCTGCGGCCACGCCCCAGATCGACCTTCAGATCGTCGAGACTCACGACTTCGCCGGCATCGAGCTGCTGCAACCCCTTTCGCAACTCGGAGAGCTCCTTCAGGTTACTTAGAATCGCCAGGGTCTGTTCGAGCGATTCGAGATCGTCCGGACTTACAAGGACAGCCGCCGGTCGGCCGTTCCTCGTGATCGTCACGCGGTCATGCTGACTGGCGACCTTCTCGACAACTTCCGACAGACGATTCTTGACGTCAGCCAAGGGAAGCGTTTCCATGGCTAGAATTATAGCCAGATGGTCGGGGAGGCGGGAGGCGGCGACCTAATGATGCCGGTTCCGCGTCCGGCTAGAACAGTGTGGTGACCAGCGCGTGCGGCCTCGATCGCGATCTCGACACCAGAAGTAAAGCGCCGACCACGATGACGTCGCCGGCCCAGTCGACCGCCAGCCGATCTCTAATCGGACCTCACGGTCCCGACAATCCAGGGCGGCTCGTCCACGGTGCATGGGATCAAGGGCTTTGAGCTCATTTCGATACCGGCTGGACCGCTCTAAACCAGTTTCAGCCACCGAAACCGCTCGGACCACTACATGAATCACTACACAGAACGTCTACCGAGGTAGACGGTTGGATGCCGCCCCGGACACGATGGCCCGGGGGGTTACCCTCAGCCAGGTAGGTCGCTACCTCCGAGGGGGCCTCGCCGGCCAATCCCACCTGAAAGAGAGGATCCTGAGTTCAATGCCGATCTCTCGCTACCTCGATCGCACACTGCCCCTCAGCCGCAACCCGCGAGAGTCCGAGCTCCGGATCCTGGTGCCGATCGTGCGCGCACAGGCGGCGCAGACGCTGATCGCCGTTGGTGATGCGCTGGCTAAAGCGCGGGAGGCTGACGGCAAGGTGCTCGGGTTGGTGGAGATTCCCAGACAGCAGGAGTCCAACGTGGCGAATCAGGTTATTCATCGCCGGCGCGATCTCCTGAAGTGGATCGCCTATCAGGAGAGCGTCAGGGGCTCCCCTGGCCGGCTTGGCATCCTCGTCCGCGTGGTGCACAGCGTGCCTCTGGGGATTCGCGAAGCCGTATACGAAACGGATGCCAACCTCGTCGTGATCGAATGGCCAGGACCAACCAGCCCGCGCGCGGGGACACTGGCCTCCATGCTTGACGACTTGAGTTCATTCCCGCCAGCCGACCTCGTGCTCGTACGACCTTCTGGACGAAGTCTGGAGATGACAGGACGTCCGATAAGAGTCGTCGCGCCAATACGTGGGGGCCTGAACGCGCGGCTGGCCCTAAAGGTGGCCACCGGGCTGACCGCGGCCTGGGGCGGCGAGATGTCGCTGCTGCACGTTGTTGACGCAAAGCATCACCCGGACCGCCAGGCCAATGACCTGGCGAAGGCGCGCGCCATAGCATCCACCGTGCCATCGGCGACGTTGACCGTGATCGAGACGGCGGACATCGGCCACGCCATAGTTTCGGCGGCCGCGGCGGCTGATGTCGTCGTGCTAGGTGCCTATTCGGAGGATGGGCGTCACCCCGTGCTGGTGCGACCCGAGCTGGCCGATGCGTTATCCGAGATCGAGGGCCTGCTGATCCTCGTCCGCGCGGCCCGTCTGGAGGCCGAGGGAACCATCGAAGGGAGTTCTACCCAGACTGCCTACTCGGCGGAGCCAAGAGATCTCTCAGGTCGTACAGCTGCTGCTGAACCCAGCGCGTGATGTCGCGTTCGCACACGCCAGTCTTCAGGCTCAAAGCCATCGCTGCACGCGATTCACGCGGAAGGTTTAGGGCCCTGTGGATGGCTTGCGCTGTGGCCTCGACATCAAACGGGTTGACCCCGATCACGTTATCGCGCAGTTCCTCGAAAGCCCCGGCGTTTTCCGACAGAACTATGACTCCGTCACGCCCGTTCAGGAATGCGCCTTCTTTGGCGACCAGGTTCATCCCGTCGTAGATCGGATTCACCAGCAGGACGTCAAAACCCTCGTAGCCCGCCACCGCGCGGTACATGTTCTCTCCATACTCCAGGCGGATGGGCATCCAGTCTGGGCGGGCAAAGCGCCGGTTGATGATGCGGGCAGTCTTGTCTATCGACTTGAGGTAGGTGCGGTACACGCCGACGTCCTGCCTCGAGGGTTGTAAGAAAGCCCAGAACTGCACCTTGCCGATGTGTTCGGGATGCGCTGCCAGCAGTCTCTCGTATGCCCAGAAGCCTCGCAGGATGTTCTTTGAGGGGTCCGTTCGGTCGACTCTTACGATCAGCTTATGAATCGCCGAAGATCTCAACCTGGCGAGCTCGGAACGGGTCTCGGCCGCGGCCGCCAACCGGTCCAGCGATGAGGTGTCGATCGAGATCGGGTAGGCGCGAACCCAAACGACGCGTCCCCGGTGCAGCACTGCTTGTGCCTGGTGATCGACACGCAGGCCCATGAGCTCCGAACAACCGTTGAGGAACCGCATGACATCACCGTTGGTTTGAAAACCGATCACATCGTTGGCGAGCAAACCGCCAAAAATCGCGTCACGCATCGAGGAGGGCAGGACTTTCCAGTAATCCGACGCCGGCCACGGAATGTGGATGAAGTGCTGCATCGCGATGTCAGGAATCTGGTGACGCACGAATCCGGCCAGCAGATACAGGTGATAGTCCTGGATGAGCAGCAGAGGCGGAGCCTTCGACTGCGCTGCGACCTCGACAACCTTCTCCGCGATCAGATGATTGACCTCCACGTACCCACGCGACCATGCGTCATGGATGCGCTGGTTGATCACCGGTTGGCGTGCGAGGTCCCACAAATGATGCTGAACAAACCAGAGAAGCGGGTTCGAGATCACGGAATAGTGAAGTCCGTACGCTTCGGCTCCTGGGTCTACGTAGTGGATGTTCAACGCCGGCCGGCCCGCCGACGAGGCCATGACGGATCCTCTGCCTCGCGCGAGACTCCGCTCGGTATCAGTTCGCGCGCATGCGATCCAGCTGGCACCCGTTGCCTCGGCGACGCTGAGCAGTGCCGTGACCAAGCCTCCGCTGCCACGCCGGAATCGCCGCGCGCCTGCAGGTTCATAGGGGGCACGGTTGCTGACGATGATCGGCGACCAGCGGCCGAGCTGGCTTGCGGCGATCGATCGGATGGCGTCCGCGGTGTCGGTTCGTGGCTGCATGACTACGTCTCCGCTAAGGGGATGGTCCCGTGTCTAACAAAAACTTCGCCTGCGGTTCGGGCGCCTATGTTCTTACCGACCCGATATGGCAGCCTGATCGACTCGCGGATGATCTCTATTAGCCCCACGCGAACACCACGCCACAGGTGCGGGGAATACCTCAGGTGCGGCGGCGGGTCGCAGTACGCATTAAGGGCTTGCTGGAGCTGATCCTCAGTTATGCGAGGGTCGACACCCGGCGCCTCTACAGTCCGCGTCTTGTCATTCCAGCCGATGAGTAGAAACCGGCGCGAACTTCCTTGGGTCGTGACCAGACCGAGTACGTCCTTAATGAACTCCGCTTTATCCTCGCGGTGACGGATCGACAGCACCTGTTTGAAATCGAGGTGAGGCGCCTCCCAATTTGCCTCTAGCTCCATGAGAAGGTTGTCGATGTCTCCCGGTTGATCACGAACACCTGTCATTGGCTGGGGAGCTTAAACATAAGGAGACTGGTTTGCGTGGCAACGGCTAGAAGGCCACCCATACCCACTCGCAAACCGTGAGATATGGCGCGAGGCAGAAATGCGGTCTGGGTTGCTGCACGGCAACTCTTGGTAGCCTGAAATGCACACTTAGAGCTCTCAGATTTGCATTGCCAACTCAAAATTGGTCGGGGAGGCGGGATTTGAACCCGCGACCACTTGACCCCCAGTCAAGTGCGCTACCGAGCTGCGCTACTCCCCGACGAAGACGTAAATCGTACCGGGGCCGACTCGACCACCCGATGCCGCGTGAACCAGGGCTCGGCGCCGAGCAATACGATCCAGACCGGTTCCCACAACAGCATCGGCACCGCGAGGCCGATCGCCAGGAGCTGAGCGACAGCGACCCCGACCAGGAGCCAGATCCGCTGCGGCAGGCTCGGCGCGCTCCGCAGCACGATCCACGCGGCCAGAACGAGGATCGCCATGTCGTCCTCATGCAGGTATGTCGCCGAGGCGGTGGTGCCGACGATGCCCAGCGCAAACACGAGGTCGAGGCGCTCACGCCTGTACCACGCGAGGACCAGCGCGGCCGCCCCGAAGGCGCCCTCGATGCCCGTCGCGAGCCAGTCGCGGCCGAATACGTACGAGTAGGCGAGCGGAGACGATTGGGGGTCATTCCTGGCGAGCGTCACCGCCTGGAACCAGGCGCTGAGCCCTGACGAACCCAGGGATATCGCTGAAACTGCGGCCAGCACGGCGCACGTGACGGCGAACGCGGCCACGGGTCTCCACCGACCGCTCACCAACAACGCCACCGGGACAAGGTCGGCGAGCTGCGGCTTGGCGCCAAAGGCAAGTGCGAGAAGGACTCCGGCGGGAACCCATCGACCGTGGTCGAGGAACCACCACGACACGGCCAGGAGGACAAGGGTCTCGACGACCCATTGACCCAGCCAGAACTGGTAGTGCACCGGCCAGAGCGCGAGTGAAACCAGGATCAAGGTGAGGCGCGTCAAGCGCGGACCCGGACAGACCAGCCATCCGACACCGACGAAGGCGGCCAGGCAGACCACGGTCCAGATGAGATAGGCGGCCCACACGGGCAGGGGCGTCAGGGGTACGACCAGCCAGGCTGCCGGAGGCGGGCTGACGTAGAGGTGCCTGGCGTCGACCAGGCTTCCAACAGGGCCAAGTCCGGCCGAGGCCGCCTTCTGCAGGTCGAAGTCGTAGAGGTGGTTCCAGCCGTGCGCGATCCCGACGCGCGAAGCGACGATCCAGACGCGGAAGTCCTCCGCGTTGGGATCGGCCTTGAAATGGTCGACCCAGCGCGCAACTCCGAATCCGACCGCGATGGCCGCCGCCACCGTCGAGGACGCCAGCCAGACGGGTGGCAACCGCGGCGCTTGCCGCGCGACGTCTACGACCGCCACTAGACGCGCATGTAGGCGACCAGGCTGCGGTGCGTCGATGAGAAACCTGCATCGCGTAACAGGGCGTTCAGCGGGGAGTCCATGACCGGCGCCCCATCCACCTTCTGCAGCTCGACCTTGCCGGCGCGGGTGGCGACCGCGATCAGCGCTGCAAGGTGGGCGGCCTTGACCTCTCCGCACGTGATCAGGGACCGGCCGCCCCGCTCGAGGTAGAGCACGAGCTTCCCGTCGTCCAGGACGCAGAAAGCGCCCGCCGCGCGAGCCATCCTTCCGTCGGACTCGGGCCACGGCAGGACCGCTCCGTATGCGTTGGCAGGGTCGGTCGCAGCCAGCGCCACGATGCCCCCGCCTTCGTCCCGGTGGGAGCGCAGCCGATCGACCGCGCCGGGGAGGGCGAACTGGGAGCCGCCTAGCCCTTCCACGAAGTAGCCGCGGCGAATGCGCCCGGACTCCTCCATGGCGCGGAGCAGCGGGTACAGCCCGGCGAAACCTCCGGGCCAGCCCTCGGCGACCACGGCCTCGCGGGTCAGGACACCGTGCCTCTGAAGCAGGACGCCTGCCTCCGAATGGAGCCTCTCGGTGGCCTTGGCGCCGGACCCGACCAGGTCCTCCACCAGCGACCACCGCCCGGTGGCGCGGGGCTGGATGAGGCGCGGCAGGCGGGGGCGACGCGTCGGCCTTCGCGCCGCAGGGCCCAGGAGACGCAAAGGCGCAAAAGTGTCGTTGGTCACCTCGCCCGACCAGACCAGGTCCCAGAGGGCGTCGAGGACGGTTTCGTCGTCGCCGCCTCCGGCCGCGTTGTACAGGTCGCGATAGAAGCTCGCGCCGCGCGCCTTCAGGTGCGCCCTGATCCGGTCGTGCAGCTCGGACTGCGGCGCATCGTTGGGCTCGGGGACGAGTCTCGGCGCGTCGCCCCGAAGATAGAGCGCCACACGCCCATCGCTCGGTCCCAGCGGACCGCGCCCGACCCAGACCACCTCGCCCATCGAGACCAGCTCGTCGAGCAGCCGGTCGGAGTAGTTCGCGACCCGACTTGCGATGACGTCTCGCTCGATGACGGTGGCGGGCAGCGCGAGGCCCTGGAGCTGGAACACCACCTCCAGCAGGCGGTCGACGCCGCCGGCCTTGACTCCGATCCCGTGCCAGGCCGGGAGGAATCGAGCGATCGCCTCGGGCGCGACAGACTCGACCTCGCGACGTAGGGCGGCGAGGGATCGCCGGCGGAGGATTCGCAGCACGTCGGGGTGGCACCATTCGCGTCCTACGGGGTCCCCGCGCCGTGGTCGCGGGGCACGCCTGAACTCCCCGGCCAGCACATCGCCGCGTGCTGCGAGCCGGCTCAGCGCCGCCTCGACCGCAGGCGCGGCGAGCGCCCATCGTTCGGACGGCTCGGCGGTGACGAAGGGCACGTGGGTGCGCGCCCACCGGCGGACCAGCGACTCGAGAGGATCAGGTCCTGGGTCGAGAAAGACCTCGGGCAGGCCGATGGGAAGGCTTGCTCCGAGGGCTTCGCGATAACGGCCCGCGTCCTCGGCGGCGATCCAGCGCGCCTCGCCCGCAACGCGGACCAAGACCGCCCGGCGTTCTTTCTGGAGGCCGAGCAACCATTCCTCCGCGATGCCTCGCGCCCTTGACTCCTCGATCGACAGGTCGCCCAGCCTGACGAGCAGGTCGTGGGCCTCGTCGGGGTCGCGAGGAAACCGTTCGGGCAGCAGGCCCTGGAGCTCCAGCTCCACGGCGGCGATCGCCTCGGGGTCGAGCAGCTCGCGGAGGTCCTCGCTGCCGAGGAGCTCGGCCAGCAGCTCGCGGTCCAGGGTCAGCGCGAGAGCTCGGCGCTCGGCCAGCGGAGCGTCGCCCTCGTACATGAACTCGCCGACGTACGAGAAGAGCAGCGATGAGGCGAACGGGGAGGCACGCTCGGTGTCGACAGCGACCACGCGCACCTCGCGCGATCGGATGGAGCGCAGCAGCGCGGTGAGCGCCGGCATGTCGAAGTGGTCGCTCATCACCTCGCGCCACGTCTCGGCCAGGATCGGGAAGTCCGGATACTGTCCAGCCACCTGCAGGAGGCCCGCGCTGCGCATGCGCTGCTGCCACAACGGGGTGCGCTGGCCGGGCCGGCGGCGCGGTAGCAGGAGCGAACGAGCCGCGTTCTCGCGGAATCGGGCGGCGAACAGGGCCGATCCGGGCAGCTGGGACCCCACCAGCGACTGAACCTCTTCGGGGTCGAGCATCAGCTCCTCGAGCGAAGGGGGCGACTCGACCTCCGGCAGGTGCATCGCGATCCCGTCATCCGTCCACAACGCCCGCGCATCGACGCCGAGCTTCTCCCGCAGGCGTGCCTCGAGGGCGAGCGCGAGCGGAGCGTGCACCCTCCCGCCAAAGGGGGTGAGGAGGCAGACCCTCCAGTCGCCGACCTCGTCCCGAAACCGCTCCACGACGATGGTCCGGTCGTCGGGGACGGCGCCGGTCGCGGCGGCCTGGTCGTCGAGGTACGAGAGCAGGTTCTTGATCGCGAGGTCGTCGAAACCGGCACGGTCGCGCAACCTGGTCGCCGCCGCTTCGGGGTCGAGCGCGCGAAGCTCCCGGACCATCTTGCCGAGCGCGGCCCCGAGCTCGACCGGCCGGCTGGGCGCGTCAGCTTTCCAGAACGCGATCTTGCCCGGCTCGCCGGGCGCCGGCGTCACGAGCACCTGCGAGGGGGTGATCTCGGCGATCCTCCAGGTGGACGCACCGAGGACGAACGTCTCCCCCACGCGCGTCTCGTAGACCATCTCCTCGTCGAGCTCGCCAACCCGCCGGCCGTCCGCCAGGAGGTTCACGGAGTAGAGCCCCCGGTCGGGGATCGTGCCCGGGTTGGTGACCGCCAGGCGCTGCGCGCCGGCGCGCCCGCGAACCTTGCCGGCAACGCGATCCCAGACGATCCGAGGGCGCAACTCTGCGAACTCGTCGGACGGGTAGCGGCCACTGAGCATGTCGAGCACCGATTCGAACGCGCGAGGACCGAGGTCGCCGTATGGGTATGCGCGTCGCACGACGCGGCCAAGCTCGTCCACATCCCACTCGTCCATCGCGCACATCGCGACCACCTGCTGAGCGAGGACGTCGAGGGGCTTGCGCGGCACCACGGTCGACTCGATCCGGCCCTCCAGCATCCCCTCGACGACAGCTGCCGACTCGAGCAGGTCGCCGCGGAACTTCGGGATCACGACGCCGCGCGATATCTCGCCGACCGAGTGGCCCGCGCGGCCAACGCGCTGGATGCCCGCCGCCACGCTCGGGGGCGCTTCGATCTGTAGCACGAGGTCGACCGCGCCCATGTCGATGCCGAGCTCCAGGGTCGAGGTGGCTACCAAACCGCGCACGACGCCGGCCTTGAGCTGGTCCTCGATCAGAAGGCGCTGCTCGCGCGCGATGGATCCGTGATGCGCGCGCACCAGCTCCTCGCCGGCCAGCTCGTTCACACGAGCAGCGATGCGCTCGGCCAGCCGCCTGGAGTTCACGAACACGATCGTCGAGCGGTGCTGCTGGATCAGCTGGAGCAGGCGCGGGTAGATCGCAGGCCAGATGCTGTTGGCGATGTGGCCGCGCTCGTCCTCGACGCTCAGGCGCGCCATGTCTTCGACCGGGACCTCGACTCTGACCTCCATCGTCTTCAGCCGGCCCGCGTCGACGATGGCGACCTCGCGGTCTGTCCCTCCCAGGAAACGGCCCACCTCGTCGAGCGGCCGCTGCGTCGCGGAAAGCCCGATGCGCTGGGGCTCGACCCTGGTGACGGCGCACAGGCGTTCGAGGCTCAGCGCCAGGTGGCTGCCCCGCTTGGTGGCGGCCACGGAATGGATCTCGTCCACGATGAGCCACCTCACCGAGGCGAGCATCTTGCGAGCCGCGCTCGTGAGCACCAGGAAGAGCGACTCGGGGGTGGTGATGAGGATGTCGGGCGGGTGGCGCTCCATCGAGCGCCGGACGTCTGCGGGAGTGTCACCGGTGCGGATGGCGACCGAGATCTCGGGCGCCTTCAGCCCGAGGGTCTCCATCTGGTGCCTGATGCCGACCAGGGGCGAGCGCAGGTTGCGGTCCACGTCGTGGGCGAGCGCCTTCAGAGGCGACACGTATAGGACGCGGCAGCGCTCCGCCTCCGGCGGCGGCGGCTCGGTCGTCAGGCGGTCGATGCACCACAAGAAGGCGGCCAGCGTCTTGCCGCTGCCGGTCGGCGCCGCCATGAGCACGTGGCGGCCGGCGGCCACCTCCTGCCAGCCCCGCTCCTGCACGTGCGTCGGCTCCGCGAACGCGGCCTGAAACCATTGGCGCGTGGCCGGTCCAAAGAGGTCGAGCGAGCTCCCCACTCACGACAGTTTGATCGCTTCCGGTTGCGCAAACAAGTGTTCGTCAACGGGCCCGACTAACATCCTCCGGTGATCGAGCATCAGCGGTTCCGGGAGGTGATGGCCAGCTTTCCCAGCGGCGTCGTCGTGCTGACCGCCTTTGGCGACGACGGACACCCGCGCGGGCTCACCGTAAGCGCATTTTGCGCCGTGTCGCTGGAGCCGCCGCTGGCCCTGGCCTGCATCGACAAGTCGTCGAACACGCTTTCCGCCGTCCAGCGCACAGGTGGCTTCACGGCCAACATCCTGGCCGCGGGCCGAGAGCGGCTGGCGCGGCACATGGCGACCAAGGCGACGGACAAGTTCGAATCGCTGAGGTGGCGGAAGCCCTCCAGCGCGATCGGCGGGCCGGTCCTCGAGGACGACGCAGCGGCTTATGCCGTCTGCACGCTGCGGGACACCATCGAGGGCGGCGACCACTGGGTCCTGATCGGTCTGGTCACCGAAGGGGAGCACCGGGAAGGGATCGCGCCGCTGGTCTTCAGCCGGCGCGGCTACTTCGACCTCTAGAGGGTCGGTGAGGGCCAGGACGGAACGAGCTGGGAGATCCCGGCCGACAGCACCGTCAGCTTGTTGGTCAGAAGCAGCACTCCCATCACCAGCAGCACGGCGGCCGACGCGAGGTCGATGGCACGGCGGTGCTGATTGACCAGACGTACCAACGGCTTGGCGCTCTCGAGCGCGAACGCGAGCGCGATGAACGGAAGGCCCAGACCGAGACAGTAGGCGACCATCAAACCGAGTCCTTGCGCGGTCGTCCCGGCGGTCACGGCTGAGCTCAGGACCGCGCTCAGCGTCACGCCGATGCACGGCGTCCACCCGCTCGCGAACCCCATGCCCAGGACAAAGCCGCCCGCAACCCCGCCTCCCTGCGGCGCAGTCTTCATGACGCGGTACTCGCCCGACAGGAAGGGGAGCCGGATGAGGCCGGCGACGTGCAGCGCCAGCGCGATCACAAAGATCCCGGCCACGAGCGGGACGAACGCGCGAACGGGCTGCACGACCAGCGAGAACACGTAGAAGAAGAGGATGAAGACGAGCGACAGGCCGGCCACAAAACCGACGCCCGCGGCAGCGACCGGCAGCGAGACCGAATTGGTGGCTGCACCTCCCCATCCGGCCCTACGGGCCACCTTCCCCGCAAGCGGGGAAGAGGCGCCGACCGCAACCGGTTGGGCCGCTCGCGCTCCGAGATAGGCGAGGTAGGCCGGCACGAGTGGGAGCACGCACGGTGAACCGAAAGAGACGAGGCCGGCCAGCAGCGCCAGCGCGGGACTGATGCCGTCCAGGCTGCTTGCCCCCGCAGCGAGAAAGACGCCCGCCATGTCGATCAGCTCGGTTGCAGCGTGCCGGCGCGCTCGGACAGCGCCACGATCTCATCGAGCAGCTGGGACCAGACGCGCTTGGGCAGGTCGTGGCCCATGCCCTCGATCTCGACGAGGCGCGACCTGGGCACCGCGGCGGCCACGGCCCGGCCGTTCTCGACCGGGATGAGGATGTCCGAGAGTCCATGAATGACGAGCGTCGGGACTCGAACGCCCCTCAGCTTCTCCAGCCGGGGTTCGGTGGCGAGGACGGCCGCGAACTGCCGGCCCGTGCCCGCGGGGTGATACGCGCGGTCGATCGCCCGCTCGGCACGCGCACGCTCGACCCGCTCGTCGAAGGGATCGGCCGGGCCCATCAGCACCCGCCGGATCCACATCTCCTGCGTGATTCGTTCCTCTCGAGTCGCCGCGGGCGGCACCAAGAGGACGGCGGTTGCCTCGGGAGTCGGCGAGGCGGACTCGGGGTGCGCCGGGCCGGACATGATCGACGTCAGGGTGAGGACGCGCTCGGGGTGGTTGATGGCGATCAGCTGCGCGATGAATCCGCCCATCGACGCACCCACCACATGCGCCGCCCGGATGCCCAGGGCATCGAGCAGCCCGACCGCATCAGCGGCCATGTCGTCGAGCGTGTAGGCGGGGGCGGCCTCTCCGCTGATGGCGCCCGCGATGTCGGCCGGCCCCGCTTCGTCCATCCACGTCGAGAGCCCACAGTCGCGGTTGTCATAGCGGATGACCTGGAAACCACGGTTTGCGAGCATCTCGCAGAACTCGTCGTTCCAACTGATCATCTGGGCGCCGAGGCCCATCACCAGCAGCACCGGCGGATTGGCCGGGTCGCCAAATCTCTCGTACTCGATCGAGATCCCGTTGGCGGTGGTGCGAGGCACCTGCCCATGCTAGCGACCATTACGCTTAGCGATCATGGCGAGGGCGCTGCCGGCGCGGTCCGAGATGGACGCGCGATTCACCTGGGACGGGGAGAGTGTGTTTCCGACCGAGGCCGGCTGGGAACAGGCTGTCGAGACCATCCTCGCCCGCCTGCCCGACCTCGCCGAGTTCAAAGGCCACCTGGGCGACTCGCCGGATGCGCTGGCGGACTGGTTCGACGCCTCGGAGCGGGTACACCGAGAGATGGGCAAGGTGATGGTCTACACGACGATGGCGTACTCGGTCGACGTGGGCGACCAGGCCGCCGCTGCGCGCGCCGACCGGGCGCGCTCCGTCGCGGCTCAGCTCGGCGCGGCCACCGCGTTCGCGCTGCCCGAGATGATCGCGCTGGGCATCCCCAGGCTTCGCGAATGGGTCGCGGTTTCGCCACGGCTGTCGCGCCTGGGCCACTACTTCGACCGCATCGAGAAGCTGCAGAAGCGGATCCGGAACGCCGAGGTCGAGCAGCTGCTGACACAGGTTTCGGACCCGCTCGCCACAGCTCTGTCCGTGCACAGCGTGCTGGCGAACACCGACCTCAAGTTCGTGCCGGCGACCGCCGCCGGCGGCGAGCAGCACGTGGTCGCCCAGGGCACCATCGCTGCGCTGCTCACGAACCCCGACCGGGAGGTGCGCCGGACCGCGTTCGAGAGCTACGCCGACGCGCACCTGGCCATGCAGCACGCCATGGCGGCGAGCCTGGCCGGAGGGATCAAGCGCGACGTCTTCTTTGCGCGCGCACGGGGCTATGCCTCATCACTCGAAGCGGCGTTGGAACCCGCTCACATCCCGACCGAGGTCTTCCACAACGTCATCCGCACGTTCCGCGACAACGTGGGCACGTGGCACCGATACTGGCGAGTCCGGCGGAAGGCGCTGGGCCTCGACTCGTTGAAGCCATATGACACCCGAGCGCAGCTCGGTGCTTCGACCCTGAACGTTCCGTACGACCAGGCCGTGGACTGGATCGCGGAAGGCGTGGCGCCGCTGGGCGACGAGTACGTACGCATCCTGCGCCGTGGCGCTCACGAGGACCGATGGGTCGACATCTATCCCAACCAGGGCAAGCGCATGGGAGCGTTCTCGTCAGGCGTGATGGACACGAGGCCGTTCATCTTCATGAGCTACAACGACGATATCTTTTCGATGAGCACCCTTGCACACGAGCTCGGACACTCGATGCACTCGCATTACGCGCGGCACACCCAGCCGTTCATCTACTCGAACTACGGGCTGTTCCAGGCCGAGGTCGCATCCAACATGCACCAGGCGTTGACCCGCAGGCACCTCCTCGCCAGCAAGACCGACCCCCAGTTTCAGATCGCCGTCATCGAAGAGGCGATGTCCAACTTCTACCGCTACTTCTTCATCATGCCCTCGCTCGCTCGTCTCGAGCTGGAGGTGCACGAGCGGGCCGAACGCGGCGGTGCGATCACGGCCGACTACCTCAACCACCTGATGGCGGACCTCATGCTCGAGGTCTACGGCTCAGAGGTCGAGGTCGGGCCGCGCGACCACGAACGCATCGGCTCGACCTGGGCGCAGTTCCACACGCACCTGTACAGCAACTTCTACGTCTATCAATATGCGACCGGCATCGCGGCGGCCGACCACCTCGTGGGACGCGTCGCCGACGGCGATCCCAAGGCGGTCGAGTCATATCTCGCCTTTTTGAAGAGCGCCGGCTCGATGTATCCGATGGACGGGCTGCGGATGGCGGGCGTGGACATGACGTCCAGGGAGCCCGTCGAGGCGGCGTTCGCCACGCTGGCGTCGATGGTCGACCGGCTGGAGAAGCTGACCGCGACTAGTCGAGACTGATGCGGAAGACGTCGGTGTCGCGGATCTTGAAACCCATCCTTTCGTAAAGGCGATGGGCGGCGGCCCGGGCCGGGCCCTTGCCCGACTGCAGCTCCGCCACCTGCGCTCCGCCTCGCCGCCCCACCTCCAGGCTCGCCTTGACCAGGGCCTCACCGACTCCCCTGCCACGCGCCGACGCATCCACGACGACCTCGTCCAGGCGCGCCTTGATCCAGAACGGGGTGCTGTAGACGATCACCGTGGTCGTGCCGACGATCTGGCCGTCATCCCTGGCGATCAACAGCGTCACGGCAGGGTCCGCGACGAGCCGTCGCAGGCGCTCCATGTCGGGCACCGGCAGCGCAGGGTTGAGCTGCGGCAGCAGGCGCGTCAGCGCGGCATGGAGCTCTGGAGTGGCTTCGGTCACCACTTCGACCCGCATTGCAACAGACTAGTAGCCGGTGGCAGATCTGGACCTGTCCGCGTACTCCGTCCGGGGGGAGCCGGTGAGCTTCGAGGAGGCGGTGCACGGCGAATTCTTGCCCGTCCACGCCGGCGACGCCTGGGGAGCCCCGTGGAGCACGACGTGGTTCCACGTCCGCGGCCGGGTCCCGGACGAATGGAAGGGCCGGAACGTCGTCGCGGTCTTCGACCTCGGGTTCGACGGGCCCACCGGTTTCACCTGCGAGGCGCTCGCCTGGAAGGACGGCAAGCCCTGGCGGGGGGTCGACCCCAACCACCGCCGCCTGCCGGTCGACGGCCCGGAAATCGACTTCTACCTGGAGGCGGCGGCCAACCCGCGCGCGACGGAGCAGGGGCGCGAGCCGGCGCCTTCGATGATCGCGCTACGAAGCTCGCCCGAGCCGGCGTTCGTGCTGCGTCAGGCCGAGCTCACGATCTGGGATCCGCCGCATCAAGTGGCCAGACGCCTGGACCTCGGGACGCACGTCGTATCCGCCGTCGGACATGCCCACATCGACACCGCGTGGGAGTGGCCCCTTCGTGAAGGCAAGCGCAAGTGCGCCCGCAGCTGGTCAACGCAGCTGGCCTTGATGGACCAGCACCCCGATTACGTCTTCGCCTGCTCGCAGCCGGCGCAGTACGCATTGGTCAAGCAGTCGTACCCGGACCTATACGAGCGCATCAAAGAAAAGGTCGCCGCGGGCCAATGGGAGCCGGTCGGCGCGATGTGGGTGGAAGCGGACTGCAACCTGCCGTCAGGCGAGGCGCTCGTCCGCCAGCTGCTGCACGGCAAACGGTTCTTCATGCGCGAGCTCGGCGTCGAGACGAAGATCCTGTGGCTGCCTGACGTGTTCGGCTATCCGGGCAACCTCCCGCAGCTGATCAAGGAGTCGGGCTGCGATTACTTCCTCACCCAGAAGCTCTCGTGGAACGACACCAACAAGCCGGAGCACCACACGTTCTGGTGGGAGGGCCTCGACGGGACGCGGGTGTTCACGCACTTTCCCCCCGCCGACACCTACAACGGCGACTTCAGCGCCAGTGAGGTCGAATCGAGCGTGCGAAATTTCAAGGATTCGGACCGCTCCCACCGCTCTCTCTACCTCTTCGGCTACGGCGACGGCGGCGGCGGGCCCACGCCGGAGATGATCGACTCGGCGCACCGGCTTGGCGTGCCGATGGGACGGGCTGCCGACTTCTTCGAACAGGCGGCGGCCGAAGCCCGCGACCTGACCACGTCGTCCGGCGAGCTCTACTTCGAGCTGCACCGCGGGACGTACACCAGCCAGGCGCGGACCAAGCGTTTGAACCGGGTGGCGCAGCAAGCCCTTCGCGAAGCGGAGATGTGGTCGCTCGCCGCGGGCGACTATCCGGCCGAAGTGCTCGACACGCAGTGGAAGAAGGTCCTGCTGAACCAGTTCCACGACATCCTTCCGGGCTCGAGCATCGACTGGGTATATGAGGAGACGGAGCGCGACCTCACGGACGTCGCCTTCAGCGCAGCCCGCGTGGTCGCTCGCGCGATCAAGAAGGTCGCGGGCGACGGGTACCGCACGGCGGTGTTCAACGTCAACTCGCATCGGCGGCGCGAGGTGATCGAGTTCGGACACCGGTTGAGGTTGGTCGAAGCGCCGGCATGCGGCTGGGCCGTCCAGCAAGAGCTCACGATCCGCGACGAGCAGCGCGTTCGGGTCTTTGATCGCGGCATGGAGAACAGCCTGTTGCGCGTGCGATGGGACGATCGTGGTCTTCTGACATCGATCTGGGACAAGCACGCGCAGCGCGAGGTTCTCAGTGCCCCCGGCAACCTCCTGCAGCTCCACGACGACAACCCGAGCCGCTGGGACGCCTGGGACCTCGATGTCGAGTACCTCGACTCGGTGACAGACCTGACGGAGCTGGCCGAGCAGAGCATCGAAGAACCCGGAGGCTTGCGCGGGGCGGTGCGTTTCACCCGTGAATTCGGCCGGTCACGCTTGACCCAGCGCATGGTGCTCGATGCGGATTCACGCGTCCTTCGTTTTGAATGCGAGGCGGACTGGCATGAGGTCCACCGGCTGTTGAAGGTCGCGTTCCCCGTGGCCGTCGGCGCGCGCGAGGCCACCTATGAGATCCAGTTCGGGCATCTGAGACGACCCACCCATTCAGATACCAGTCAGGCCGCAGCGATGTTCGAGGTGTGCGCGCAGCGCTGGGCGGACCTCGGTGACGGCCACTACGGAGTCGCGCTTCTCAACGACTGCAAGCATGGGTACGACATCCACGGCTCGGTCATGCGGCTGTCCCTCCTGCGGGCGCCGACCCACCCCGACCCGACCGCCGACCAGGGCCGGCACCAGTTCACCTACGCGCTGATGCCGCACCTTGGCGGTTTCCGCGAAGCGGGCGTGATCGAGGCGTCGGAGGATCTCAACGCGCCCCTGCGCACGGTTTTCAGCAACCTGGGTGAGGGTGCTGCGGCCTCCCTGTTAGAGGTCGACACCCGGCAGGTGATCGTGGAGGCCGTCAAGCGGGCCGAGGATTCGAACGCGACGATCGTGCGCCTGTACGAGGCCTGGGGCAGGCCGTGCCGCGCACGGATCAAGATGACGCTTCCTCATCGTCGCGCGTGGCTGTGCGACCTGCTTGAGCGCGAGCGCTCCGAGGTTCAGGTGAGCGACGGCGAGGTGGAGCTCGACTTCACCCCGTTCAAGGTCCTGACCCTCAAGCTGGAGGCGTCTGGGTAGGGCCCGGCTGCTGCGGCACCGGTCTCCACTCGCGCCCGTCCCACCACCAGCGGCCGTCGGGCGAGAAGAGCGGGGCCGGGTGGCGCCCTGAATGTCCCGATGCCAGCAGGACCACGACCACCACGATGAGCGCCGGAAGGCCGAGGAAGATCATCGGGACGAACCAGAGCAGATGAAAGCCCATGACGGGCCAATCATTACACCAATCGGAGCAGTGCGGCGGTGGCGGCCGCGGCGGCCACCACGACCAGGAACGGGGCGCGCAGGATAACGGCGATCACGGCGACCAGGAGGGCCGTCGCGCGGGCATCCAGCACCAGGTGACGGCCGGTGGAGAAGGTCTGGGTGGCGACCAGGGCGGCCAGCAGCGCGATCGGGATGATCGGAACGGTCCGCTGGATTCGAGGGTCCTCCAGCCAGCGCTGGGGCAGCGAAAGCCCCGCCAGCTTGAATCCATAGCACACGGCTGAGGCGGCCAGCACCCCCGCCCACATCATCCTGGTCTCCGGGACAGGCCGTACAGCGCGACGAGCAGCGCCACCACCAGCAAGGGCACTCCGGCCGGGACGAATGGGAGCAGGAGGACGGCGACCAGGCCCGACGCCACCGCGATCGCGAGAGGTTCGCGCGCCCTGATCCGCGGTGCGAGCAGGGCCAGGAACGCGGCGGGAGGAGCGGCGTCGAACCCGAGCACCTTCGGATCGGGCAGAGCGTGGGTCGCGAGCGCCCCGATCAAGGTGCCGAGGTTCCAGAAGGCGAACACCGAGAACCCGGTCGCCCAGAAGGCGTAGCGGCTCATGGGCGCCGTATCCCGGGCGATCGCCATCGCGGTGGTCTCGTCGATCACGAAATGCGAGGCGGCGGGCCGCTTCCAGCCCCGGGCGTCCAGCAGCGAGGCGAGGCGCAAGCCGTACAGCGCGTTGCGGGACCCGAGCAAGGCGGCTGTGGTCGCTCCCGCCCACACGCTGCCACCCGCACCCACCACGGCGACCAGGGCGAACTGCGAAGCCCCCGTGAACATCAGGGCCGACAGCGCGCAGGTCTGCAGCAGCGACAGGCCGGCCGTCGTCGAGATCGCTCCGAAGGAGAGCGCGTAGGCGCCCGTCGCCACACCGATGCCGATCGCATCGCGGACGATGCCGCGGTGCACCCCGCTCAGGTCAGGAGAGGCCACCCGCAGAAGTTAACCGGCTTGGGCGGGTGGCCTGCGTCCCTGGGCCCTAGTGGGTGATGGCGGCTCCGGACGGCGACATCACCCACCACAGGGCTCCGAAGCCGTTTACGCCCTGCCCGGTGGTGTCGCCGGCGGCCTTGTCCTTGACGAAGTAATAGAGCGGGTGGCCGGCGTAGGTCACCTCGACCTTGCCGTCCGTGCGAGTCGTGGTGCCCAGGAGGGATTTGTCCGCACCGGCGCCGGCCTGCGGCGCGCCGTCGGTGAGGACCGGAGGCCAGATCGTGGCGCAGCTCGTGTAGCAGGTCGAGCTGGTGCCGGTGTCCGCGACAAACAGGTACACGGTCATGCCTTTGCCGTCGACCAGGATCTGACCGAACGTGGTGTTGGTGGCGACGGCGATGACGGTGCCGGTCGCTACGGGGCTCGGCGACGGGCTCGGGTTGGATGCCGCAGGGGTCGAGCCACCACACGCTGCGGCGAAAACGGCGAGCGCGATGAGCCCGGTCGTGGCAAGTCTTGAGTGCATGGGAATGCTCCTGAATGGACCTCCGAGGACGCATCCCGATACAGCAGAGGGTTACCCGAGCGGCTTATTCGGGCGTCACGTAAGCGGCGGTGAGCCCCCCGTCCACGAGGAACGTCGAGCCGTTGACGTAGCTCGACTCGTCGCTGGCCAGGAAAAGCGCCGCGTTGGCGATCTCGCGCGCCCTGGCCAGCCGGCCCATCGGCAGGTGCACGCGACGGCGCTCGTATGCGCCCGGCGTCTCGGAGAAAAGGCGCATCAACAGCGGCGTCTCGACCGGCCCCGGGCACAACGCGTTCACCCGCACCCCCTGGCGCGCAAACTGCACGGCCAGCTCGCGGCTCATCGACAGCACGGCGCCCTTCGACGCCGTGTACGCGATCTGCGAGGTCGCGGCGCCCACCAGCGCGACGAACGAGGCGACGTTGATCACCGACCCACCGCCGGCCTTGAGCAGGTGCGGTATGCCGTACTTGCAGCACAGGTAAACGCCCTTCGCGTTCACGGCCTGCACCCTGTCCCAGGCGTCGGGCTCGGTGACCAGGATCGAGTCGTCGTCCGCGGGCATGATCCCTGCGTTGTTGTAGAGAACATCGACGCGTCCGTATCGCTTTTCGGTCTCGGCATACATCGCTTCGACGCTCTTCGGTTCGCTGACGTCAGCTTTGAAAAAGAACGCCTCCCTGCATTCCGAGGCGGTCTTCTCACCCGCCTCCTTGCCCACGTCTGCCACGCACACTCGCGCGCCCTCGGATGAGAAGAGCATTGCCGCCTCGCGACCGATGCCGCCCGCCGCTCCGGTGATGACCGCGACCTTGCCGTCCAGCCTTCCCATGTCTCTCTAACCCCTTTCGAAGAGCCGCTCGCGTTCGTAGGTCGTGACGACCTTGTCGAACAGGGCCTGCTCGGTGCGCGCGTAGTTCAGGTAGTGGTCGATCACGTCGTCGCCGAATGCCTGGCGCGCCATCGTCCCATGCTCCAGCGCGGTGATGGCGTCGCGCAGCGTGTGCGGGAAACGCTGCACGCCGGACTCATACGCGTTGCCTTTGAACTCGAGCGGAAGCGTCAGCTTCTTCTCAATGCCGTGCAGGCCGGCCGCCAGGAGCGCGGCGCAGGCGAGGTACGGGTTGACGTCGGCGCCGGGGATTCGCGACTCGGTCCGCAGGTGCTGGCCGTGGCCAACGATCCGGAACCCGCACGTCCGGTTGTCATGACCCCAGGCGAGCGTCGTCGGCGCCCAGCTGCCTGCCGCATAGCGCTTGTAGGAGTTGATGTTGGGCGCCAGGAAGACGGCGAGCTCGGACGCGTACGCAATGTGGCCGGCAAGGTACTGGCGGAACGTCTCGGACTCCCCGTCGAACACGTTGCGGTTGTCCTTCCACAGGCTCGAATGCACGTGGCAGGAGCTTCCGATCCAGCGGTGGTCCGGCTTGGCCATGAAGGTCACCGAGCAGCCGTGCTGCTGAGCCATCTCCTTGATCCCGTTCTTGTAGATCACGTGGTTGTCGGCCATCGTCAGGGCGTCGGCGAAGCGGAAGTTGATCTCCTGCTGGCCCGGCCATGCTTCGCCCTTCGAGCTCTCGACCTGGATCCCGGCGGCCTTCATGCCCTTGCGCACGGCGCGGATGAACGGCTCGTCGTAGGTGGTGGCGAGGATGTGGTAGTCGAGGATGTAGGGCACGGACGGCGTGAGGTCGATGAAGTGCTTGGCGTGCGCTTCGGCAAAGGTCTCCTGGAGGAGATAGAACTCGAGCTCGGTGCCGAACATGGGCTCGAAGCCGAGCTTTCGCGCCCGCTCGATCTGGGCTCGCAGTACCTGCCGGGGCGAGGGGCGCACCGGCTTGCCGTCGCCCCAGGCCACGTCGCACAGGACCAGGGCCGTCGACTCGAGCCAGGGGACCAGGCGCAGGGTCGAGAAGTCCGGCACCAGGTCGAAGTCGCCGTAGCCGGTCTCCCAGCTGGCCATCTGGTAGCCGGCGACCGGGTCCATCTCCATGTCCACGGTCATGAGGTAGTTGCAGCCCTCGGTCGACTCGCCGTCGAAGGACGTCTCGACGAAATACTCGGCGTCGACGCGCTTGCCCATGAGACGGCCCTGCATGTCGGTGAAGGCCACCACCACGGTGTCGATCTCACCGGCCGCGACGGAGTGCGCCAGGTGCTCTTTGGTCAGCAATCGTTCAACCCCGCGCCTATTTCTTCTGACGACGGACGTCGCGGGCGCGCGCGACAAACCGCTCGAAGAGTCTGCGCGCCCACGGCAGGTCCGTGGTGAGCTCCTCCGGGTGGCACTGGACGGCCACGATCAGCCCGTCGTCCGATTCGACGCCCTCCACGGTCCCATCCTCCCCTTTGGCCGTCTGCTGGAGGCCCGGCGCAAGCTCGCGGATCGCCTGGTGGTGGAAGCTGTTGACGCGGATTCTGTGCTCGCCGGCGGCGCGCCCAAGCTCGGAGGATGGATCGACCTCGATCGAGTGCGCGAGGTGCCTGCGGCCGTGGGCGCGCACGTCGTGATCGTCCAGGTGCTGGACCAGCGACCCGCCCATGGCGACGTTGATGACCTGCTGGCCCCGGCATATGCCGAGGATCGGCAGCTCCTTGGCCCGGGCCTCGCGGAAGAGCCGCAGCTCGGTCTCGTCGAGCTCACGGTCGATCGGGCCGACCTTCTCGTCCGCCTTCTCGCCGTAGAAGGACGGATCGACGTCCCAGCCGCCCGGGAGCAGGAGACCGTCCAGCTCCGGCAGCGCGCTCGTGCCGGGCGGCAGCTCGACCGCCTCCGCGCCGGCGGCCTCGACCGCGCGCCGGTACGGCACGTAATACGGCTCCCCCCGACGGGGGCTCACCGTGATCCCGATCCTCGGCTTTTCCGCCACCGGGTCTCCGGTCAGCTGTGAGCTCCCGCCGGTGAGGCGTGGCCGACCGACTCGAGCTCCGCCTCGATGGCGGCGAGCTCCTCCGGAGAGCCCTGGACCTTGGGCCCCTTGAACCAGTTCTTCGCCGAGAGCAGCCAGTAGCCCCCGGAGTAGACGAGGACCACGGCGACTGTGACCGACGCGTAGTTGAAGGTCGTCGTCGTGTTGCCCGGGGCCACCTGGGGCAGCACGAACAGGATGGCGATGAAAACGATCCAGACCACCGCGATTATGCCGACCGGGCGGCTCCACCGGCCAAGGTGCCAGGGTCCACGCTGGAATTTGTCGCCGGCCAGCAAGCGCAGAAGAATCGGAATCCCGTATGCGATATAGAGGCCGATCACGGCGATCGACGTCACCGCGTAGTACGCGACCGGGCTGAACAGGTACGGCAGGCCGAGGAGGAACGCCCCGACCGCCGCAAACCAGATCGAGTTGGTCGGAGTGCGCGTGCGCGGGTTGATCTTGTGCCAGAACTGCGAGCCTGGCACCGCGCCGTCGCGTGAGAACGCGTAGATCATTCGCGAGTTGGCCGTGACCGACGACATGCCGCAGTAGAACTGCGCGCCCACGACGACGAACAGCAGGAACAGGCCAAGGTTGTGACCGACCGCGTCGATGAAGATCTGCGCGGCAGGAGTGACGGCCGTAGCCTCGCCCGTGTAGTTCTGGATGGCACTTGTGACGCCGATGAGGAGCACCCACCCGGCGAACAGCGAGACCACGATCGACCACACGATCCCTCTCGGGCCCGCGATCGCGGCGTTGTGCGTCTCCTCGGTCATGTGCGCCGACGCGTCGTAGCCGGTGAACGTGTATTGCGCGAGCAGCAGTCCGATCAGGAAGACGTAGATGGTCACTCCGCTGAAGCCGAAGCCGGTGTTGTTGACAAAGTGCGTGAATACGAAGCCAACCGACTGGTGGTGCGCCGGCACGAAGAAGAGGACGACGAAGATGACGGCGACGCCGATCAGGTGCCACCACACCGAGATGTCGTTCAGCCTCGCGACCAGCCCCACGCCGAACGAGTTGAGCAGGCCGTGGAGGAAGAGCACCACCGCGTAGATCAGCACGATCCAGCCCGGCGTAGTCGGATAGTTGAACAGGGCGTTGAACAGGGCGTCGGCGAAGAGGGAAAGCCCGAAGTCGATCCCGGCGGTGACCGCTACCTGCCCGAGGAGGTTGAACCAGCCCGTGAACCAGCTCCAGCCGGCGGAGTTCTTCCCGCCCAGCTTGGCCGCCCAGTAATAAAGGCCCCCTGCGGTCGGGTAGCTGGAGCAAACTTCGGCCATGGCGAGGCCGACGAGCGTGACGAAGATGCCGACCAGCGGCCACCCGATGTTCATGATGATCGGGCCGCCGGTGTTCATGCCGTAGCCGTACAGCGTCAGGCAGCCTGAGAGGATCGAGATGATGGTGAACGAGACTGCGAAGTTGGAAAACGTGGACATCCTGCGCCGCAGCTCTTGGGCATAGCCCATGCGATGGAGTGTTTCGACGTCCGAATGAGCCTCGACGGCCACCTTGAGCTCCTCCCCTTGTCGTGCCGACTTTGCGGCGAACCTAACAGGGCGCAGGTGGGTTGTCAAGGATGATTCCGGGAGCCGTCGATTGGACCGCGATGTAACAAACGTCACGACCGGGGACTCCCGGGTCGGGGAGGTCGTGCGCCAGCGCCTGGACAGCCTCAGCCCGGCCGAACGGAAGCTGGCGCGTGTGCTTCTGGCCTCCTACCCGATCGCCGGCCTCGAGAGCGTCGCCCGTTTTGCGGAGAGGGCCGGGGTCAGCCCACCGACGGTCACCCGGTTCATCACCAAGCTGGGGTTCCGGGGCTACCCCGAGTTCCAGGAGGTGTTGCTCCACGAGGTCCAGGCCCGCCTCAGCTCGCCACTCGCCCGCTATCGCGACGAGCCGCGGGGCAACGCCGCCGAGTCCCTTCTGGCGGGCTCGCTCGAGGTCTCGATGCACAACCTGAAGGCGACCCTGAACCTCCTCTCGTCCAGGGACGTGACCGAAGCGATCGAGCTGCTGGCGGACGTGCGGCGCAACGTCCAGGTCCTCGGCGGCCGCGTCAGCGCGCCGCTGGCGCGATACCTCGCCGCGCAGATGCACCTGCTCCGGCCTGGCATCGCGCTCGTGGACGCCGAGCGCAGCGCACCCGCCCAGCAGCTGATCGACCTCCGTAAGACCGACGTGCTGGTGATCTTCGACTTCCGCCGCTACCAGCCCGACACGATCGAGAGCGCCCGGGTCGCAGCGGCCAGGGGCTGCAGCGTGATCCTGTTCACCGACCCCTGGCTCTCGCCGGCCTCCGCCTTCGCCCGCCAGGTGCTGGTGACCAGCGTCGAGACGGTCGGACCGTTCGATTCGCTGGTCGGGGCGATGGCCGTGGTGGAGGCGGTCGTGGCCGCCGTGCTCAGGAGACTCGGCCCTCGGGCTGAGGCCCGGATGCAAAACCTCGAGCGTTTGCGGGCGGGCGACGTGCTGGGCGGGAACGGCTCTCAGGGTTAGCCGAGCCGGTCGGCATCGCCCGCGCCGCAGCCCGCAGCGCGCGGAGCTGCATCAGCTTGACGGCGCCCACGGTCTTGCCCATCTCTCGGGCCACCTCCCGCAGCGAGCATTCGCGCAGGAAGCGAAGCTCCAGCACCTGGCGGTAGTCGGAAGGCAGGGTCGCGAGCGTCTGCTCGAGCCAGGCGCTGGCTTGGGTCGACGGCTCGGGCCCCCTGCCGCGCCCTTCGTCGGCCAGGTTGTCGGAAAGCTCGGATTCCGGCACCCGGTAGCGACGAGCCCAGAACGCGGCGACCACCGAGCGAGCGGTGGCGTAGAGGTAGCTGCGAACCGAGGCTCCAGCCGACCCCTCGCGCAGCCGTGGCAGTGCTTTCAGTGCGACCTGCTGGGTCAGCTCCTCGGCGTCAGCCCGGTTGCCCACGCGCGAAAAGATGAAGGAATGGACGAGCTCGAGCTGCTCGAGCGCGGTCTGGGTGACGGTCAACGCCGGGTGCTCGCTCCGAGCAATTAACTCGTGATCGAGATACATGGCATCGAGAATCTTACCCCGGGGACTTTGTTCCATATACTCTCGCCGTGGTCGAAGCCGGCGACTGGACCGACAACCTGCTCGACAGCTGGGCAGCGATCCAGCAGGGCTTCGACGTAGGCCCCTACCAGGTGACCGCCCGGATCTCGCGCATCAGCCTGCACATCGCCAACCACCAGGCGGAGGTCTTCGGGAGGTTCGGCTTGAACCGTGGCGATGTCGGCGTGCTCAGCGCCCTTCGCATCGCAGGACCGCCCTACCAGCTTTCGCCGACCCGCCTGTTCAAAGGCCTGATGCTCTCATCGGCCGGCATCACGAGCCGGCTCGACCGCCTTGAGAAGCGCGGCCTGGTCCGGCGAACGCGCGACCCCAACGACAGGCGCGGGGTGCTGGTCGAGCTGACCGCGGAAGGCCGCTCGGTCCTCGAGCAGGCGGTCCAGGCCAACACGGCTGCAGAGCATCAGCTGGTGGCCGACCTCGGGCCGGCCGAGCTCGAGACGCTCGCGGTCCTGCTCAAGAAGGTGCTGGCCGGGCTCGAGACCCAGGGCGACCGTAACTCATAGTCAACTCGGCCACAGGGCGTGTGTTAACGTTGCGCACTACGGCCGTAGTGACTCAGGGGGCGTGCGACGCATGAAGAGCGTGCCTGAATCCGCCATCTCGATCGCGGAGCGATTGACCCGGCTGGGTTTCTCCCAGTACGAGGCGCGGACATACGTGGGATTGCTGATGTCCGACGGCGCGACCGGCTACGGGATTGCGAACGACACCGGTGTGCCTCAGCCCAAGGTGTACGAGACGCTGCGCCGCCTGGTCGATCGGGGCGCTGCGGTCCTGACCGCCGAGCACCCCGCCCGGTACGCCGCCGTGCCACCCGCCGACCTGCTGGCCGCGCTGCTGAAGGAGTTCGGCGCCAAGGTGGAAGCTGCGCGGATCGGCCTCGAAAGCGTCCCGCAGCGAGCGACCGCCAGGGGAGGGCTTCCTCTGGCCCGGGTGGACAGCCTCGCCGCCGCCACCCGGTGCGCGGTCGACGCTATTGCGACGGCGCGCACGCGCGTCTACATCAGCGGGCGGGGCGACGACCTCAAGGGCCTCGCAGGGGCGATCGACGAGGCCTCGGAGCGCGGGGTCCAGTTCGTGATGGTCCACTTCGGAAAGCTCCCTTTCGAGGCGCCGCGCGGGACGGTCATGCGCCACGCCAGCACCGAGGGCACGATTTATGCCTCGCGCAAGACACATCACCTTGCGATCGTGGTCGACTCGAGGTGGGCGCTGTGGGCGCTGGCTCGCGACGGCCACGAGTGGGAGGTCATGCACGGCGAGGTCCCTCTGGTCGCGAGCCTGGTGAAGTCGTACATCCGCCACGACCTGTTCGTGCAGCGCATGTACGCCGACCTCCCCAACGAGCTCGAAGCGCTCTACGGACCAGGTTTGCTGCAGCTCAGCAACCTCTCTGGTGGGGACTGGTCCGGCGAGGCGGCCCCCGAGATCGCCGCCTCGGAGTCCTGACCCAGCACAGCCGGTTGAGCCCGATGCGCAAGGTCGACCTGCACTGTTATCCGGGGACCCGGTCGTGGATCGATTCCTACGGCCCGTTTGCGAAAGCGCTCGGGGCTTACTGGAAGCACGACTGGGTGGCGAAGTCGGAAGAGGAGGTGATCGGCGAGTTCCGGGCGGCCGGAGTGGAAGCGGTGCTCGTCGCGTTCGACATCGAATCGGTGACCGGCGCGCCGCCCTGCACCAACGATTACGTCGCCGGGATGCGGGACCGGCACGGCGACACGGTGCTGCAGGCCTGGGCTGCGGTCGATCCGCTGAAGATGGAGGCCGCGCTGGTGGAGGCGCGGCACGCGATCGTCGACCTGGGCATGCTCGGGTTCCATTTCCACCCGATCATGGGCCGCTACTCGGTCGACGATCACCGGCTCAGACCGCTTTTCGAGCTCATCGACTCGCTGAAGGTGCCGGTCATGATCGACGTCGGAACGACCGGGATGGGAGCCGGCCTTCCCGGCGGGCTCGGCTCCAAGCTCCGACACGCGCACCCACTCGCCGTCGACGAGCTCGCCTCCGAGTTCCCCAACCTGACGATCGTCGCGGCCCACCCCGGCTGGCCCTGGGTCGAGGAGATGACCGCTGTCGCGCTGCACAAGGGCAACGTGTTCTGGGAGCTCTCCGGCTGGGCGCCCAAGTACTTTCCAGACAGCTTGAAGAAGGACATCCGCGGGCGGCTGCGCGACAAGGTGATGTTCGGCAGCGATTACCCAAGCCTCCCGTACGAGCGGGTGCTGAGCGAGTGGCACGAGCTCGGCTACAGCTCCGAGGTCATGGACGCGGTGTTTCACGGCAACGCGGAGCGGGTCCTGCCGCTGGGCCGCAGGCCCAAGACCGAATCACAGCGGGCGGCACGATGACCTCCGCACGTCGCGTGGCGCTCGTGACCGGCGCCGCGCGGGGCATCGGCCGCAGCGCCGCGCTCGAGCTGGCCCGCCACGGATACGACGTGGCGGTCAACTACAGCCGCAGCAAGGACGCGGCCCAAGTGGTGGCCGGTGAGGTGGAGAGGCTCGGCGGCCGCTCCCTGCTCGTCCAGGCCGACGTGGCGGACGAAGCCGAGGTGGTGGCGATGGTCGGCCGGGTCAAGGGTGAGCTCGGCCGTCTCGACGCGCTCGTGAACAACGCCGGCACCACGGTCACGACGCCGCCATCCGATCTCGCGGGCCTCGACATGTCCGAGTGGGACCGCATATTCGCGGTCAACGTGCGGGGGATGTTCCAGGTTGCGCGCGCATGCGTCCCTTTGCTGAACGAGTCCGATTCCGCCGCCATCGTCAACCTCTCCAGCATCGCGGGCCTCCGTCCGGGACCGCAGCCGTTTCCCTACGCGGCCAGCAAGGCGGCCGTCGCCAACCTCACGCGCACGCTCGCCGGCGCGCTCGGGCCGAAGATCCGCGTCAACGCCGTCGCGCCTGGCTGGATGGTCGGCGAGTGG
>DATKSS010000041.1:0-11163 GCA_035531515.1 Candidatus Dormiibacterota bacterium | reverse complement strand
GCTCGACGTCGAGCCTGGTGCTCCGGAAGGCTTCTCGCTAGGAACCCTGGGCGGCGGCCATTTCATAGTTCGCTCACCGAGCTTCGCCTGCATCAGCTAGAGGTCTGACGAATACGCGCGCTCCACCGCCGCTCGACTCTTAGTCTCCGACCCGCATCTCGACCCAGGAGCCGCATCTCGACGCTGCCGGTGTGGGCTGGTGGGTCGGCGATGGCGGATCGTTACGCCTGCACCGCCGCGACGCTCAGGTCGTTGCGGTGAGCGCGCGTCGTGTCGGGATCGCCTCGCGCAGCTTGATCTCAGTCCGTTCGTCGCCCGGCGTGTAGAGGTAGAGGCGAAGAGACGGCTGCTCAGCGACCTGAAAGATCGTGAACTCGAGGTTGATGCGGCCGAGCCTGGCGTGCTGGAGTTTCTTCAAACCTTCCGGTCGGCCGGGACGTCCTGCTTCGACCAGAGAGCACTACTGCACCCATGATCGACCTCATCGCACGTCGAGCTGGAGACACCGGTGTCAAGTCCGCCATCTGTGGGTCCCTAAATTTGGTCCAACTTCTGTGAGAGTGACGAACTCGCTGGACCAGTCCCTCACCGACCGGGTCGTTGACAATTTGCGGTCGAGTGCCGATTCTGACCGGTCCACTTCTTGAGCGAGTAGTCCGTCCTAGTTGGCCAGGACCTCGTTGCGCATCGAGCCGTGGTATCGCTCGACAAAGCAGTTCTCCTGCGGCTGCTTTTTTCTATGTAGGCGATGGCACGCCACGCTCGGCCAGCCGATTCTTCAGGGTCGCGGCTATGAACTCGCGACCGTTGCCAGACCGAATGATTCTCGGCTTCCCATTGGCCTCGAAGACACGATCCAGCTCCTCGATCACCGCACCGGCAGTGGCCGATAGGCGGCTCTCCGCAGCAGAATTCTTGCCTCTCAATCTGGGCCGGATCGTTGCAATCGTGGCAGGTGGCCCAAGGCACGGGAGCCTCGCGCGACCGCCGGTTGTCCCAGATCGAATAGAAGGCGTAGTCGGGTTCTCGGCGCTCGGAGTGGACATTTCCTTGCTCGTTTTCGGAACCGCATCCCGCGAATTGCGGAAGGCACCTTGGCTGTCCTGGCCAGGTTGCCGGGCCGGCGAAAGCCAGCCACTCTTGATGCGCTTTGAAGACTACGGACTACCATGAGTTAGCGCACAGGGATGCCAAAAATTCACTTCGACGCCACGCTGTCCACGATCGACAAATGGACGATTTTGCGCTTGCCTGAGAAAGCGAGCGAGAAGCTGCCGTCGCGCGGGCAGGTGGCGGTGCAAGGAACGATAAATGGCCATGGGTTCCAGACGGTGTTGGAACCAGACGGCTATTTTGGCCACTGGATGAAGATCGATGGAAAGGTAAAGCGCACCGCTGCGTTAAGCGCGGGTGACACAGCGACGCTCGAAATTGAGCCACTCAAAGACTGGCCGGAGCCGAACGTGCCCCAGGATCTTGAAACGGCACTGGCGGCCGCCCCTCAGAAGATCCAGGACCTGTGGAAAGAGGTGACGCCGATGGCGCGCTGGGAATGGGTTCGCTGGGTGAACGCAACCCAGAACCCTGACACTCGCAAACGACGGGTCGAAGTAAGCATCTCGAAAATGAAGAACGGGAAGCGTCGGCCCTGCTGTTTCAACCTGGCCGCATGCACCGACCCGAACCTTTCAAAGAACGGCAGGCTTACAGAGCCCGCCTGATTTGTCGGTTCGACGACTGGATGGTCTGTGGACTACCCATGTGATTCGCGCCAAGCCAAACCCGGTCAGGACGGCCGCCTTTCCTTCACCCCCGGCTTCAGATCGCCTTTCAACGCATCCTCGTACGCGGCCCACAGGACTCCATAGGCCGCCACGAGGCCATCGGGCCGCGGCTGACCGAGGGCTGCTTCGAACCGCCTCGTATACGCGTGATCGCCCAGCTCATCTCGCAGCAAGGCCTGAGCTTGCGCCTCCCATTTGGACGCCGACGCGAGATCCTTGCGCTTCTCAATCATCAGTCGTCCCCGGTTCATCATCTCCTCGAGACGCGCGACGAATCCATGCCGGTCGAATCCCACCGGCACGCGCCGGGGCCCCTCGCTGTTTACCGTCCTCCATTGGACCGGGCGGCTGTATAACGGGGGCGACGCGGAGGGACGCCAGCCAACCACGGCTCGCTGTCGATCGTATGCCGCGCGCTTGGTGCTGTTGGTCAGAACGTCGTGCGCCAGGTTGATCAACTTCGCGTGCTCGAGCGCGTCCGGGTGGTTGCGGCGGTCAGGGTGCCAGTACTTGAGCTGCCGCCTCCAGGCGGCATGCAACTCCGCCTCCGTGGCGTCAGGCGGGACGCCCAGTACGAAGTAGTAGTCGGCCAGCGGACGGCGGTCGTTCGGCGAGGCGGCACCTCCTTGGTCTCACGCGCAAAACCGGGCTGTGGAAGCGCAGTCTCGCACGGCAGCCAGGGCTTGTGGCAAGCCCCCCGCCACGGGGGATAATGGTTATGCAGGAAGCCGTTTTGCGCCAGGGATTGCCTGCGAGCAGCCTCAACCGTTCAGGTCGAACTCTGTCGCTCCAGGAATATCCATTGAACGCCGTACCGGTCGTGGGAGGGACCCAATCTGGCCGAGCTCGCAGCATTACCAGCTCATGCGGTGGGCGACCTTGGCGAGGGGGCCGGCACGCTGACCATGACGGTAAAGTCGGCCCACATCTATCAGACCGAGCTCGATCGGATGCGACGCATCGTCGAGGCGACCTAAGGAGGCTCATTTGGAGTACGTACGCAAAGTCGATTTCGCGCGGCTCGCGGCTGGCGACAGCCGGGCCGTCCAGGTGCTCCTGGATCATGACTCGGGAGCCACGAGCTGCAGTGTGAACTGCATCAAGACCCCTCCGGGCGACGGGTCGCCGGCCGGCATGCACACCCATGTCGTCGACCAGCTGTTCTACATCCTGAGCGGGACCATGAGGCTGGAGATCGCGGACCAGTCCTACAGCGCCGGCCCGGGCACGTTGGTCGTGTTCCCGGCCGGAATTCCGCATCGCAACTGGAACGATGGCGACGAGGCAACCATTCACCTGGCGTTCAACTCGCCCCTGCCGTCGCCGGACGAACCGTTTGCCCGCTCGGTGGAACCGACCGCTTCATGACCGAGGTTCTGCGCAACCGGCTACGGGAGCTGCTCGACCAGAGATCGAGCGCGCTCGGCACTTTCATCACGCTGGCCGATCCGGTCGCTGTCGACCTCGCGGGCCTGGCAGGCTTCGAGTTCATCGTCATCGAGTGCGAGCACTCAGCGTTGAGCCTCGAGACGGTTCAGAGCCACCTTCGCGCGGCGCGCGCGAGAGGGCTTGGCACGCTGGTGCGGGTGCCTGCCGGCGATCACGGTTTCATCCAGCGTTGCCTCGACATTGGCGCCGAGGGCGTCCTTGTGCCTCATATTTCGGATGCCAATGCGGCGGCGCGCGCTTCTGGTGCCGTGCGGTTCCCGCCGGATGGTCATCGCGGCATGTACCCCGGCTCGGCGGCGGCTGAGTTCGGCGCACACGGGCTGCCCGGAGTCAAGGAGCTGACTCAGGCCCTCAATCGAAGCACGGTGCTGGCCGTGATGATCGAGGAAGATTCAGCGGTCGACCAGATTGAGAAGATCGTGCGCACGCCAGGGATCGACCTCGTCGTCGTGGGGCCGAGCGACCTCTCGGCGTCGCTGGGGGTGATGGGAGATCCACAGGATCCGCTGCTGGCCGCCGCGGTCGCCAGGATCTTCGGCGCCTCCCGCGAGGCGGGAGTCAGGTTCGGCATGCCCGCCGACCACGCCGGCTACCGGCTGTCGGCCGCCGAGCTTCGAGGACAAGGCGCGTGGTTTCTCACGGGAGGCAGTGACGCGGCTTTGCTGCTCAACGCCTTCAAGGCGTCGGTGAAGGGGCACTCCTGAGCGGCTCCTCGAGACTGAGGTCGCACTCCGACGCGCCGATGAGCCAGCGCCCGTCGATACGACGGAACCGATGCGAGTACACGCCCCCGAGGAGGACGCGCTCGCGGTCGGCCGAACCCGGCGCCGAGGCAGCAGGCCGCTGGTCCAGGATCGCCAGCAAGTAGCAGACTCCGGTCGCCGACGCGCCATCTTCCGCCACCTCGATGCGTGGGGCGAGGAGGTAGTGGAGGGTCATGGGTCCGAGGTCCTTGGATGCCCCCGCGAAGAAAGCCCTGATCGCCTCTTTGCCTTCGTAACGCCCGAAGTCGACCGACCCGTCGCGAGTCCTGGAGGACCAGGTCGCGTCGCTCGTGAACAGGTTGGCTAGTCCATCCGGGTCATAAGCCGCGTCACAGAGCTCGGCGTAGCGATGGACGAGAGCATGGATCTCTCGCTCGGACTCGAGCCTCTCCAGCCGCTCTTCCAGGGTCTTCGCGTTGACTGCGCTCATCTCGGTTCTCCGTTCAGGCACGATCGATTCGGGGTTCGCCGCGCCTGCCAACACGGGGAGGTTGACAACGATTCCTGATCAAATATACTGGCCGGGTTTTCGGAGGGGAGATTCGAGGGGAAGCAAATGTCTAGCGCACCTGACAGCGCCCAAGGCGCACGCCTTCAGAAGAACGTTCTCAGCGTCTGGAACTGCATCGCACTATCCGTAGCTCTCATGGGCCCGGTGCTCGCAGTCGTCCTCAACGCCCCCGCCGCGGGCCCCTCGACGGGCGAAGCCCTGCCGCTCGCGTTCCTCATCGCCCTGATTGTCATCATCTTCGTCGGCAACACCGTCATCCAGTTCTCGAGGGTGCTCCCCTCGGCAGGCTCCTTCTACACCTTCACCGCGCGAGGGCTCGGCGGCGGCGCCGGCTTCTTCACGGGCTGGATGTTCTTCGGCGCCTACGCCCTGTTGGTGCCGGGCCTCTTCGGAGCCGTGGCAGCTTTCGCCCACGACTACGTCAAGACGACGTTCAACGCCGAGATCCCGTGGTGGATCTACGCCTTCGTATTCATGGCGATCGTGGTCGTGCTCTCGGTCCGCAGCATCAGGACCTCGGTCCGGGTAGACCTCACGCTGCTCACCGTCGAGGTGATCGTGTTCTTCGTCCTGGCGACCATCGCCATCGCAAATGCCGGCAGTGGGAACACGTTTGCCGCTTTCAACCCGAGCTCAGCACCCAACGGCTTCTCAGGCGTGGGCCTGGGCGTCGTCTTCGGCATCCTCTCCTTCATCGGCTTCGACGCCGCGGCCGTGCTGGGAGAGGAAACGAGAGAGCCGCGGCGGATGATTCCGCTCGCGGTGGGCGGCTCGGTGATCGGCGTCGGCGTCTTCTACGTCTACGTGATGTATGGCCTCACGGCCGGCTACCACCTCAATGACCCAGCCCACATGGCCAACTTCCTCAAGGACGGCACTCCGTTCGTCACTCTTGCTCACCAGTACGCGCCCTGGCTCGAGCAGCTGGTCGACCTGTGCGCGATCGCGGGTCTGTTCTCAGCCTTCCTCGCCCTACAGAACACCACCGTACGCGTGCTCTTCTCGATGGGCCGCGAAGGCGCCCTGCCAGGGGCCCTGGGTCGAGTGCACCCGCGCTTCCACTCACCGCACGTCGCCATCTACGTCCTGACCGTATTCACCGTTATCGTCGGCCTGGCGGGCGGCGCGTGGCTAGGTCCGGGCGCGACCGGCCTCTACGGCTTCACCGGCACAATCGGCACTGTGGGCGTGGTCCTCGTCTACATCCTCTGCAATATCGCGCTGATCCGGTACTTCTCGAACCGAGCGGATCGAAACATCTTGTACCACGTGGTCGCCCCGATCCTCGGGTGCCTCGGGCTGCTCTATCCGCTGTGGGTCGTCGTCGCCCCCGGGCAGGCATATCCCTACAGCATGGTCCCGTACATCGTCGGCGTATACGTGATCGCCGGACTGGTGGCGTACTTCTACATCCGCGGGCGGTCACCGGAGAAGCTGGCGGCATTCGGCTCCGTCGTGGCGGACGAACCGATCACCCACGCCGAGGAGGGCGGTCGCTTTGACGACAGGTCTGCCCACGCTCCACGCACGTAGGTAGCCATGGTCGAAGTCGACGGTAAGCAGGTCTTCTCGACGCTCGAGGAGCTGGTAGACCCGAGGTATACCGCCCTCGTGATCGTGGACATGCAGAACGATTTCTGCAGGGCCGGCTACAACTTCGCGCAGCAGGGGATCGACATCTCGATGTACCCGGCGATGGTGCCAAAGCTCGCGCGCCTGATCGAGGGCGCGCGAGCCGCATCGGTGCCGCTGATCTACATCATGATGACGAGGCTGCCCGATTCGAAGATCGAGTCGCCGGCGCAGCTGCGCTTCACCATGCGCCTGCACTTCGCGACCCGCGGGCCCCTCAAACCGCTCAAGTACACGGTCGAGGGTACCGAGGGCCAGCAGATCATCCCCGAGCTCGCACCGAAATCCGGTGACGTGATCGTGCGCAAGTACCGGTCGAGCGGTTTCTGGGGGACCAACCTAGACATGCTGCTGCGAAGCAACGGCATCAAGAGCATCGTCGTCACCGGTGCGACCACCGAAGGGTGCGTCGAATCCACAGCCCGCGACGGCCTGTTCAACGACTACTACGTGATCGTCCCGGAGGACTGCGTCGCAAGTGACGACCCGGCCCAGCACGACGCGTCGCTGCTCCTGATGCGCCACCGCTTCGACGTGGTGCCTTCGTCGGAAATCCTGGAAATGTGGTCTGGCCCGGCCAGCGCCTGAGGAGAACCATGGGGAAGCTCGAGAACAAGGTGGCGATCATTACCGGGGGAGCCCGCGGCATCGGACGGGCCATCGCCGAGGCATTCGTGGCGGAAGGCGCCGATGTGGCGGTCGCCGACCAGGCTCCGGAGAGTGGGGCTGGAGAGCTGCTGACCGCCCTGCGGAAAGGTGGCCGCCGCGCGATCTACGTGCAGACGGACGTCACCAAGGAACCCGAGGTCAAGGCCATGATCGAGCGCGTGGAGAAAGAGCTCGGACCGGTCGAGATCCTCGTCAACGACGCGGGCATCTTCTCGCAGGTTCTGCTGCACGAGATGTCGTCCGAGCAATGGGACAAGGTGATGAACGTCAACCTCCGCGCCGTGTTCCTCTGCACCCGCTACGTTCTCCCGCAGATGCTCAAGCGCGGCCACGGAAACATCATCAACATCGGCTCTCAGCTCGGTCAGATCGGCGGCCACGAGATGGTTCACTACAGCGCCAGCAAGGGCGGCGTGCTCGCCTTTACGAAAGCGCTCGCACGCGAGGTCTCGACCAAGGGCGTGCGTGTCAACGCGATTGCGCCCGGCCCGATCCTCACCGACATGATGAAAGACGAGACCGACGAGTGGAAGAACAAGAAGCTCGCCGAGATGCCCATCGGCCGGTTCGGCCAGGCCCACGAGGTGGCACCGACCGCGGTCTTTCTCGCATCGGACGACTCTTCCTATTACGTCGGCCAGACGCTTGGGCCCAACGGCGGCGATGTGATGCTCTGAGCGGTGTGTGACCTGACAGGACGCACCGCCCTGGTCACCGGCGCCGCATCCGGCATCGGTGCCGCCACCGCAATCGCGTTTGCGCGGGCGGGCGCCGATGTCGCCCTGGGCTGGCTGCCGGGCGACCCGCACGACGTGGGGCCCGTTCGAGAGGCGGTCGTAGCGGCCGGCCGAAAAGCCCTGGTCTGCGAGCTCGACGTGACCTCGACCGAATCCGTGAACTCCTTCGCCGCGACTGCTTTCAAGGCCTTCGGCCGCATCGACATCTGCGTCGCCAACGCGGGGATCGCCCGCACCGTCCCGGCACTGGAGCTGACCGATGAGGCCTGGAACAAGGTCGTCAATGTGAACCTGCTCGGCGTCTGGCGCTGCTTCCGCGCCGTCCTGCCCCACATGCTCGAGGCGGGTTATGGACGGCTGCTGGCGACGTCATCCGTGGCGGGCACCGCCCAGTCGTGGACCGAGCACGCGCACTACACGGCATCCAAGGCCGGCATCGTCGGGCTCGTCAAGACGCTGGCGATCGAGGTCGGGAGCCGGGGCGTGACGGTGAACGCGGTGGCGCCGGGGGTCATCGAGAGCCCCCAATCGCTAGACCCCGTGAACTCCCTCGGGGTGGAAGGGGTCGCGCTGGCCGGTCGAGTCAACCCGGTCGGCCGGGTTGGCAAGCCCGGGGACGTGGCTGCGCTCTATCGATTCCTGGCCTCCGAAGATGCCGGATTCGTCAACGGCCAACTGATCACGATCGACGGCGGCCGCTCCCTCCTCATCAAAGACTAGGTGCGGTCCCAGCTCTCGCTGAGGGCGCGCTCCCTCCGGCCATCGGCCACGATGGCGGTGGACGCTCGCGCCAAAGCGCTCGTGGCGCAGGGCGTGGACCTCGTCAACCTGACCGCCGGAGAGCCGGATTTCGACACCCTCCCGGCGGCACGAGACGGCGGAATCGCGGCCATCGAGCAGGGCTTCACCCGATACACGCCGACCCCCGGGATCCTCGAGCTTCGCCAGGCGATAGCGAAGAAGCTCAAAGACGACAACGGCCTGGACTACAAAGCTGCGCAGATCGTGGTGTCGAACGGAGCCAAGCAGTCGATCTACAACGCGCTCATGGTGCTCCTTGACCCTGGCGACGAGGTCGTGATCCCATCGCCAGCGTGGGTGAGCTACCCGGAGATGGTGCGGCTCGCGGGCGGCGAACCCGTCATGGTCGACACTCAGCCCAACCAGTACCGACTCGACCAGGCCTCGCTGGCTGCTGCGATCACGCCACGAACCAAATTGATCCTGCTCAACAATCCATGCAATCCCACCGGCGTCGTGTACTCGGACTCCGAGCTGAGGATGGTCGCCGAGCTGGCTGTAACGCACGGCCTGTACGTGATCAGCGATGAGATTTACGAGAAGCTCACCTACGGCGCCGAGTTCATCAGCATCGCGTCGCTCGGCTCCGAGATGCTCGAGCGTACCGTCACCGTCAACGGTTTCTCCAAGGCCTACGCCATGACCGGTTGGCGCATGGGCTACGCCGCTGCCAACCCGGAGATCGCAGAGGCGATGTCGAGCTTTCAAAGCCAGTGCACCTCGGGCGCGTCATCGATCAGCCAACGGGCAGCCCTCGCTGCCCTGCAGGGCGAACAGGCGCCCGTCGAAGCCATGCGCGTCCAGTTCGACCGCCGCCGCCGGTACGTGGCGGGACGGTTGAGCAAGATGCCGGGAGTGCACCTGGACGCAATGCCTGAGGGCGCCTTCTACATCTTTCCGCGCGTCGACGCCCTCTACGGCAGGGTGATCGCGGGGCTCGAGATCGACGGCTCGGTCAGGTTTGCGGAAGGGCTGCTCGAAGTAGGTCGGGTGGCCGTGGTTCCCGGGCTGCCGTTCGGTTCAGACCGCCACGTCCGCCTGTCGTACGCGTGCTCGCTCGAGACCCTCACCGAGGGCATGGACCGGTTCGAGGCGTTCGCGCGCTCGCTGACGGAGGCGAAGGACGTCAGCCGCTAGCGGAGCGCCAGGCTCGTTCGAGCCCGGCTGCGACCGCGGCCAGCTCGACGTCGCGGCCGGGGTGTCCGATCACCTGGATGCCGACCGGCAGGCCGTCCACGGGAGCCGGAAGGCTGAAGACGGGCTGCCCGGTCAGGTTGAACGGGCGCGTGAAGCGAACGAGCGGCCGGGTGTCGACCTCGGGCGCTATGAGAGGCGCGACGGAGGCAGTCGAGGGCAGCAAGATCGCGTCCACGCCGCGCATGGCTTGTGCGACCTGCATGCGCATCCGCTCCCGGTCCTTCAGCGCGCTCACGTAGTCGGCGCCGGTCACGGCGAGGCCGGTGCGGAGCCGGGCCAGCACGTCCGGACCGTATTCGCCGGGGCGCGTATCCATCCACGTCTTGTGAAACGCGACGGCCTCGCTGAGCATGATGTCCAGGCAGGCCCGCTGCATCGAGTCGAGGCTCGGGAGCTCGACCTGGGGAAGGCCGGCGGAAACCCGATCCCAGGCTCTCCGGACCTGCTCGTCGAGTCCTTCCACCCAGCCCGCCGGCACGGCCAGGCGCAGGCGGTCGGCCGGGATAGCGTCGTCATCCTGCCAGCCGTCGAGGAAGTTGCCCTCCCCGCGGGGGCTCGCCATCATCGCGACCGCACGGGTCGCGGTGGCGACGTCGGGCGCGAGCGAGCCGATGGTGTCGAGCGAGAAGCTCAGCGGCACCACCCCCTTCGTGTCGATCGCCCCGAAAGTCGGCTTGAATCCGACGATGCCGCAAAGCGCGGCGGGGATGCGCACCGACCCGCCGGTGTCGCTGCCGATCGCCCAGTCGCAGGCTCCCGCGGCCACCGCCGCCGCCGACCCGCCCGAGGAGCCACCGGCGATGCGAGACCGGTCCCGAGGGTTGCGAACCGTGCCGTAGTGACGGTTCATGCTGGTCGAGCCGAAGGCCCACTCGTGAAGATTCGTTTTGCCGATCATCACGCAGCCGCGGCTGCGCAAGTTGCGAATCAGGGGCGCGTCCTCGGATTTGGGATCTGTCGGCAGCAGCCGGCCGCCTCCGGTGGTGGGCGTGCCGCGCACATCGATCAGGTCTTTGACCGCGACCACCTCGCCGTCTCCGTCCTCGTCCGTCATCGCGATGAAGAGGTTGAGATCCTTGACCTCCTCCGCGCGAGCCCGCGCCTCGAGAATTCGCACCGACCGATTATTCCAGGAGGTCATTAGGGAAATGTGCGGCCCAGTCCTGTTGAGCGAAGACCAGCGCAAGAACATCGTCGCTTACCACTCGAAGTTCAACCAGGCGTCTGCGAGCCCGTTTGGGCCGGCAGACGAGATCGGCATGCTCAACCACATGACCGCCGAATCGCGGCGGGCGGCCATGGGTGAGGCGGACGCGGGAAAGCCCTTCGACCTGGCGGTCGATTATTTCGTGGGTATGCCCGTGTGGACCGACCTTGGTGATCCGGGATTTCAGATCTGGATGTCGCATACGCCGGCCGGCAACATGCTCGAGAACCCGCTGGGCATCTCCGACGAGCAGAACGAGAGGGTCAGCTATTCGGGCGACTGCATTTCGCTCTACACGCACTGCGGCACCCACGTGGACACGTTCACCCACTTCGGGTTGCATGGACAGATCTTCAATCGCTTCAGCGCGAAGGAGCACCTCGGCAGCCGGCACTGGAAACGAGGCGGAGCC